>JACQWK010000251.1 GCA_016209525.1 Verrucomicrobiota bacterium
GGCAGCGAGACGCTGCCAAAACCCGCAGCCGGGACGGCTGCGCTACCCAAGGCTAAACACATACTCTCCCTTGGGGTGAGGGAGAAGGATCTGTCGGATGGCACGTGCAGGGTCGGCGTGACTCGACCGGATCGCGAGCCCTGAGTCTTAAGGCTGCTATTCGAAACCTGATCGGACCAGCATCCCAATGCTTGCCCGCCGAGGATCTCAGCGGCTTGTTCGCCTTGCTTTCCCCGAAAGCGGCTCCGGGATCGCGGCTCCATCTTTGCGAGGATCGGAAGCGCCGTAATTGATACCGGCCGCGGAGTCCCGCTGCACCGCTTGGCCGCCACCGACTGCTTGAGTGAAATCTCCGCGCAGTTGAATTTCATGTCCTTTCTCTCCCAGCTCCACGCGAGCCTGCCTGGGAATCCGTAACTCCATCTGCACGTCGTTGCCGCCAAACGTGAGCTTGGTGAATCGTGGCGCTTCCAAAGCCGCCTGGATGTTCATCCGATGATCCGCCACGTTGGAGACAAATTGAGCGTGGGCCTGCGCTTGGTTCCATCCGCCCATGATGCCAAACGCGATCCGAATCTCTCCCTTCGCCATAAAGCCGGGAATGATCGTGTGCAGCGGCCTTTTGCGGCCCGCCAATATATTTGGGTGGCCCGGTTCCAGAGTAAATAGTCCGCCTCGATTTTGCAGGGCGAATCCCGTTCCGTCCGCGACCAATCCAGAACCGAACGCGTGAAAATTGCTCTGAATGAGAGACACGAGATTGCCTTCCTTATCCACCACGCAGAGATAGGTCGTGTCCGACCCGCCCCCAGGCGGTCTCCCCGCTTCGACGCGAGCGTTGGCCTTCGCCAGATCGATCAGTTTGGCCCGTTCCTTCGCGTAATCCTTCGAGAGTATTCCCGCGACGGGGACTTTGCTGAACCGTTGATCGGCCACATATCGAAGCAGGTCGGCGTAAGCCAGTTTTTTGGCTTCGATCATGACGTGGAGCGCTCTCGCGGAATTGGGGCCCCACTCTCCGATTGGAAACTGCTCCATGAGATTGAGCATCGTCAGCGCCGCGATTCCTTGGCCGCTTGGCGGAATTTCATACACGGTCCAACCGCGATAGGTGGTCGAGATCGGTTCGACCCACTCGCACGCATAATCCTTCAGATCGCCGGCTTCGAGCGTTCCGCCTTGCCGCTGCCAATAGCTCCGAAGTCGCTGGGCGATTTTCCCTTCGTAAAACGCTTTGCGTCCGTGCCGGCTAATCTCCTGGTAGGACTCGGCCAAAGCCGGATTCTGGAAAACTTCGCCGAGGCGCGGCGCTCTGCCTTTCGGCAAGAAAGTTTTCGAGGCGTTCGTGTCTTTGCTGAGCAACGCTTCGCCGCTCGACCAGTATTCGGTCACAAGTTCGGAAACCGGATAGCCCTCCTCCGCGTACCGGATGGCCGGCGCCAACACTTGAGCGAATTTCATCCGGCCAAAGCGATCCAACAGTTTCTGCCATCCGTCCACGGCGCCGGGGACGGTGACGCTGTGGATGCCTGTCAGCGGCATATTGGTGATTCCTTTGCCGTTCAGGAATTCCGGCGTCAGTTTGGCGGGCGCCCAACCGCTCGCGTTCAGTCCATAGACCTTCCCGCTCTTGGCATCGTGCAAGATCGCAAATAGGTCGCCACCGATCCCACACATCATCGGCGAGAGAACTCCCATCGCCGCATTGGCGGCGATGGCGGCATCCACGGCGTTCCCGCCTTGTGCCAGGATCATGGCACCGATTTGTGACGCCAGCGGGTGCTCGGTGGCCACGATTCCGTCCCGTGAAATGACCATGGACCGCGCCTGGGTTCGGTCTTGGCCGAGGCCGGTGTTGACGAGAAGTCCGGACATAAGGAGAACGGAGGAAAACGAGTAACTCTTGCACATAAACGCGGGCGTTAGCATAGAGCTGGCCCTGCGGATTTCCATCCATTTCTCCAGGCTTCATGGTCTCCGGTGCCTTCCGGCGTTGCCGACGACGGGAAGTAGCGGCGGGCGTTCCGCCTGCCGTAGAGGGCGCGCGTCTCGCCGCCCGGAGCGAGCCGCAAATTTCGAAGTCGTTCCCAATTCCACGGTGAGTCCGCCAGGCGAGACGCCCGCCGCTACCGCCAACTTGCCGATGCGCCCCAGCCAGGCTGACAGGCCACTTCCGCTTTGCGCTCCAGGTGGGGATTGGGCTAAAAGAAGGTCGATGAAAAATTTACCTCAATTCACTCGCCGGTCTTTCCTCAAAGCCATTGCCACGACATCCGTCGCTGCGCCGTATTTCCTGCCGCGCTTGTTCAGCGCTCCGCCGTCCGAACGCGTGCTGCACGCGAGTTTTGGCGCCAGCGGCATGGCGCGCGCTGACCTGACGGAGATTTCGCGCCACTCGAATGTTCAATTCACCGCCGTGGCCGACGTCGAACCCGCCAGAGCGGACGAATTGAAAAAGAAATGGCCCGACCTGCGAGTGTACGCCGACTGGCGCGAACTGCTGGACAAAGAGAAGGATCTGACTTCCGCCAACGTCTCAACCCCTGACCACATGCACGGGCCGATTGCCATGAGCGCGCTGCAACGAGGTATCCACGTGTACTGCCAGAAACCGCTCACGCACGACATTTACGAATCGCGGCGCCTCACCGAAGTCGCGCGCCAGAAGAAGCGGGTCACGCAGATGGGCATCCAAATTCATTCCAACGCCGAATATCGTCTCGCCGTCCGTCTCATCCAGGACGGCGTGATTGGCAAAGTGAAGGAAGTGCACACGTGGAGCAGCAAGAAGTGGGGAGACAAAGGCCCCAGGCCAAGCCGCGTCGATCCTGTGCCCGCCGGTTTTCATTGGGACCTCTGGATCGGCGTCTGCGCGCCGCGACCCTTCATCGGAGGCGGCTGGTACCATCCGGGCAACTGGCGCAAACGGCTCGACTTCGGCACCGGCACGTTTGGCGACATGGGCTGCCACATCTACGATCCGGTGTTCAAAGCGCTCGCGCTGACCGCGCCGGTCAGCGTGCGCAGCGAAGGCGACACGCCCAACGATCATTCGTGGGCCACCAACGCGATCATCCACTACGATTTCCCCGGCACAGCCTTCACCGCGGCGACGTCGGTCAAAGTGACGTGGTATGACGGCGATCAACGTCCGCCTGCGGAAATCGTCGCGTTGGCGGGCGGCAAGATTCCAGACCAAGGCTCGGTGTTTCTTGGCACGAAAGGCATCATGGTTTTGCCGCACGTGGCGAGGCCCAGGCTGCTTCCCGATGCGGACTTCAAGGATTTCAAAATGCCGGAAATTCAGAGCGCCAACCACTGGCATCAATTCGTCGATGCCATTCGCGGCCACGGCCAGACTTCAGCCGGCTTTGATTACTCTGGTCCGCTCACCGAAGCCGTTCTCCTCGGAAGCGTGGCGACACGCTTTGCGAAAACGACGCTGAAGTGGGACGCCAAGTCCTTGAAATTCACGAACGTCAAGGAAGCCAATCAATACGTGCGCCGCCAATACCGGAAAGGTTGGGAGGTCGCAGGATTGTCATAGCCAATTGGGGTCAACTCCTAACAACTTAACAATTGCCTCGCTCGCTCTAAATGCTTCTGTTTGGCCCGGTCGTGCATGAGGCGATCTTCAAAGCGCTTCAGCGCCACGGCGACGCTCGCATCCCCGCCCATTCCCGCCGCTTTCGCCAAGGCGTTCAGTGTCAGACCGCACTCGCGCCGTCCCAGATACAAAACCAAATCACGCCCCTCATCCCCATGACGCTCCCGAAATTCCTCCCACTTCTCTGCCTTCACCTCCTCCACGCACGCAATCACGGATGCCAAATCCGGTCGCCCGGCCTTAGAATCTCGCCGCGTGCTGGCTTTCCGTCCCAGCAAGCGTGTCAAAAACTCCTGGCTGCCGAGCACCATTTGCTCTTGCACCTCCTCCCACGGGCTCTTCTCCAGGCCTTCCCGGGCCGCCGCTTCCACATATTCACGATATCTCCTCCGTTGGTCGGCCTTGGAGCCGCCCTCCTGGCCAAGAATCTCGTCGCACTCCAGCCAAGGCGGCTTGGCCGCAATCCCCAGATAAGCCCGATACGAACTCCACCGATAGCCGCGCAACACCGCCATCCGTTCCCGCACCGTGGCCACATTCGGCGCCGGTCCCAAACCCGCGCGATTTCGCTGCCGCTCGGATTTGCTCAAGCCTAACCGTCCAATCCGGACCGGATTCAGGTGAATATACCGGCTCAAATCCAGCGCCCATTCGTCCCGGCTCACCACGACCGACTTGAATCGGCCTTGCAACAAGTGGCCGCTGCGCCTGTGGCGGCGATTGAACCAGACGCTGTAGCTCACGTTGAGCCACTGGAGGGCCCGGCTCAGGTTGGCTTCCCGCAGTTCCAGCAGCAAATGGTAATGATTCTTCATCAGGACAAAGGCGTGCAGGCGAATGCGGAACCGGTCGGTCATTTCGGCCAGTCGATCGCAGAAATGCTGGCGGTCACGATCGTTGCGATAGATGGCTTTGCGCTCATTGCCTCGGGCCGTGACATGATACCACCCGCCCGCCTGCTCGTTCCGTAACGGTCTGGCCATGCCGGCAGTGTGAACAGACCTCGGCGACTGAATTGTTAATTATTAGAAGTTGACCCCAATTCACAAGTAAAGTCCGTGACTTCATGAATTTCCCGCCAGTCCAGGAGTCCAATACTCGGAGGGCCGAGCTTTGCGAGGCCCTGATTTCCTCCGGGAATTCGTGGGATTCGAAGGGATCGTCCCTGTCAGAATGACACAACATTGGAAATGCCCACTGACACTAATCAGTTCGTTCCTCGCCCGGTAGCGACTCCTCTCACCTGGTCCCCCTCCCCTCGTCCGATGAGCGAGACGGCAGTGTGAGGGGTGTTTCAATGTCGGACTACTCATGAACTCCTCAATCATCCAAGCAAACCCTGCATGAACACCTCCCTTTCGCGCCGCCAATTCCTCGCCGCTTCTGCCACTGCCTTCAGCCTCCTGCCGCGCTGCCTTCGCGCCGACGACGAATCCTCCACTCCCTTCCCGCTCGTGGACTGTCACGTCCACCTCGACAACAGCACCATCGACAAGGTGGTCGCGTTGTCCAAGGAGCGCGGAATCAAATTCGGCATCGTCGAACACGCCGGAACCAAGGAGAATAGATACCCGGTTGTTCTCAGCAACGACGACGAGCTGGAGCGTTACATCGCCGGGCTCGAGGGGAAAACCGTCTTCAAAGGCATCCAGACCGAATGGAACGATTGGATGGGATGCTTTTCGCGCGCCACGCTCGCGCGCCTCGACTACGTCCTCACCGACACCATGACCTTTCCAGGTAAGGACGGCCGGCGCGTGAAGCTCTGGGAGCCTGGCGTCGAAGAGCGAGTCGATATGGCCGACAAGCAAAAGTGGATGGACCGATATGTCGATTGGCACATCGCGATCATTTCCCAACAACCCATCGACATCCTTGCCAACGCTTCCTGGCTCCCGGCGCCGCTGGCCAAGGAATACGATGCCTACTGGACCGCGGAGCGCGTGCAGAGAGTCATCGATACGGCGGTGAAATTCCGAGTGGCGCTGGAGATCAGCTCGAGCTATCGCCTGCCGAAGCTCGCGTTTTTGAAACAGGCCAAAGCGGGCGGCGTGAAGTTCTCTTTCGGTTCGAATGGCCGCTATCCGAACATGGGCAAACTCGATTACAGCGTCGCCATGGCGAAAGAGCTTGGCCTGAAGCCCGCCGACCTTTTTTCGCCCGCGCCCGACGGCCAGAAAGCAGTCCAACGCCGCGTGTATTAGCGGACCTCTGAAAATCGCCGCTAAGCCGGGCGAGACTGAGGCCCTGCAAATGACGATGGATTTCCCGCGAACTTTTAGCTATAGGTACTGGCAATGAAGAGCGCCTTCACCAGCCCCTTGGTCTCCCGCCGTGCCTTCCTCCGCGGCGTGGGAGCCGCGATGTCCCTGCCTTGGCTTGAGTCGATTCCCGTTTGGGGATTCGAGCCCGCTCGCGACGGAACGCCGGGGCCATTTCCGAAACGCTTCGCCGCCCTCTTCATGGGCAATGGCATCAACCCGAAACATTGGTGGGCGAAAGGGTCCGGCGCCGAGATGCAGCTCAGCCAAAGCCTGGAACCCATGGCGCCGCTGAAGACGAAGATCAACGTCATCAATGGCCTCTTCAACAAGCACGCCACCGGCGTCGGCATTCATCCAGGGCAAACCGGCAACATTTTGTCCGGCGCGTCGCTTCAGAAAGGGGCCGTGCTTCGTGGAGACACCAGCATGGACCAAGTGCTCGCCAATCATTTGGGCCAAGAAACCGTGCAACCCAGCTTGGTGCTCGGTTGCGAACAGCCCATCACCGGCTATCACGAAACCAATTTCTCGATGGCCTACAGCTCGCACATCTCCTGGCAGAACGCGACCTCTCCGGTTCCGATGGAAGTCTATCCTTCGCTCGCCTTCGACAGCCTTTTCGAAAACCGCGGACACCGGCGAAACCAGAGCATCCTGGACCGTGTCAAAGATCAGGCCGAAAACTTGAGCCGGAAGGTCAGCGCCAACGACAAAGCCAAACTGGATGAATACCTGACCAGCGTGCGCGAAGTGGAGAAACGCATCGACCGCATGCGCGCCACAAAAGCATCGGCGGATCAGAAAGCCAAGGACCGCGGTCCGGGCATGTTCGCGATGGCGCGGCCCGACAATGGCCTCCCGGAAGACATCCGCGAGCACATGCGCCTGATGTGCGATATCGTTGCGCTCGCCTTTCAAACCGACAAAACGCGCGTCGCCACGCTCCTGCTCTGCCGCGACCTTTCCGGCTTGTTCTATCCGTTCCTGGGGGTCCGAATGGCGCACCACCCGGCCTCGCACTATGACGAATCCGACGATTACGAGAAGGTGACGCGCTATTATTGCAGCCAGCTTGCCTATCTTGCGGGACGTCTCGATGCGATGCCGGAAGGCGAAGGCACGGTGCTGGACAACTCGTGCCTGATGTTCCTCTCGAACATGTGGTCCGGCACCAAGCACGACTCGACAAAAGTGCCGTTGCTCCTGGCCGGAGGCTTGGGCGGCGCGCTGGAAACCGGCCGAGTCCTCGACTACGCCGACCAAGGCGACGACAACCGCAAGCTCTGCAGCCTCTACTTGTCACTCATGGACCGCATCGGCGTAAAACTGGATCGCTTCGGCGATGCGGAGACACGCCTGGCCGGGATTTGAGCCGCTGAACTTCGAGGGGTAGATGGGAACCACGAAATAGGCGAAACACACGAAAAGGGTTTATTCGTCTGGAACCAACGAAGAAGCATCGCCGGCCGGGTCAGGGTGCGTCTCTGCGCCACTCAGGCCAGAAGTGCCGCCTCGGAAATGCCGATACGGCCGGATTGCCCACCTTGACACCTCCGCCCGACCGCGAGACGATCCTGGCCATGAATCAGGGTCGGATGAAACGGGGGCCCCGCATTCATGGTTTTGTGACTGTTACTGAACTAGACAGAATCTGCCTAGCACAATATCAGTCACATCTGCCCAATACCTGTTAGGATTCCGGGACCGTTGCACAGTGCAATGGACATCGACATTTCCAGATCGCCTGCGGAAGATCGGATCGCGTCCGGCCGTGCTGGGCGTTTGATCATGGACATGTCGGATCATCGCGGCACGTCCAGCGTCATCGGCTTCCGATCTCACGAGCAGTTGGATCATCGCGGGAGGGTCGGGAGCGCTGGGTGGTCGGATCGGTTTGCCGCTGAGGGCCGTCACGGGTTGGCGTTCGGAGGGATGAGCGGAGCGAGTTTCAGAGATCGGAAACCTAACCATGCGCTCCAGGCAACGCCGGTTGGCGCGGGTCTTGTCGTCTTGGCTCGCAGGTCCGGCGTGCCTGAGCTTGGTCGTTCGGTATCCTTGACGCGTCCGGCGGATTTCCAGGGGAGCAGAGCGGAGAATCGCCCGCGCCGTTCAGAGTCGGAGCGCTTGTGGATGCCGACATCTGATGCCACAGATGGATCAGCACGCTCGGCTTCCAGAGTCGCGGGGAGTGGGATCAGGACGGGACAAACCGGAGCGTCGGGTTGCCGGATCAGTTCGCCGCCGAAGATCATCACGGATTTGATTTCAGAGTGGACCAGATGAGAGA
>JACQWK010000240.1 GCA_016209525.1 Verrucomicrobiota bacterium
ATCGCCACGACTGGCAGCGAGACGCCGCCAAAACCCGCAGCCGCGACGGCTGCGCTACCCATGGCTAAACACATACGGTTGCTGCCGATACCGGGCTGGGAGCCCGTTCCACCCATTTTCAAAACACGCTCTGAGTTTATGGCAGCGCGAAATCAGACCAGTTTCCAGCCGTTGTGGTACGGCTTGCGGATAATGATGTCGGCTTCGGGAGCGTTCTTCGCCTTCAGGTTGACTGGGTCCCATTCGATTTTCTTGCCGATGCGGTAGGCGATGTTGCCCAAATGATTCGCGATCGTGAGCGCGGCGGCGTAATCGAAATTCGAACCCGTGGGTTGTCCGGTCCGGCACGCCGCCAGCCATTCCGCGAAATGCCCGGGCGATTGCGGGATGAACGGATCCGGACGCTTGAAGTCCTGGAACTTTTCCTCCGGCAAGAGCACGTGCTTGCCGTAGTCGGCCAGCAGCATGCCTTTATCCCCGACGAAGAGTATCGCCATGCCCCACTGCGGGATCTTTCGCTCGGTGTAGTAAGTTGGTTTCTTGGTGCCTTGATACCAGGTGACCGTCACGGGCGGCATTTCGCCGCGCGGTCCGTAAGTGTAGCGCGCAGCCATGGAGGCCGGCGCGATTTCGGCGTGGGGCGGCGGGCCTTCGGATTCGATCGTGAGCGGGTCGCGAAGCTTGAGTGCCCAAAACGGCAGGTCGATCAGGTGGCTGCCCATGTCGGACATGGTGCCGCTCCCGAAATCCCACCAGCGATACCATTTGGGTCCGGGCCAATAGACTTCATGAAACACGCGCTGGGGCGCCGGTCCGATGAACAATCCCCAATTCAACCCGGGCGGCACCGGTGACGATCCCTCGGGGCGATCTTGCACGCTGACGATGTCCTTGTTCGCCTTCGCTTCTTCGGGCGTTTGCCAACCCCAAGCGCGCGAGACCCAGACGTGCGCCTCGCGCACCGGACCGATCGCTCCGCTCTGAACCAACTCGACCACGCGATGGTAATTCGGGTTCGCGTGATTCTGCGTGCCCATCTGGGTCGCGACTTTTGCTTTGGCCGCAGCCTCAGCGATGATCCGCGCCTCGAGGACGGAATGGGTCAGCGGCTTCTCGCAATAGACGTGTTTGCGCTGCTGCAACGCCCAGTACGTGGCAAAGGCGTGGGTGTGCTCGGCCGTGGCGACGGTGATGGCGTCGATGTCTTTGGCCTCGTCGAGGAGCTTGCGGAAATCGACATACCGCCGCGCTTGGGGATGCTTCTCGCCGATCTTATTCAGGCGATCTTCCGCCACGTCGCAAAGCGCGACGATGTTTTCGCTGCGGGATTGCTGGATGGCGTAGCTGCCGCGTCCGCCGGCGCCGATCACGCCGATGCCGATCTTGTTGTTCAGGTTTTGACCGCGCAACAAGGCGGGAGCATCGAGCATGAATGCGCCGGTCGTCAGTGCGGACATCCGCAGGAAACTGCGCCGGTTGAGGGGAAGAGAGGGATGATCGAGAAGACTTGAAGGTTTCATGCCTCCTGCCTACGCCTGTCCGCCTTTTCGGACAAGGAATTTCGGGTAAGGCCGCAGGCTTGCCCGGCGTAGCAGATTTTCAATCTGCTGTATCGCCGAGTTGCACTCGGCTGAACGTTCGAGACTGAGGGAATGCTTGGCGATTCGCGGCGTCCGCAGAAGGCAATTCTGCGATACAGCAGATTGAAAATCTGCGCTACAAAATCGCCGGTCTGTGGCCGGTTAAGAGTGACCGGCTGCATTTCCGGGCGCGTTGCGGACAGGAGTGTCCGCGTTACGCCCTTTTCGCTTATGGATTCCGAGCCGGCAAAGCAAAGCAGTAATAGGCATTACCCGGCTTGGTTTCGGGCTTGCCGCCTCCTCCGGCGGCGATGACCACAAATTGGCGGCCGCCGATTGCATACGTGGCCGGCGTCGCGTAACCGCCGGCTTCCATCTGGAATTCCCACAGCAATTTTCCCGTGGCCTTGTCGTAAGCGTGAAATCGTTCGTCCATGGCCGCGCCAATAAACACCAACCCGCCCGCGGTCACGAGAGGGCCGCCAAGGTTGAAGGTGCCCGTCGGCGGCAGACCCTTGGCTTCGATGGCCGGATAGGTGCCGAGCGGCACTTGCCAACGAATCTCGCCCCGATCAAGGTCAATCGCTGTGAGCGTTCCCCAGGGACGCCGGTTGACCGGAAAACCGTCCGGGTCGCGAAAATCATGATGGCCGGTAGCCACGAATGGAATCTCCTGCGCCCAGCTCAGGTTCAGATCCTTGACGGGGATTCGCTGGCCGCCCTCCTCTTCGAAGAGGAAGGCCACAACGGCTCTCTTCTCGAGCGTTGAAAACGCGGCGAAACTCGGCATTTGGTTGCGGCCAGTCTCCAGCAATTCCAGCACTTGCGTCTTCGTGAGGCGCTCTCGGACGGTCTTGAGCGAGGCAAAGGAAGGCGCGGCGGGATTGTAGGCTTGCTCGAACCCGTGGCAGGCGGAACAAACCGTGCCGTAAATCATCCGGCCAAATTCCGGAGCGGTCATCTCCGCCCTGGGCTTGGATGGCACCATGGAAATCCACTCCGCCTCATTGCTGGCGTTCACGTAGAAGAGGCGCGTCTCCGGATCGAACGCTCCTCCGCCCCACTCCCCGCCGCCGTTGAATTGCGGCAATGCGACCGACGGCTTGCGGCCGGGTGGAATAAAAATGCCGCCGGTGCTCATCGTTTTCAGCTTCTCCAGCACGAACGCGCGGGCTTTGGGAGACAGGTCCGTCGCTTCGGCTTCCGTGAACCGCTGTTGAGCGAACGGAGGCGGCTTCCCCGGGAACGGCTGCGTGGGCCATGTTTCTTCACCGGGGATCTCGCTCTTCGGCACCGGCCGCTCCTCGACCGGGAACAATGGTTTGCCGGTCTCCCGATCCAGCAGGAACAGGTTTCCGACTTTCGTGGCTTGCGCCACGGCATCGATCTTGCGGCCAGCGTGCTCGACCGTGACCAAGTTTGGGGGGCAAGGGATGTCGTAGTCCCACACGTCGTGATGCACGACTTGGAAATGCCAGACGCGTTCGCCGGTCTCGGCTTTGAGCGCGAGCACGCAATTGCCAAACAGATTTTGCCCGATGCGATTGCCTCCCCAGTGATCGTAGGAGGGCGAACCGGTGCCGGCGAACACCAGGCCGAGCTGCGGATCGAGTGTCATCCCGCCCCAACAGTTGGCGCCGCCTACAGTTTGCCAAGCGTTCGTGGGCCAAGTCTCGTAACCCAATTCGCCCGGATGGGGAATGGTGTGAAAAATCCAGCGGCGTTTGCCCGTGCGCGCGTCGAACGCGCGGATGTGCCCGGGCGCGCCAGGCGTGGGTCCTTCGCCCACCGCCGAACCCATGATGAGCAGATCCCGATAAACGATGCCCGGCGAGGTGGCCGTCACAGAAAGGAAGAACACATCGCGATCCAGTCCATCGCGCAGGTCCACTTTGCCGCCAACGCCGAAACCGGCGATGGGTTGGCCGTTGCTGGCGTTGAGCGCATAGAGAAAATTCCCGGCCACATAAAAAATCCGGTGATCGTCTCGCTCGGCCCAATAAGTCACACCGCGATTCACTCCGCGTCCGCCTTGCCCATTCCAGGGGTCGAACACCCACTGTGGTTGACCAGTGGCCGCCTGCAACGCCACGACTTTAAGTCCGGCTGTTGTCAGATACATCACGCCGTCCACCACGATCGGGTTGCACTCGATCGTGCTGGCGGGCCGGGTGCGCATGTCGTCGCAACGGTAAATCCAGGCTGGCCTGAGCTGCGTCACGTTGGTGCGGTTGATCTGGGCAAGGGCGGAGTATTTCGTTCCGGCAGGATCGCCGCCATAGACTCGCCATTCGCGATAGGCCGGCTGGGAAGTGCCCGCACCGGCGGCAATCGCGGCAGGGATCAGGTTCGCCGCAAGGACGAACCCGATAACGTGTCGAAGCAGCCGTAGCCGCAAGTAAGGAGAGGGGAAACCGCTAATCCACGCGAATTGACGCGAATCCGAGCCTGAAGACCGAGTTAACCCTCGGGTCACTGAAGAGGCCGCACAATTGGCTGCATTTTTTTCCGCCTGCCCATGATCCCACCCACCCCCTACCCCTCCCAGGAGGGGAGC
>JACQWK010000252.1 GCA_016209525.1 Verrucomicrobiota bacterium
AAAAACGCGCCTCCTCTCCCCGACCCTCTCCTCCATCGGATGGAGGAGAGGGAGGATTCGAGAAGCTCGATGCACCCCTGACCGTTGCCCGGTTAGTTGCTTAGCACCAGGGTGCGGATCAGCGTTTCTGCGACAGGAATACCTCAAGCCGGTCGAATGCGCTGACGGGGTCGGCCATGCCGTCCCAACTTTCCCAGAACCGTGAGAGCGGGGTGCCTTCGACGTGCTGTTTCGCGTTCACGTCGCCTTCGGCCGTGCTGCCTTTGGGTTGCCAATCCTTGCCTAACACCTGTCGGGCTTCTGCGAGCAGGCGTTTCGCGGATTCCTCCTCGCCTCGTTTCCAGGCCACGTAGGCGCGCAAGAAAAGGCCGCCCACGGCGCGATGGTTGGTGCGGCAGGCTGCCCTGAGCCTCTCCTCCGCTTTGGCGCCATCGCCGCGCAAGAGCGCGATCTCGCCAAGGACCAACAGAGCGCCTGTCTCCTCCGGATTGAGCGCGTGAGCTTTTTCCAAGCGGTCCTCCGCCGCGCGAAGGTCGGAACCCGACGCCGCAGTGGCCGCCCGCAGATTTCCCCATTGCTGATAAGCCCGATGGCTCTGGGGATTGATCCGAATCAATTCCTCCCACTGGGCCAGAGCGCCGGCGGCGTCGCCCTGAGCCGCCAAGCATTGGCCCAAATAGTAGCGCGAATCCTCGTGCGCCGGATCCAATTCCAGCGCCTCACGAAAAGACAGGACGGCTTTGGGAATGTTTTTCTCCACTTTTAACGCGTTCATGGCCGCGCGCTGTTTGTTCCAAAATTCGAGCAGCCTGGACTTGTCGGATCGAGAAGGCGAGGATGCACCTGATGGACGATTGTCGATTGTCGATTGACGATCCGGTCGCAAGCTCCCCCCGGGCGGGGTTTCTTCGGTGGAGTGGCGGACCGGCGAGGAGCGCGCCTCAATTCGCTTCGGCGTGGGCTCGCCTTCTGAGATTTCCCAAGTCGCGCGCGCGGGCGGGTTCGAGTAGAAGTTGGTTTGTCCGCCCAGCCAGCGCACCTCCAGTTGATCCACAACTTCGGAGGTGCCCAAGCCGAAATGGACAGTCCTGCTGCTTTGCGAGAGGTAGGAGGCGCTGGAGACCGTGCGGCGCAGGGCGACCCCATTGACGTGGGCGATGACTTTCGCGCCGTCGCCGAAACCCAGCAAAGCGCCGTTCGGGCCTCGGCTGTGCAAGCGGACTTTCAGCCAGTTTCCGGTCTGCATATCGTTCCGAAGCAACTGCGCGCCTTCTCCCAGGTGAACGAACACCACGTCCATATCGCCGTCATCGTCAAAATCCGCGGCGGCCAGGCCTCGGCTGACATGGGGTTTGGAAAGCGATGCGTTCAGAGGCGCCAAGTTGTGAAAGTGCTCGCCGTGGCGATTCCAGAAAAGAAACGGCTCTTGCGGCTTCAGGCATTTGGGCGTGCTGGCTTCAAGCTCGAGCGTGTTGCCGTTGGCCACGATCAGATCCAGCCAGCCGTCACCGTCGAAATCCACAAACTCGGTTCCCCAGCCGACAAATGGCAGAGCGATTTGACCGAGCCCTTTCCGGTCCGCGATATCCATGAAGCGGAGAGGGTACTTGTTAGTCGCCACTGTTGAGGCGCGGGACGGCTCTCTTGTTGGCGATGAGTGGGTGAGCCGGTGAGCGGGTGAGTGGGAGAGTGACGGGGCAGTTGACGGATTCCCACTCACAGGCTCTCCCACTCTCTCACTCACGGATGGAACTCCCCACATGGCCTCCTTCGTTCCTCCGGGCTGGCTGTTAAAATCCGCCCAGACATTGTCGTAGAGGGCGTTTTCCTGGGCCACCCAATGCGTGATAAAGAGATCGTCGTCACCATCGCGGTTGTAATCGCCGGCCGCGAGTCCCATGGCGCTGCGATAATCCGCGGCCCAAGCCGGGTGGCTGATGTCTTCGAATCTGCCGCCGCGGTTTCGATAGAACACGTTGTCGGAAATGTCATTCGCCACATAGAGATCGAGCCAGCCATCGTCATCGAAGTCGTGCCAGAGAGCGCCCAGACTTCGACCGGTGGGATTTGTCACGCCCAATTCCTTTGCCACCTCGGCGAAGGTTCCATCGCCGTTGTTGCGGAACAAAAGGTTGAGCGCGGGTTGGTAGGAGGCCGGATTGAGGGTGAAGGGCACGAAGGTTCCCAACTGATCTGAGCCGCGGGCTCGGTCCGATTCGTTCTCCTCGTATTGGACATAACCGCAGACGTAGAGGTCGAGGTCCCGGTCGTTGTCATAGTCACCCCACGAGACGCCGGCCCAGAAGCCCTGGCGGTCGGAGAATCGCGCCTCTCGAACAAAGCGGCCTGTGCCCTGTTCGTTATGGAAGAGAAGCAGCGTGTTGTAGCCTGACACCACCAGATCCAGAAAACCATCTCCGTCATAGTCGCCCCATGCCGCGCCCATCCCGTGGATGCGCAACTCCGGAAAGGCATCCGCCTTGCGAAATTTCAATTGGCCGAGGTTCTCATAGAGTTCGCAAGGAAACAGTTTTTCGGACGGGAGATTCAGGGCGCCGCCTGAACTCACGAGGAAGAGATCATCATCGCCGTCGTTGTCAAAATCTCCCCAAGCCGCGCCGGAGCCCATGTCTTCGGGCAACTGGGAAGTGCGGTCGCCGGCGAACGTGCGGAATTCGGCAAGCCCGGCCTGGCGGGTCACGTCGGCGAACAAAGGCTTGGGGGCATCCGGTGGGAGATCTCGGCTCAGGGAGTCAGTGATCTCTGCATTCTGTTCCGCAGGGTTGTAGCGCTGCGGGCGAGACTGCAAGAACACAAGGACGCCGATCGCTGTGCCGGCGGCCAAGACAGAGGAAAGGATGGCCACCGTCCAGCGCAGCCGGCGCCGGCGTGGGCTCAATGGGGCCTTGGCCGGCGATCTTGGGGATGACGTGGGGGTTGGCAAATTCACCACTCTTCGATGCTTAGGAGCGCGCAGTTTCGTGGCGGGAATTATTCCCGTGCCCGTGGGGCCAACTGGGTGGTTTGCCGCGAAATCCCTCACTCGTGCCGAGCACGGCCAGACTGCAGAAGTCGTGGACCGTCGCGAAGCGTTTGGCGTGCGGCGATTGATCGGCGCTTTTCAAAGGACTCCCGGCATCCATGCGCCGACTCGAAATCGCTTTGATCGGCGCAGCGAAAGCGGCGATCAACCGCCGCACTCCAAACGCTGGCGCGCCATCCTTCAGCCTGAGGACGATTCCGGCAGATTGAGAATCTGCGCTGCGAGTGTGTGAAATTGCCCGGTTAAGCAGGTTCATGGCTTGGCGGCTTGTGCGACCGCAGTTTCCTTTGGAACAGCCGCCTGAGCGTTGTTTTTCACGAGCACCGTCAAGGTGGCGCGTGTGATCTCCGTCACCGGCGCGGTGAGTTTGTTTTCGCCAAACAAGTAATTGAGGAGGAACTGATCGATCTTCCGATACTGGAGAATGACGGCGATGTGGTATGGCCCGGGAGCCGATGGCGCCGGAATTTCCAGGTTTTCGCGCCGGTCACCCGAAGCGGCGGGCTTTTCCTGTTGTGCGATGGTCGAGGGACACGGAATCGAGTACTGAACCGTGTCCGAGTAACCCGGGAAGAGCGCGCGCCGGTACCGCACCCCGACCATTTCCCAAAGGTTGTGACGGTCGATCAAGTTGCCGTGTTGATCGACCGGCTCCGCTTTGAAGAGGAACGATCCGGGCTCGATGAAGTTTTTCGCGTCCCGTTTGCCGGAGCTATAGATTTCGCGGCCGTTGTCGTCGGTGACGCGCACTTCCAGCCAACTTTGGATGATATCCAACGGGCCGGTTGGGAAATCGTGTCCGACTTTGTTCGAAGCCAGAACGACGCGAAGCGGAATCGCTTCACCCGGCGCGACGCTCTCGGGCGCTTGCAGAGCGACCTTCACGATCGGACCTTCGGCCCATTTGCCGCGGATTTCCGGAACTTCGAGGGTTCCCTGCAACCACTGTTCGACCAAGCGGGCATGTTGTTCCCCGGATTCGAGCGGCAGAATCCGCGAGATCATTTGGTTCGCCCCCAGGAACCGGTGGCTTCGATGCTTGCCGTCGGAGGCGGTGCGATTGTAATCGGCGGCATCGCCGGCGGCCGGGTCAAGGGAATCGACGAGCGGCATGTGGCACTCGCGGCATTCGATGGTTTTCTGGGCATTGCCCTTCTGGTTCCAATGGCTCGCGGCCCAGTTGTCGTACTGGTTCTGGAGTTGCACCCAGCCGACGCGGTTGACTTCCTGATCGATGAATTGCTTGTGGCAGGCGGCGCAGTACTCCGGTTTTTTGAACGCGCGCTTGGACAGTTTGTTGTGCTCGTCCGGATAAGTGCGAATGAGGAAGTCGCGCGCGAGCTTGCCCAGGCCGTTGGTTTGCCATTGCCAGAGGTATTCTCTCGGCTGCGTGATCGTGTAGTTCGCGTTTCCTTTGACGTCCGTCTCGCGAATCGCGTGGCAGGCCAGGCACGACACCCCTTCCTGGTACCCGTGCAGGCCGGTCAGGTTTTCCACGAAAAGATTCTTCGTTCCGGAAAAGAGCGAAATCGGATCGTGGCAGCCGCCGCAATAGCGCGTGGATTCGGCTCCATTCTGTTTAGCCATGACCTCCTGAATTCCTTGAAACGCGGGATCCATGGCCGCGTAACGGTGGGCGCTCGGCAACCACTCTCGCCAAATCTGGTCGTGGCATCCGGCGGTGCCGCAGCTTGTGGAGCCGGCCAAGGAGCGCGCGTCGAAGGCCGTCCCGGTATCCGTGCGCGCGAGGCTCGGTGCGAACGGACGATTCGTCCCGTAGAGATAGTTGTAGTCCTGAGGAAATTCATTGGCGTAGCGAGATCCTGAGTAAAGCAGCGCCAGCGCCCCAATGAGCGACCCGCCGACAATCGTCGCGCCCAGTGTCTGTGCGGCATAACCCGCCACGCCGCCCGTCTTCTGGTCGCGCCAGGCTCGGAGGAAAGCAAACAATACGTGGGGCAGAATCGTCCCCAAAGCCGCGAACGTGGAAAAGAGATGAAGCTTTCGCCAAACCGCCGAAGTGCGGACGCCGAGCAAGCCTTGCCAGGTCAGCACCATCCCGGAGAGCACGCAAAGCAACAACGCCACCAAACCCACGAAACCTAGCAACACGATGTGCGAAGACGCGTAGCGGCGGTAATCCAGCCAGTGTGAAGCGCAGTACCAAGCCAGCGGGCCTAGAACCAGCACTCCGGCCAGCGTGTGCGCAAGGACCGTCCATTGAATGGCCGGATGAAACGGCAAAAACGTGATCGCCAGGCCGGAGACCCCTTCGAACAGCAGGCCCGCCATGGCGAATTTTGCCAAGGCCGAGGCCCATCCTGTGCGCAGGCGCGAATTGGAGTTAGAATGATCTTCCACGGTGGTTCTCTAGGACTTGGACAACCATCCTCATTCTATCGGCAGGATCGATTTGCGATCTGCTCGTAGTCCCGCCTTTAGGCGGTCTTCGAACGCTCTCCGGCCAAAGCCGGGACTCCATGCCGATCGACATGAGAATTGCTGGATTTGGGGCCAGTTCAATTGACGCCAGCGGGTGAAGCGCCGATGTCTGTTAAGCTTCGCCCGATTGCGTGAAGGGTATGGCCGAGCCTTCCAAGCCAACCTTGATGCAAATCAAACAAACCAACAAAACGAGAGAGCCCCAAGGGACTCTCCCGCCATGCACATGCTAGTTTGCCCAGGAACAGAACTCGCCGGTCACTGCACCACGAGTCGGAAGAATTTGAGACCGTCTGCGACCGGCAGAGAAATCGTCAATTTGCCGTTGTTGCCGCCGAAGCGGTGGACGAATTGGCCGTTAATCTGGGAGTCGGGCAAGCCTTCGAACACGTCATATTTGGGATTGGCCGCGTTGCCGGTGGTGTCCAGGGCCGTGTTCAGGGAAGCCTTGCCGAGCAGGACTACGCCGCCCCACAAGCCGCGCTGAAACAGCGGCAGATCGTCCGGATCGTCCACGTCATCGGCTTCAGCCGTGAAAATAATCGGATTGTTGGGAGTTCCATTGGCGAAGATTTTTCCGCCGCAGGTGACGATGAGCGCCGAGGTGTTCGCGTCTTGGCCTGGCTTGGCTTTGATGACGGTGCCGGCCTCGATATTCAACGCCCCTCCTTCCAAAACATAAACGAAGCCGCCGAGGAGATAGGTGTTGGTTCGAACCCAAGTCACCGAGTTGGTGATGGGGCCTGGAACTTCAACAGTGGCCGCGGAGGAGCCCAGTGTGGCGCTGGCCGCCAGCAGCCCTAGGGATGTCAATTGTGTCAGTTTTTTAACCATAGATTTGCTGATCAGGTTGGTCGTTAGTTCTCAAGATTGTTCGACCTCAGTTCAGCACTCCGGCTTTACAGTTCCGTCTCGGTTGAGTTACGAATCTGTGAAAACCCGAACCTGATGTCGTGCATGGAAATCAGGAGCGCGCCGAGGGAGTGGGCGGCAGTGGGTGCGGCGGGGCGCATCTTGACACCGCCACCGAATCTCCAACGACGTAACTCCCTCTCCTCCACGAAGCGGAAGAGAGGGCCGG
>JACQWK010000253.1 GCA_016209525.1 Verrucomicrobiota bacterium
ATTCTCATTTTGGCAACGGGCGCGGTTCGTGACCGTAAGGCGGACACTCCTGTCCGCACATTTTCGGAAGTCTTGCGGACAAGAGTGTCCGCGTTACGGCCAAAATGAGAATTGCTGGGTTAGAGCCTCAACATTACCCACGACCAAGAAGGCTGCAAAAGTTCCGCACTGTCACATCGTCGAGAATCGCAGCCTGAAGCTGTCACATTCTCACGACAACACAGTACCAGAGCTGTTGCGTTGGCGACGAATGGCGCGTCGAGGCTCGGTCAGTGAGCGCTGTCACACTGCCGTGACATGGAATGCAACGCGGCCGCTCGGTTCGAACTCCTCTCGTCGAATACGTCGAAGGACCGGGAGCCGATCCTAATCTGCACTCGCGAAGCCGGTTAAGCGTGCCGGACCCATCGTCAAAACGATCTTCGCAGGACTCTCCAAACAAGTCGGCACGGCCCAAGCATACTTCTAACCGCTGCGGGATTGGGCGTTGAAGTGATTTCACTCTTCTCCTGTGGCTCAACGATAGGCGGCGGGGAGAGTTGTCAGCGCTCTCTCCGCCGCGAAGATCAACGGAAAAACAAGCATCCTCATGAACTCAAGAATGAAAACTGTGCTCCTCGCCGGCGCGGTGTGCCTTGCGGCTTGGATGGCGCAGGGTGCGGACGTCCAGGAGCTCTGGAAGAAGAATTGCGCGTCCTGCCACGGGCCCGATGGCAAGGGCAAAACCAAGGCAGGCCGAGAAGCGGGTGTCGTGGACCTGACCGATGCCAAGGTGCAGGAGAAGTTCACCGACGAGGCAATGTTCAAGGCGGTTAAGGAGGGCGTCAAAGAAAAGGATAAAACCAAAATGAAACCCGCTGAACGCCTCAATGACAAAGAAATCAAAAGGCTCATCGCCCATGTCCGTACTTTGAAGAAGTGAACCCTTCGAACTCAAGATTATGACCAAATCGTTATTCAACATACTGGATGCCCTGACCCTCGGGCTGATTGTCCTCTTGGTCGTGGCCACTCTCTCACAAGCCTTCCGCATCCTGCGCGAATACCAGCGGGGTGTTATCTTCCGCCTGGGGAATCTGCTGGGCGCCAAAGGGCCCGGTTTGATCTGCCTCATCCCGTGGGTGGACCGGATGGTGAGGATGGACTTGCGCGTCGTCACGATCGACGTGCCCAAGCAGGAAGCCATGACGCGCGACAACGTGCCGGTCACCGTGGATGCCGTCATTTATTTTCAGGTGGTGGATCCGGTGGCCGCGGTCGTGAAAGTGGAGAACTACCTGAAGGCCTCTTCGCTGATCGCTCAGACCACGCTGCGCAGCGTCATGGGTCAGGCCGAACTGGATGAACTCTTGGCCCACCGAGATAAAATCAATCACATTCTCCAGGAAATCATCGATCGGCACACCGATCCCTGGGGCATCAAGGTGACCGCAGTCGAAGTGAGGGACGTGGTGCTCCCGGAGGACATGAAGCGGGCCATGGCCAAACAGGCCGAGAGCGAACGCGAGCGCCGCGCCAAGATCATCAACTCCGAAGGCGAATATCAGGCTGCGGAGAAACTCGTGCAAGCCGCGGGCATGATCAGTTCCGAGCCCATCGCGCTCCAATTGCGCTTTCTGCAAACCATGCGGGAGATTTCCAGCGAGCATAATACGACCACTTTCCTGCCGGTGCCCATCGACTTGTTCACGCCGTTTCTGAAAAGAACCGGCGATGGTGTCGCTGAAAAAGCGGAGTTTCAACGCGTCTGAACCGTTATGAATGACAACCGTCGTGGCTTTATCGAGCAAGCATTGGTCACCGCCGGTGTAGTCAGCGCAGGCCTCCTGACCGCGCGAGTGATGCGGAAGTTCGACCGCTCCGACGCGCCGCACACATCCTGGACTGCCGCGCTGACGCCCCAAGGCGAACTGATTCAAGTGGAGGCCGGGAACGGGGCGGCAACGCCGCACACGCATGCGCTCAACAACTCGGATGCGCGAGTGGGCGTGCCTGGCCGGAAATGGGTCATGGTAATCGATCTGGCCAAGTGCGACGGATGCAAGAACTGCACGGTCGATTGCAATAAAATGCACCACACGCCGGCCGACCGGGAGTGGATCCGCGTCTTCAAAATGCAGGATGCTCACCACACCGCCGCCTATTGGTTTCCCAAGCCATGCTTTCACTGCGACAATCCCCCGTGCACCAAGGTTTGTCCGGTCGGCGCGACTTTCAAGCGGCAGGACGGCATCGTGCTCATCGACAACGAACGGTGCATCGGCTGCCGGTTTTGCATGGCCGCGTGTCCGTATTCGACGCGCTTCTTCAACTGGGGCAGACCCCAAGAGCTGCCGGACGGCGAGCCACCTTATTCGCCGGAAACCGGGCATCCCCGCCGCGTCGGCACCGTGGAAAAATGCGACTTCTGCCCGGACATGGCCAAAGATGGAACATTGCCGGCCTGCGTCTCAGGTTGCCATATGGGCGCGCTTTATTTTGGCGACGAGATCGAGGATGCCGTGACAAACTCGTTCGAAACTCTCCGACTCTCTGCGCTTCTGGAAGACCGCGCGGGCTATCGCTACTTGGAGGAACTGGGCACGGAACCGCGAGTGTATTACCTGCCTCCCAAAAACCGCGAGTTTCCAGGTCCAGCGCCCCGAAAAAAAGCCGAGCCTCAACCTGCCACCACATGACTCTCGCCCCCCCCAAGGAAAACGGCCATCCCTCCAAAACCCGTTCCCGGCTCGAGCAGCACGTGATCGGACAATTAAGCGAATCGCTCGCTCCGGCCGGCTTCTACGGCCGGCTTTGGATTGCATTCCTTTTGTTCGTCATGCTGGCCGGCCTGTCAGCGTATGTTTGGCAATGCGTCAATGGGCTGAAGGTCACAGCCATGCGGGAATACATTTCCTGGGGCGTGTACATGACCAACTTCGTTTTCTTTATCGGCGTCAGCCACGCCGGGACGCTGATCTCCGCCATCCTGCGTGTGACCAATGCGGAGTGGCGGCGCTCGATTACGCGCATGGCCGAAGCCATCACCGTCTTCGCCCTGATGGTCGGCGCGCCGATGGTCATCATCGACATGGGCCGTCCGGATCGCATCCTCAATGTGATTCTCCATGGCCGGATGAATTCGCCGATTCTCTGGGACGTTTGTTCGATCTGCACCTATATCTGCGGCAGCCTGCTTTACCTGTACGTGGCGATGATTCCCGACCTGGCCATGCTTTCGCCGCCCGCTCCGGTTTGGGAGCGTCTGACTTGGCGGCAACGGCTTTACAGGATGCTTTCGCTCGGATACCGCGGAACACCGGAGCAGCGGCGCCTGCTGGAACGGGCCTTGGCCACCATGGCCGTCATCATCATTCCAGTGGCGGTCTCCGTCCACACAGTCGTGTCCTGGATTTTTGGGATGACGCTGCGTCCGGGGTGGCACAGCACCATTTTTGGCCCGTACTTCGTCATCGGCGCGATCTTCTCCGGCACCGCCGCGATCATCACCGCGATGGCGATTTTCCGAAGGGCCTATCACCTGGAAAATTTTCTGACCGACCGCCAGTTCCAAAACCTCGGACGGCTGATGCTGGCCTTGAACCTCCTCTATATCTACTTCACCTTGAGCGAGTACTTGACCACGTGGTACGGCTCGGAGACGGCTGAGCAACGGTTGATCGACCTGCTGATGGGACGCGGCGCGTATGGAATCGCGTTCTGGTCTTGGGCTGTTTTCTGCCTTTTCCTTCCCGCCGTTCTCGTGATGTGGCCGAAGAAAAACACTTTGATCACCCGCCTGGTTGTGGCCTCCCTTCTCATCAACATTGGAATGTGGATCAAGCGGTATCTGATTATCGTTCCGACCTTGATGACTCCCTACATCCCGCCCGAAGCAGCCGGTTCCGCGCCCCAATATTTCCCGACCTGGGTCGAATGGACGGTCACGGCGGGCGGGTTGGCCACTTTCCTCCTCTTGTTCACGCTGTTTGCCAAACTGTTCCCCATCATTTCGGTCTGGGAAACTGTGGAAGGTGTGGAGGAAATCGGAGCCAAGAACATCGGAGTGGAGCTGGAACTTCCACAGGAACCGTCTAAACTCCGCCGTTTTCGACCTTCGCCGGTCTTTCTGGCCTTCGCACTATTGTTTGCGCTGGACAACGACAATCTTGCCGGCGACGAAACGAAGCCCCAACCACGCCCGGAGATCACCCTCGAGACAGGTGTCGAAGATGAAGAGAAAGTCCTCATCGCGACCATCCGCTTCGAGGGCCGGCCACTGGAGGGAATCGAGCTGGACTTTTCTGTCGAACGACTTTTTGGGCAAATGTCCATCGGCACGGCGACCACGGAAGAGGACGGCAAGGCATCTGTTTCGTTTCCAGAGGACCTCCCGGCTGCGTCATCGGGCGAGCTTCGCATCGGGGTCGAAATCATCGCTCCGCCCGAATACGCCAACCTCCGAAGCCTCAAGACCTTTCAAGGCGGCGTGAAAACCCATCCCCAAACCGATGCGTTCCCGCGTGCTCTCTGGTCCCCTAAGGCGCCTGTCGGAATGGTCCTAACGATCTTCACACTCTTGTCGATTGTGTGGAGCACTTACGCCTTTGTGATCAGGCAACTGATCCAAATCAGAAGGGGAGCCAAATCCTAGAAGCAGGAGCTTCCATTCTGGTTTCTTCCATGGACCCCACCTCTGGACCGCGGCCTTCAGGCTGCTTCAACGTTTGACCATGGTCCCGGGCGCGTCTTGACACTGCTACTGTATCTCCAACGGAACTCCCTCTCCTCCATGAAGTGGAGGAGAGGGGCGGGGAGAGGAGGAGCGTTTCATCCAAGCAGGTCTGGCCACAGTACAACGCGAGGTGGCCCTCTCCCCGACCCTCTCCCACTCCTACGTCGTGGGAGAGGGAGAAAACAACGGTGGCAGTGTCAAGATGCGCCCCATGGTCCCTCTGCGCGTCAAAAGGACTTGCAGGCTCCCCATCAACCTTTCAAGCTGGAGCGAGACTCCTGTTTAGTACTGTGACACGGAATTATCGACACATGCGTTGCGCCGCATTTGGCCTGGGGCGAGACGCGACGAAGGAGCATAGCCGCCAGCGCTCTGTGACTGAGGAGCAACGAAGCCCCAGGCCAAATGCGGCGCAACCCGAAGGGCGGCAGTCCTTTTTGGCGTGGACTTCGTTGCTCACGCCTCACAGACCTATGGAGGTATGTTCGGCGTTCGCGCCTCGTCCACGCCAAAAATTCCTTGCCGCGCATGTGTCGATAATTCCGTGTCACAGTACTAATTCTTGGCACCGCTCAGCTTGCTCAAATATTTGGCAGGCTCCTTGTCAAAGTCCGCTCTGCAATCCTTGCAGCAGAGCAGAATTTCCTGGCCTTCGTGGACGAAAGCGTACGGTTTTCCATGGTCGAACGCTTCCGTCGTGACCAAGCAGGTTTTAAGCGGATAAGGCTTGGCATCCGCCGAAGCGTGGCTGTGCTCACTATGATCGTGCTCGTGGGCCGAGCATCCGGAGAGGAACAGGAAGCCGCCGACGGATAGGAGGACAAGGACAAGTGATTTACAGAGTTGTTTCATAGTTGGTCATCAGTTCATGTATTGATCAGCACTGTCTTCCCCAACCGAGGAGGGGAGAGAGCACGGAAACACTGCGGTTGAATTAAGAAGGAATTCAATTCTATCCCGATCAGGCCTTGCTCTTACTC
>JACQWK010000254.1 GCA_016209525.1 Verrucomicrobiota bacterium
AGAGTGTCCGCGTTACGGCCAAAATGAGAATTGCTGCCCCGGAAACCCGCTGACAAAATGCCTGTGCGGCATCTCGATTTTCGCTCCAAAAAAGCCGTTGCGCCTCCAGCTTGGAGAGTGAAGATTTCTCCGTGCCGGCCACGGATTCAATTCGCAGCAAGTTGAGCCAACTGCCCCACAAACCGGGCGTCTATTTGATGAAAGACCGGTTCGGCACGGTCATCTACGTGGGCAAGGCGCGGGATCTCCGGAAGCGGGTCAGCCAGTACTTTCATCCGTCACGGCGTCACGGCTGGGACCTGAAACTCACGGCCCTGATCGAAGCTGTTCACGATTTTGACGTCCATTTGGTACGAAGCGAACCGGAAGCCGTGCTGCTGGAGGGCAAACTGATCAAGGAGTTTCATCCGCGATACAACGTCAGTTTTCGCGACGACAAGCGGTTTTTGCTGTTGAAAGTCAATCTCAACGACCCGGTCCCGCGCTTCACTCTCTCTCGCCTCAAGCAGGACGATGGAGCGCGCTACTTCGGGCCGTTTGCGAGTTCGGGAGCGCTACGCCGCACACTGGCGATGGTCCGGCGAAAATTCAATCTGCGCGGGTGCCGTCCGCTGACTCCGAGCGAACCGGATTACAGGCACTGCCTCTTCGCCAACCTCAAGTATTGCACCGCGCCGTGTATCGGCAATGTTACGCGCGACCAGTACCTGCTCCAGGTCCAGGCCGCGTGCGAGTTTCTCGACGGGCAATCAGAAGAGATGGAGGCGGATTTGGAGGAGGAAATGAAGAAGGCGGCGGCGGCCTTGGAATTCGAACGCGCGGCGCAACTGCGAGACCTGCTCGCGGATCTTCGGCGGACCACACAAAAGACCAACAAGTTCGTCCGGCTGCCCTACAAACTGCCGGTGGCGATTGACCCGGAAGGCGATTTGACGGAATTGGCGCAAGCGCTCGGTTTGGCCGCGCCGCCGCGGCGGATCGAAGGCTTTGATATCTCCAACATCAGCGGCACGTTTGCGGTCGCTTCGATGGTCAGTTTCCGCCTGGGACGTCCGGATCGGGCGAACTATCGCCGCTTCAAGATGAAAACCGTCACTGGCCAGGACGATTTTGCCTGCATGGCGGAGACAATCCAGAGGCGGTACTCGCGACTCCTTCGCGAGAGGGCGGTCCAGTGGCCAGTGGTCAGTGGCCAGTGGCCAGTGGCCAGTGAACAGGAGTCAGTTGTCAGTGATCAGTTGCCAGTTGCCAGGGGGCAGGGCGCGGAGGCCGGTGAATCGCAAATCGCAGACCGTAAATCGCAAATCCCAAATTCCTTACCCGACCTGATCCTTATCGACGGCGGCAAAGGCCAGTTGAACGCGGCGTGCGCCGAATTGGCCAAACTTGAGCTCAGTCACATTCCGATCCTGGGACTCGCGAAAGAGTTTGAGGAAATTTACCGGCCGGGCGAAAGCGAACCGCTCCGGCTCGGCCACGAAACGGGCGCGTTGAAACTTTTGCAGCGCGTGCGCGATGAATCGCATCGCTTCGCCAACACTTACAATGCGAAGCTGCGCTTGAGGAAAATCTCAGAAAGTATTCTTGACGAATTCCCAGGCATTGGCGACCAACGAAAGGCGGCGCTTCTGAAACGATTCGGCTCCGTCCACCGATTGCGGCTCGCCACGGTGGAGCAGATCGCCGAGGTCCCCGGCTTCGGCGGCAAAGCGGCCGTCGAACTGAAGGCGTTCCTGGAAGCGCGCTCGGCGGGTTAGGGTTCTCCTGTTTTGTAGCGCATGCTGAAGTGCAGAAGCCAAATGTTCGGGCGAACAGTGCAGCGACACTTCGATCTGAGGCTTAGACATTCTGGGCTGGCGTTCGCACTCTGGGTCGGAGTTGGCGTTTGCGCCCAGCTCAACGTTCCCGCCGCGGAAAACGAAAGCGCCGGAAAGTTCCTTCGACTGTACTGGTACGAGCGCGGCCTTGAACACGGGAATCCCTACTTCGACGGACGCTTCCGCGTGAATTCGCCGGAGGCCGTCATTCATCCGTCGTACGGCCAACGGCGCGAGGTCCGCGAAAGCGGGATGATGCGCATTCTCATCGAAGAAGATTTGCGTCGGTTGAGCGGGGTGGAACTGTATCTGGAGCTCTGGGGAGGCCATCCGGGCACCTCCCAAAAGCGCCTGATCGTCAACGGGCGAGGACACTATGCCATTCCGGAAGTCGGCACCGCCGACAAACACTGCACGCACCAGTATCCGACGATTCCGCTCGCCGTCACCGATCTGGTCAACGGCTACAACGCGATCCAATTTGCCTGCGATCAGGGGTCCGGCTTTTGGGGACATTTCATCGTCGATAACGCGTGTTTGCGGTTGGCGCTGACCAACGGCCATCCGCATCTCGTGAAAGAGGGACTCGCCCCATTCAAAGCAGAACTTAAAACAACCCTCAGCCCAGGAGACCGCGAGTTGATCGTGCTGGAGCTGGAAAGTTCAGATCCGACTCGAATCGCGGCGGTCGATTTTGAAGGCTTCTATTCCGGTTACGATGAAAACGGAAACACGCTGACCCACGACTGGCACGGTTTCACCAAGGACCGCAAACCGAGCGCCATCCTCGGAACGGCCACCGAACCGCCCTTCAGGCTGAACTGGGATGTGCGGATGTTGCCCGCCCAGAAGGAAGTCACGGTGCGAGCGACGATTCATTTCAAGGGCTTGACGAACTTGGTTTACCTCAGCCGCGCCACAAGCGGGTGCGAAATTCCCGATCGGACACGGACGACTGTGGCGTTGTATTCGACCGCGGATTTGCCGCAGCCCTTTTGGTCGCGCGCGAATCGAGCCCGAGAGTGTTCGATCCATTTGGACATCGCGCCGGAGCGAATCGAAGCGGCGGAGTTGCACGTGGTGGCCTGGACCGGCGGACCGGGCGATGTCAGAGATTATTTCAAACTGAACGGCCGGCACCTAGGAGTCGCCGATGGAGCCGCTCACCGCGTGGCTTACAGCCATCGGGAAATCGATCCGAAGCTGCTCCAGAAAGGGGCAAACAAACTGGTGTTGCTCTCGGATACCGAACATCACGGGATCGAAATCTTCAGACCCGGCCCGGCATTGATGGTCCGGTATCGAAACTCTCCATGACGTCCGACTCGTTTTCAATCTGCCGTATCGCCGAGTTGCACTCGGCAGGACGTCGAGGCTGAGGGAGTGCTTGGCAATTCGAGGCGTCCGCAGAATGAAATTCCGCGCTGCGACGTTGCCGCGCTATGGCCGGGCAAGACTGACTGAGTACTTCCGCGCCTTGTTTTTCTTTGCCTTCCTTCAAACACGCTGCTTTATTCTCCGACCCGGTGACAACACACCCTCTAAAACAGAGTCAAATTCGCGTCGGATTGATCTCCCTCGGTTGCGCCAAGAATTTGGTCGATGCCGAAGTGATGCTCGGCACCCTCATGAAGGACGGATTTGAGATCACCAATGACGCCGCCAGCGCGGACGTTTTGATCGTCAACACGTGTTCGTTTATCGATTCGGCCCAGGAGGAGAGTGTCAATGCCATCCTCGAATCCGCGGAGCTTCGAGAGGCGAAGAATCGAGGGCAAGGATTGGTCGTGTCGGGCTGCCTTCCACAACGATTTCGCGAAGAACTGCCAAAGTTGCTGCCGGAAGTGGATGCTTTCATGGGCATCGACCAAGTGGCGCAGGTCTCCGAAATCGTGCAACGCGCCCTCGGACACCGTTCCTCCAGGTTGGAGCACCCGGCAGACACGCCGGAGAAGCGTCGTTCGCGGATTGTCGCCTGCCTAAACCGCCGGGAGGAAGGTCATGAGTCCGGCTCTCGCGGTGAGGAATTTCCTCGCCGGGCGACGGCAAGCGTCGGGCAGGCGGGGGCGAGCCAGCCTTCCGCCGCGCGGGGCGGCCTTCGTCCGGAGATCGATTCGCGGCCTTCACAGGAACCGTGGGTCTCCATCCACGCGCGGCCAACCTACATACCCGATTACACAACGCCGCGCTTTCGCCTGACCCCCCGGCACTTTGCCTATGTGAAGATAGCGGAGGGCTGCAATCACCCCTGCAGCTTCTGCACCATTCCTCGGATGCGCGGCTCCCATCGCAGCCGCCCGCAGCACGACATCGTGGAGGAAGCGCGCCGATTGATCGACCGCGGCGTGAAAGAGTTGAACTTGATCTCGCAGGACTCCACCTACTATGGGCTGGATTTGCGTCCTCGCCGCCGCGGCTTTATCGCCTCGCCCGAGAAGTTCTCCGAGGCGTCCCGATCGTTGCCCGCCGACGCCACGACCCTGTGCACTCTGTTGCGAGCCTTGAACGCGCTCCCCGGAGAATTTTGGATTCGGCTGCTCTACACGCATCCCGCGCATTGGACCGATGAACTCATCCAAACCATGGCGGAATGCCCAAAAGTGGCTCGTTACGCCGACATGCCGCTCCAGCACATCCATGACAATATGCTTGAACGGATGCGCCGGGAAACCTCCCGCCAATACATCGTGGATCTGATCGCAAGAATTCGCGCGGGCATCCCGGGCATTGCCCTCAGAACCACTTTTATCGTTGGATTCCCAGGCGAAACCGAGGCTTGTTTCGAGGCGCTGTTGGACTTTATCCGCGAAACAAAGTTTGAACGCCTGGGAGTTTTCACCTATTCCCGCGAGGAAGGGACCCGGGCCGCCAAAATGCTGGGTCAAATATCCAGCCGCGTCAAAGAACAGCGCCGCCGGCGGGCTATGGCTGCCCAACTTGAGGCGAGTCGCAAAATTGGGCAGTCATTCCTGGGACGGGAAATTATGGTCCTCGCCGAACGGACGGCAACCGCCGCGGAATTGCAGATCGCCCAGGTCGCGTCCTGGGAGCATGGATTGATTCGAACCGCGGCCGGTTTGTCCCCAAAATGGAAAGGCCGCTTCTGCGTGGCA
The DNA here is from genome assembly GCA_016209525.1 of Verrucomicrobiota bacterium. Taxonomy (GTDB): domain Bacteria; phylum Verrucomicrobiota; class Verrucomicrobiia; order Limisphaerales; family SIBE01; genus VHCZ01. Next base: position 4,931 of record JACQWK010000254.1, read on the forward strand.
CGCGGTGAAGCTGACGCCCCGGACATCGACGGCCGCATCTATGTGCGCGGCCAATGTCCTCCGGGCGAATTCGCCAAGGTCAAGATTGTGGGCCACACCGACTACGATTTGATCGCGCGCCCGTTGGAAGCGGGGATCTCTCCGGCGTAGCGCAGATTTTTAATCTGCCGCATCGCAGAATTGCATCCTGCGGCGCGGCCGGTCGTTCGATGCGCTGCTGAGAGCAAATCGGCCATACAGCGTAACGCGGCGAAGCCGCAACAAATACGGAGCGCGGCTGTGGTCGAAGACCCAGCCGCAGCGCGCCGGACTTGTCGAGACGCTGCGGCTGGTGCTGCGCACACAGCCGCGCTCCGGGAAATTCGCGCGGCCTGCGACGATTTGGACAGACACTGATAGACTCCAATCATGAACGTAGCCAACAAATTGACGGTAGGCCGGCTTGGGTTGACCGCCGCGTTTCTGGCGGCAATCTTCTGGAATTTTCCCTTCTCGAACACCTGTGCACTCGCGCTGTTCCTGGCGGCCAGCATCACGGATTACCTGGACGGCAAGATCGCCCGGAGCCGGCAATTGATCACGGACTTTGGAATCCTGATGGACCCGCTTGCGGACAAGATCCTCACCTGCTCCGCCTTTATCGCGTTCGTCGGACGCGAACAGGTCGCCGCTTGGATGGTCGTGATCATCGTGGCGCGGGAGTTGGCGATCACGGGTCTGAGGCTGCTCGCTGCTTCGAAACAGGTCGTGCTCGCGGCGGAAGGATACGGCAAGCACAAGACCTTATCTCAGATCATCGCGATCATCTCCGTGCTGGTTATGATCAGCTATCCGGAATGGGGGAAATGGGGACCGTGGCTCTTCGAGTCGTGGGTGCCTACATTCACCGAGTTGGCCAAATGGGTCGCGGTGCTCCTGACTCTGAGTTCCGGCGCCTTGTACCTGACGCGAAACCGCAGCCTCTTCATGAAGGACATTTAGTCCCTTGCTCACTGTGGAATTCGAAGGCCTTCGATTTGCCCACAGACAGGCATCGATTCTCCCTCTCCCGGCGGGATAGGGCCGGGGTGAGGGGGAAGGCACCAATTAACCCCCATCGGCATCGCAATCTTGCCAGGGAGCACCGGAGTCCTTGGTTGCGTCAAGGCTCAGCATGACCTCACCATCCTAACAACGCATCTTCGAACAGCTCCGCCAATTCTCGTTCCCCCGCCGGCCGCGGCGACAACTTCGTGACGCGATGTTGCGGCAGCGTGCGTTGCACCAACTGCGGAATATCGGCTCGTGTGTAACCCACCGCGCTCAAGCCGTTCGGAATAGCGAGGGCTTGCATGAACGTTGTGATGCGCTCCGCCAAGATCTTCCCTGCATCCGCCGGGCTGGCCTTCGAAACATCAGCGCCCAGGTATTGAGCAGCTTGCAGGTGCCGTTCCGGACAAGCCGGCGCCGTGAACCGAAAGACGGCCGGCGCGTTGAGAATGACCGACATGCCATGCGGCACCAGCGCATGATCCACGCGGTAGCCCGGAGGCCAGTATTCTCGAACCAGGCCCGAAACGGCGTAGGACATGCCGTGCGGCAGGTGCACGCCAGCGTTCCCGAAACCCATCCCTGCGTACGAGGCGGCCAGCAACATCCCGGCGCGGGCTTCCTCGTCTCCTGGGTCTTTCGCAACGCGAAGCAGATAACGCGAAGTCAGGCGCATCGCTTCCGCAGACCAGACATCGCTGATCGGATTCGAGCCCTGGTATGCGGGACGCAACAAGGGCCGTTCGGGCGCCGGACGCTGATTGAATGGCAACGCCGTGTACGATTCGACGGCATGGCACAACACATCCAATCCTGTGGACGCCGCCACCATCGGAGGAACGGTCCGGGTGTTCTCCGGATCGACCAATCCCAGCGACGGCTTCAGCCGCCGATGCGCAATGCCGGTCTTCGCGTGCATCTCGGCGAAATCGAAAATGGCCACGCCAGTCGTTTCGCTGCCGGTCCCCGCCGTGGTTGGAATCGCAATCAACGGCTTGAGCGGGCCTGGCACCGGTTTGCCTTTGCCGATGGGCGGGTTGACGTAATCCAGAAAATCAGCCGGATACCCCGTGTAGAGATTCGCCGCTTTGGCGGTGTCGATCGTGGAACCGCCGCCCACCGCAACGAACGCGTCAAACGACCCAGCCTGCGCGAACGAAATCGCTTCCCGAAACGAGCCGTCGGTCGGTTCGACGCGGACATGGTCAAAGACTTCGAACTCGAGCTTCTCCCGCGTGAGGGACTCCATCACAGCGGCGACCGGCGGGAGATCGCGGAGGTTAGGATCGGTCAGCACCATGACCCGGCGCACGCCCAGGTCAACGAGGTCCATGCCCACTTCGCGCGTGACGCCCGGCCCGAATCGGACGCTCGCCGCAGCCATTTCAAATGCGGTGTCGGTTTTCATGGCATCATCCAATCAGAGATCAGCTCATTGCGAAATCCCAGAATCTCCAACGACAGGGCCAGGCGTCAGGTCTCGAGATGCCGTGAGAGTGGCTGAGTTCGTGTGGTCAAGAGACAATGGGCCAGTGTTCGCCGGTGTATGTGTTTGGCTTCGTAGGGATGGCACGTGGTCATATCTATGCGCGGCGCGAGCGATCCAACGGCGCCGCGGAATTCGTGGCCGGCGACATACTTCCGACCCTGCGGAACGATTCCTCGCCCGAAACCCAGCCGGTGCCATGGATCACATCCATGAAATCTGGTTCCGCTTGAACCTGGTGTGGAATAACGCGGGCGATCAAAGCTTTCCTAACCGCTCCAATTCAGCCAGAAACTCAATGTCCGCTTGGTCTTGCGGACGGTTGGCGGCCCGTTTCGACGCGAGCAGAAGTGGGCCAGACAGGCATGAGACCGGTGTTCCGAATTCAGTTCGCCGAATGACTGTCTGGCGCTCGGCCTCGTCGAACTTCGGCACACCGGGCAGGCCCAGATGAAACTGGACCACGCCCCAGCGTGTTTGGTAGGTCTGAATGAAGTTCTCGCCACGCGTCCCCAGCGGAACCAGCGGCACGTCCAACTCTCCGGCCAACAAAGCGTTCAACCGGGCGAAGTTCTCCCCATCGCGCGGAGGGATGAAAAAATCCCAATCCATCGAAAATCGCGGCATGCCGGCCAACCGCATCGCCTGTCCGCCCACCAGAAGGTAACGGACCCGGGCTTTGTTGAGCTTGTTAAGCAACTCTTCCATTGCGGTCAACCGCCCTAGCAACCTCGCACAAGAGTGATCGCTTCCATTGGTTCATCTCCTCGTGCGTGCGGAATTTCCGGGCCGAGAACTTCGGCAGGGGCGGCGCGGCTGGCAGCGGCACGACCGCAGGCCGCCGAGCCCAAAGCCGAATTTTCGCATCGTAGTCATCACTGATCTTCACGGCGTCAGCGTAGCAAGGCCTATGGAGGATGGGAAGGATTGGTTCCTCTTGTCGCGGCCACTGGACGGTATCCGCCGTCGCCACGCACCCCAGCATCCTGGAGCGCGCCCCGCACTCGAACTGGCGGAAAGTGGACGAAATCCTCACCCCCCGTTTGGTTTATCGGCAATGGCGTTTCCTGGGAGGCAATGCGCGTGTGTCGAGGAAGGACTTCGTGACTTGTTCATGTCGCACGGAATCTGACGCAAAGTACAGTGGTATGAGGATCGTCCTTGGCAATGCGCCGTGGCGAGGGCAAATTCGCCCGCATGCGAATCAAGCTCACAGTTGGCGAGATCGAGTTTCTGAACAATCTCGTCGCACGATTGTCCGGCAGGGGAGGATTCCAGAACCTGCTTCTGTATGTCTGGTACCGTTTGGATGAACAGACGGGAGAACTCGACCTCCCAGTCCTTCTGCTTGAACGAATTCATCGATATGCCTTCGCATACAAGAACGCCTCTTGGCGGAGAACGCTGCGAAAGATTTTCCGACGCACGTTGGGCGCCAATCTCGACCGCGGTCTCATCCTGAGGTGAACCACTGCCTGAACAAGAGAAACCCAAATGCCCCAAACCGTATTCGAACTTAAAACCATGGACTGCGTGGAAGGCATACGGCAGTTGCCCGATGAATCCGTTGATTTGGTTGTCACTTCTCCGCCATACAACCTCGGAGTCAAATATCGCAACTACCGTGACAGTAGGAACAGCGACGAGTATCTGAAATGGTCAACGCAATGGGCCGGCGAGGTTCGGCGGGTACTGAAGAATGACGGCTCGTTTTTCCTCAACCTCGGTGCTTGTCCATCCAACCCACTGATCCCGCACGAGTTGATCGTCAAAATGAAGGCAAGCCTCTTTGTGCTGCAGAACACCTTTCACTGGATTAAGTCGATATCTATCACGAAAGACGGCGAGATCATTTCTGCTGGCCACTTCAAACCGCTGCAGTCGGACAGATTCGTCAACGACTGCCATGAATACGTGTTCCATCTGACTAAGAGTGGCAAGACGCGATTGAATCGGCGCGCCATAGGCGTCCCGTACTCCGATAAGTCCAATATCAAAAGATGGGCTCACACGGGCGGCGATGATTTGCGATGTCGAGGAAACAACTGGTTCATTCCTTACAAGACGATCGTTAGCCGCTCAAAGCAGCGTCCTCACCCAGCGACGTTCCCTACCGACCTAGCCGTCTTCTGCATCAAGATTCACGGCTGTAGGCCCGACCTCGTAATGCTCGATCCTTTTCTCGGAATCGGCCATTCGGCCCTCGCCGCGAAGCAATGCGGGATCGGGCGATTCGTTGGGTTCGACATCGACCGCGAATACGTTGAAGTGGCGCGCAAGGCCATTCAAAAGGGGCTGACGGAACCAACTGTCGAACTCCTCAAGGAGGGACGAAGACGAACCTCAGCCGGAGACAAAATGCTCTTTGAGATGCCAGGAGTAGCTTAGCTGATTTCGCGGCCAAGATTCTGGCCTAGCGTCCGCGCAAAGATCTTTCTCAAGCGTCCTTGCCAACCGCCACGCCTGTAATCGTGAGCATACCTCGCGATGCGTTCGCGATCGGAGATAGTCAGTTTCATCAAGCCAGTGCTAGGTTCAACCTTTTGTTGCAGGCCAACCAAAAAAGCCTGAAACCCGCCGCCGCCCTTAGTCTTGGGATCTTGCTCAAACAAGCAATCCCGTTCACGTTGGTTAAGCGAAACCTTTCTGACTCCCACGATCCCATGCAAATCCTCCAGGTGCGGCGCATCCTTCACAGCGTCAAATTCAAGCTGTTCATAGCGCAGCTCGAATTCGAAGTCTTCCGGGGGACTAGGAAGGAGCCCTTTCGCCTCACCAGAGATCAGTATCTCTCCTTCCGGAGCTTTGCTCACGATCCTTGCCGCCACTCCAAAAAGTGCCTCGGTCGTCTGTCGGTGAACGCGGACATCACGCACAGCGTGGATGGCCATCCGCGTACGCAAAGGACCGAGCGGAGTAGCGATCGGCTTTGCCACGGCCATGAATTCAGCGATTGCCAAAGCACACTTAATCGCCTTCAACACTTCAGGAAATGCAACCGACAAACTGTCGCCGCCGACATAGACAACAACGCCGTTCTCTCTCTGGGCGCAATCTACCACAAGCGAATGAAACTGGCCCAACACCTTGTCGCGAGCTTCTGCTGCCAGCCTGCTCGAACCAACAACGTCGATCAACAACACACAAGGTAAACCGAATTCGCGCAAAGGCGTTTTTGCGAGTTGGCCCGGAGAGCGAGCCAGCCGGACAAACTCATCTCGGTTTTTCGTCAGCAAAAGCTCCACATGTTGAAGATTGTTCCCGATGAGCGCTGCGACTGTTTCGTAGGCGTACCCGAGACCCGCCGGATCGGTTGTCCCTGTTTCAAGAACTGGCAATCCTTCGCCAAAACTGAAGAAGGGGGTATATGGAATCTTCGTAAGCTCCAGGAAGTCGCGGCGGCTGACGTCTTTGGGGAGCCATTGCTTGTATATGGGTTCAAGAGCTTCCTCAAAGCGATTGAGCCAATCTTTGGCGATTTGATGTTCAGTCTGCGTGTCGAATCGGCTTGGTATTGGGACGGACGGCACGAGCGCACGATCGAATGGAAGTTTCTGGCGTTCTTTCGCTGCCTTGTTGGCAACTTCAACAGCCCCGATTAGGCTTTGCTGCGTGGCGGTGAATACCAATGCAAGAACGTCCGGTAACTGGATGGTACAGATTCCACCGATGTCCGTTATTCCCGTTCGACTGTCCACGAGAGGACCATTTCGGCGCGCCGTTCACGATTCTGGCAACATCGTTGGCGAGAGCTACAATGGCCTTCTGAAATTCGACATGGAGCGGACTCTGCGCAAATGCTGGACCATCGAAGAAGTAGCCTTCAAAGTCTGCGTATTGGCTGTCCTGCGCAAAGCCAGGGAAGTGAATACCGTCATTGACCTTTACGCCAATCATCAATCCATCAGGATTCTGGGCCGTGCCGTAGCCGAGTTGTGCTTCGCGGTGCAACATCACGGCGCATTCGCATTGGCACCACTCTGCATGGAAGTAAAGCGGACTCCATACCCCTACGAGACATCGTGAATGTGCGAGCGCACTCCTCAGGCGTGCCGGCCACTTCTGTCCCAAATGAATGCCTGTTCGGTCAAGAAACACGCTCGCAGGCCGGTTTAGAGCGTTGCCGAGGAATTGCTGGAAGTACGGCAAGAAGTGCTCGACTACCCATGTCCCGCACGGTTTCTCGTGAAGGTAGCTCAGGAACACGTCGTGTTGATAACCCATCATGATGCGCAAATCAGTGCATCCACCGGTTGTCGGTAGCGCAGGCGTCTCGCCTGCGAGTTCGCCGAGCGTCCCGCTCGGACGCGGCCCGGCGGCGAGACGCCGCTC
>JACQWK010000255.1 GCA_016209525.1 Verrucomicrobiota bacterium
CGTTACGGCTTCGATCTTCTGACCATCTGGTTGTACACGACACCGGGAACCGCGGGCCGGGCGATAAGTCAGAAATTACAGCCGGTTCGCCGCCGCCCGCTTCTAACCGAGGATTCAGAACCCCTCCGAAGCAGGTATCAGGTTGCAAAGGTGCCACTCGCTGGGGTTCAATCCACCCGTCACGCCAACAGCCCATCCCCGGATGGGTGCTCAAGTCGGGTCGTCATGGAGATCATTGCTATGAAAAACCAACTGTCCTCATCGAACAGCAGTCCGGAACCGACCACGCGCCGCGAGTTCCTCGCCCAGGGCGGGAAGATCGCAGCGGGGGCCGCACTGGCCGGCATCGTCATCCCGCATGTGCATGCGGCGGAGGACAACACCATCCGACTCGCGCTGATCGGCAGCGGCGGTCGCGGCAGCGGCGCGGTGCGCGACGCCTTCGCCGCCAAAGGCGGGCCGGTGAAGCTGGTGGCAATGGCGGATTTGTTCGAGAACCGGCTGCTCACCGCGCACAAGAATCTGTTCGGATACTTTGGCGACCGGATCGATGTGCCACCCGAGCGGAGGTTCATCGGCTTCGACGCCTTCAAGCAGGCCATCGATTGCCTGCAACCGGGCCGGGACGTCGCGATGCTGACCGGTTACGCCGGCTTCCGTCCCGCCCAGCTCGAATACGCGGTGCAAAAGGGCGTGAACGTCTTCATGGAAAAATCCTTCGCCTCCGATCCGGTCGGCGTGCGGCGCGTCATCAAGGCGGGGGAGGAAGCGGAAAAGAAAGGGGTCAAGATCGCGGCGGGCCTGCAGTGCCGGCATTCGCGCAACCGGCTGGAGCTCATCCGGCGCATCCGCGACGGGCAGCTCGGCGACATTCATCTCATCCGCGCCTACCGGATGGAACCCAGCGGCCCGCTGCGCCCGCGGCCGGCGGCAACGAAAGAACTGGAGTGGCAGCTGCGAAATTTCACCAAGTTCCTCTGGGTCTCCGGCGGCCTGTGGGCGGAAATGGATATCCACCAGGTTGACGAGATCTGCTGGCTGACGGACCAGTGGCCGGTCAACGCCCACGGCGTCGGGGGTCGCGCGGCCAACAGCCTCGATCTCAGTCAAAACCTCGACTCGTTCTCGGTGGAGTGGACGTTTCCCGATGGCGCCAAGGGATACGATGTCGTGCGTTACGTGCCCAAGTGCCACAACGATTTTGTCACCTACGTGCACGGCACGAAGTGCGCCGCCCAATTCTCCGGCAAGGTTCACGCCGGCACCGTCAGAATTTTCAAGGACCAGCGCTGCGAATATGACAATATCGCTTGGGAGGCGCCGGCCGAGGAACTCACACCCTGGCAGGCCGAGTGGCAGGTCCTGCTCGATGCCATCCGCGAAGATCGGCCGCACAACGAAGCCAAGCGCGCAGCCTACGCCAACCTCGCCGACATCATGGGCCGCGCCGCCGTGCACATGGGCCGAATTATCACCTGGGACGAGGCGATGGCGTCAAACTTCCAGTGGTGCCCGGACATCGACCGCCTCACCTTCGACAGCCCACCGCCAGTCACGGCCGATGCGCAAGGCCGCTACCCCGTGCCGGTTCCTGGCATCTGGAAAGAGATCTGAACGCAAGACGGCGCGTTTGCCGTTCGCCCAAGGAGGGCCATTTTCGGGATCCTGCCGCGGCGGAACGCAATCAAGGATTCCCACGCGCGCTTGCTCGTAATCGTGCTCGTAATCTCACCGGTCGAGCACGAGCACGAATGAGCCTGAATTCCGCAGTTACCACTCGCTGGCGCTCGTGGCTACGAGCGCCAGCGAGTGGCTCGTCCGAGGAAACTGCGGAATTTGGGATGAGTCACGCGCTGGTCGCGATTTCAGAATCGGCGCAAACTGGCACGATCCGGATCCCTGGTGGCGCTCCCGCTCACCCGACCGGCGGTTACGCCGGTTTGCGCAAATCCTTCCCCTTGTAATACTCGACCCGGCCGTCGCTCGCGAAACGGGCCACCCGCGCGACCAGATCCTTCCGCTGCTGCGCAGAGAACGATTCGAAAGCACGGACGAACCCTGCTTTTTCGCGGATGAATTCCGGCTTCTCCGCGCCGCTGATTTCGTCATCAGGAAGATGCGATCCCGAGGGGCCGGCGTGAGATATTTTCCGTAGCGTTCTTCGCTCGTGTGCGGGCCATACGACTCCGCCGTATCGAAGAAACGGATCCCTTCCTGAAGCGCGGCCTCGATGGTGGCCTGGGCCCGCGTCTCGCTCGTCCAGCCGATGTGGTAACCGCCAAGGCCGAGACAGGTCACTTTCACGCCGGAACGTCCGAGCGGCCGGAGCGGAAGCACCGCCCCCAGGGAGTCGGAGGCGGCCGCCGTTCTGCCCACCAGCGGTCCGACCGCCGCCGCGCCCACGAGAAGTTGAAGAAAATCCCTACGTTCGATGAAAGAGGAACATCGACCGTCAGCGCGAAAAAGCAAACTCCGATGCCGCCGCCCGCGGCCGAAGGTCTGGTCGAACGGCTGTCTTCCGCGTGTTCCGTGGGCCACAGGTTTGACGCTACGTGACCGCCAGCCCGTGCTCGCGCAGCGCCCGGGAAATCCTCCTCGCTTCTCCGACGCTGAAGGGCGTACCGCGCTTGAGTTTGGTGGCCAGCGTCTGCCCCGGGATGCCGGCGAGTTCGGCGAGCCGGGACACCTTAACAAGTTCGGAGAGCTCCGAGAGCTTTTCGACGGAAATCGGCCCGGAGAGGCTGGGCGCCGGAATCGGCATGCTCTCCTCCGTGTAGGCCTCCTTGAGAACGGCGAAGGTTTCCTCCAGGTTGGCCAGGGCCTCGGCCTGGGTGGCGCCATCGGCGGCACACGTGGGGATTTCGGGGATCTCCGCGACAAAATACCCGGCGCGGTCATCCCAGTAAATTTGGACGGCGTAGTCTTTGATCGTGTGCATGGCGGATTTGTTGTGGTTCTCGTGCGGGTATTATGACTTGAAACGTTCGAGGGTTTGGCGGACCTGACGAATCTGGTAGGCCTTGGCCTTGCCGTTCTTCTCGGGTTGCAGGTTCAGGAGGACCGGCACCCCGGAGCGGGTGAAGATATGGTGACTGCCCTTGATGCGTTGCTTCCACCCCGACACCTCCAGGAACCGAATTACGTCCGTGAAGCGGTGGCTGTAATCTTTGGCGGGATCGTGCAGCGCGGCCTTGGTTTTCTCTGGGTCGGGCATGGCGACAATGAAGCCCTTGGACTTACGCAGTCAAGAGGTATGAAGAAATTATTATTCATCGGTGGCACGTTTGGAGCCCTTTTCGAAATCTGCCGTCCGCATTCCAGGACAAGTTTGTTCTGCCCGGCCCCCCCGATCTCGTTCTCGATCCGGCCGCACGCCGCTTCGGTCGAGCACGAGCACGATTAAGAGCAAAAGCACGAGCGGTCAGCCGATTGCGCCGGTCGGGCGAAGCGACTTGCGCGATTCAGCGCTCGATTAAAAAAATTGCGGCCTGCGTCCGTCGGGCTGCCTTCGAAACAACAGCGCCCTTGCGTGTTTTCTCTGGCCGCAACCGGGTCTTCTCGCTACGCATTTTCGTGGATATTGCGATCTTCTGGCGGAGTTTGCCACATCCGGTTCCGCCGTATTCGCGGTCATGGATTCACTACTTCTTTTCCCTTTGGACAACGGTCTCTTCATCGACATCGAGACCGTGCCTGGGGGACAGATTTTTGCCTTTGGTGCCTGCCAGGGAGACTCGTATCGCCGCGAGGCCGAGGGATCGAAAGCGGTCGCGAGTCTCGTCGAGGAACTCAGAGCCCGGGCGCTGGAAGCCGCGTTCGTCGCCGGGCACAATCTCATCGCCCACGATCTTCCTCTCCTGGATGCGGCCTTTGCGATTCCGGAGTTCCGTGAGCTCCCCGCGATCGACACGCTGTACCTTTCCCCTTTGGCGTTTCCCCGGAATCCGTACCACCGGCTGATCAAGAACGACCGCCTGACGGAGTCCTCGAAGAACCACCCGGCGCGCGATTGTGATGCCAGCAAGACCCTGCTGAAGGATGCCCTGCAGGCGCTGCGTGGGGCCGCAATACATTCGGCGCAACGGGACCGCCTTTCGCTTACCCGCTGGTTAACTTGCCTTGCCCCACTTCCATGGAACGGCTCGCTTGGCTTCGACTTGGTTTTCTCGGCACTTGAAGTTCCGCTTCCCTCCGACTCCGACGCGGAGACTCTTTGGATGAACGGCGTCACTGGGTGTTGCTGCCCGACGGCGGCTCGCGCGGAATGGACGCGTTTGCTTTCGGACTCCGCCCACGGCGCCAGCTTGGCGTATGTCTTGGCCTGGCTAAGCGTGGCTGGGGGCGACTCCGTCGTACCGGCCTGGGTCCGCCACCGTTTTCGCGAGGTACCGGCGGTAGTTCGGCGCCTTCGATGCACGCCTTGCGATGATCCAAAATGTCCTTGGTGCAGCGAGGTGCAGGATCCGGGGCGCCAGTTAAAACGCTTTTTCAACTACGACGGATTCAGACTGGAGCCCGCAATCCCGGATCGCCCTGGAGTCAGTCTGCAAGAGGAGATTGTCCGCTTGGGTATGGCCGGCGAACCGCTCCTCGCAATCCTCCCAACAGGCGGCGGAAAGTCCCTCTGCTTTCAGATTCCCGCACTGTATCGCTACTACACATCCGGAGCTCTCACTATCGTCGTATCGCCCCTTCAGGCCCTGATGAGGGACCAGGTCGAGGGGCTCATCGAAAAGACCCACGTCAACTGCGTGGCTGCCCTTTATGGGATGCAGACCCCTCCCGAAAAGGCGCAGGTCCGCGACGCAGTCCGGCTCGGCGGAATCGGCATTCTCTACGTCTCTCCCGAGCAATTGCGCAACGCTTCTTTCAAAAAAACCATCATCCAACGCGAGATCGGTTGCTGGGTTTTTGATGAAGCCCACTGCCTGTCACAGTGGGGGCATGATTTCCGCCCGGATTACATCTATATTTCCCGCTTCATCCGCGAACTCGCCGCCGAACAGGGCGTCCCCGTCCCTCTCGTTACGTGTGTCACCGCCACCGCAAAAGAGGACGTAAAGAACGAAATACTCGCCCATTTCCAACATCAGTTGGGGCTGCAACTTCGGCTGCTTGACGGCGGGACCTCGCGCGAAAACCTCAGCTACCGAATCGAAAAGGTCGGTGAACAGGAGAAATACACGCGAATCCACACCCTCCTCCAGGAGAAGATCGGAAGCGGTGTTGGCGCCGCGGTCGTTTTCTGCGCAACAAGAAACCGAGCCAAGGACATCAAGACTTATCTCGCCAGTCCGCCACGGGGGTGGTCCTGCGAAGAGTTTCACGCCGGTTTGGATTCGGAAGCAAAGAAACGGATCCTTGATGAGTATCTGGGCGGGAAACTTCAGGTCGTCGCCGCAACGAACGCCTTCGGCCTGGGAATCGACAAGGAAGACATCCGTCTGGTCATCCATGCGGACACCCCGGGCTCGCTTGAAAATTACCTTCAGGAGGCCGGCCGGGCTGGCCGGGACCGCAATCCCGCGGAATGCGTCCTCCTTTACAACGACGAAGACCTCGAAACCCAGTTTGGCCTTCTGTCGATGGCAAAGATTGAAAAGCGCGACATCGACCAAATCTGGCGGGCGATTCGGCAAGCCGACCGAGGCGATGGCAAACCTGTCGTCCTGACGGTGTCCGAAATTCTAAGCGACCCCACCGGAGACAACACCGTAAGTTTTTCGGAAGAGGGGGAGGATCAGCGCGGGAGCAAGGTGCGAACGGCCATCGCCGTGCTGGAAAAGCAAGGGTTCCTTGAAAGGGACGAAAACCAGACCCGAGTGTTCCAAGCCCGTCCTCTGGTTGCCGATGAGGAGGAGGCGCTCAAGAAAATGGAACGTCTGGATCTCTCGGACGCAAAGAAGGCGCTCTGGCTGGATGTACTTCGCCTGCTCCTGTCAGGTGAAATTGAACCTGTGACCAGCCTCGAACCCTTCGCCGAGCTGCCTCGGATGCAGGATGTCTACCGGCATCTGCAGTCCGGCTCGTACAAAAGGATCAGCCCGTTCACGCCGGTCATACAAGTCCTCAACGAAATGGCGCGCCCGGAAACAGGCCTGATCAGCAAGGACCTGCTTTTCAGCGCGCGTCTTCGGGCCGGAAGAAACAAGAAAGCCGCATCGCGCCTCCGCAATCTCGTTCGACGTGAGAAGGACCTCATCGAGGCACTCCGTGATTCCGAGCCCAGCCCCGAAGGTTGGGTGCCGCTATCGATCCGCAACGCAAACGAGCACCTGATCTCAAAGGGCCACGACAGCCAGCCGAATGAAGTCGTGCGCGTCCTTGAAACTCTGGCCGCCGACGGACGAAAGATCGGTCGACCGGCGGGACTCTTGGAAATCGGCTACTGCCAGAAAGATTCCCTGAAGCTCCGGCTCTCCGCCCCCTGGACGGAAATTCTGGAACTGGCCGAGTTGCGCGCGGGCGTATGCGCGGCGCTGATTGAACTGCTGCTCGACAAGGCAAAGGCCAAAACGGAGGCGGACGAAACCATTGTGCTGGTGGACTTCACGGAATCCGAGGCGCTGGACCACTTACGTTCCGATCTTACCCTCAACCTGGCACTGGTACGCGACCTGCCGTTTTACCTTCAGTACATTCTCGTCCACCTGCACGACAACGACGTCATCGAACTGAAGAATGGAAAGGCGCTGATCACGCAGTCCATGAACCTGCGCGTCCTCGAAGCGACGAAAGGCAATCAGTACCGGCGGTTCACCAAGGGTGACTATGCGGCCCTCACGGTATTCTACTCGGAGAGGATCTTCCAGATCCACGTCATGGGCGAGTACGTCCGCGC
>JACQWK010000267.1 GCA_016209525.1 Verrucomicrobiota bacterium
GCTCGAGCCCGCCGATCCAGTGACGCCCGAAACACTTTTCGAGCGGCGCTGGGCGCTGACGGTGTTGGAACGCGCGGTGGACCGAGTCCGGGAAGAATATGCTGCGTCCGAGAAGGCTGACCTGTTCGAGGAGTTGAAGGAGTTCTTGTCCAACCAGAAATCCCTGCCGCACGGGGCCATCGCTGCCAAGTACGGCATCAGCGTGGGGGCTGTCGGCGTGACCATTCATCGACTGCGCAAACGCTACGCCGAGATTCTGCGTGAAGAGATCTCGCACACTGTCAGCACGCCGGAAGACATCGATGACGAAGTTCGGCATTTGATCGCGGCCGTCGGCAGGTGAAGCCGCGGATGTTAAATCAAAACGCCGGCTTTCCGGCGCGTTTGAATGCTTCAGCGCTCGAATCGTTTGACGGATAAAGTTCGTGCCGTTTTGCCCTTTTCTTTCTGTAGAATGCAGAGAATGCCTGCCCCGAAATGCTGCTCCAGTTGCGGCGCAGAGATTCCACCGGATGCACCGGGCGGACTTTGTGCCTCGTGCCTGCTCGCCCCGGGCCTGGAGTCGGTGGCAAATCCAGAGCCACTTGAACCGGCCGACTTGACGCCGATCCTGGCCAAACCCGCCCTGCCCTTGGTCGTTAAATTCCATTCCTTCGGTGACTACGAATTGCTCGCCGAAGTTGCGCGCGGCGCGATGGGTGTGGTTTTTCGGGCGCGGCAGCTCAGCCGCAACCGCATCGTGGCGCTGAAGTTCATTCACCCCGGAAGGCTTGACTCGCCGGAGGCCGTGCGCCGCTTCCAGATCGAGGCCAAAGCCACGGCGAGCCTGGACCACCCCAACATCGTTCCCATTTACGAAGTCGGCGAACACCAGGGCCAACCGTACGTCTGCATGGCATTGATGCCGGGCGGCACGCTGGCCGAACGGCTTGAGAAAAGAAAATCGAAGATCACGGATGACAAGGGCGAGCCGTTGTTGGCATCGTCGCTCCTCTATCCTCCCTCGTCTGCCGCCAAGCTCCTCACCACGATTGCGCGCGCCGTGCAACACGCGCACGAGCGCGGCATTCTGCATCACGATCTCCAGCCGGGGAATATTGTCTTCGATGCCCATGATCAGCCCCACCTGACGGATTTCGGACTGGCCAAGGTCCTGGCGACCGAGAGCCATCTGACGCTGGCGGCCGATGTGCTGGGCTCTCCGCATTACCTGGCCCCGGAGCAGGCTGAGGGAAAGCGCAAGCCGCTCACGACCGCGACCGATATCTACAGCCTGGGCTGCATTCTCTACGAGCTGCTCGCGGGCCGGCCTCCATTTCAGGGCGAGACGGCATTGGAGATCCTACGGCAGGTGCGCGAGCAGGAACCCAGACTGGTTCGCGTGTTCAATCCTGCGGTGGATCGCGACCTGGAAACGATTTGCTTGAAGTGCCTGCAAAAAGATCCGCCGCGGCGCTACGCTTCTGTGGAAGCGCTGGCGGATGATTTGGAACGTTGGAGTTGCGTCACCGCCATTTCGTCACGGAAGCCAGGTTCGGACGTTGGACATCAGTCCTGACGACTGTTGAGTCTCGTTCCCTCGCCTGCTACGATTTTTTCAAATTGACTTTATGATTGGGCAATCCGTTTCGCATTATCACATTTTGCGCCGGCTGGGTGCCGGTGGCATGGGCGAGGTGTATGAAGCGGAAGA
This sequence comes from Verrucomicrobiota bacterium, assembly GCA_016209525.1. GTDB lineage: Bacteria > Verrucomicrobiota > Verrucomicrobiia > Limisphaerales > SIBE01 > VHCZ01. Next base: position 1,694 of record JACQWK010000267.1, read on the forward strand.
CACCGACCTGCACCGCAAGGTCGCGGTGAAGATTTTGCCCCAAAGCCTGGCCGCCAAACCCGAAACCCTCGATCGATTCAAACGGGAAGCGCGCGCCCTGGCCGCCCTGAGCCACCCCAACATCGTCACCATCTACTCGGTGGAACAGTCCGATAAGACTCATTTCCTCACCATGGAACTGGTGGAAGGACGCCCCCTCGGCGACCTGATTCCCAAAGGGGGATTCGAGGTGGAAAAACTCTTCGCACTTGGGATCCCTCTGAGCGACGCGCTGGCGGCGGCACACGCGAGGGGCATCGGTCACCGCGATCTCAAACCCTCCAACGTCATGGTCAACAACCAGGGCCGCGTCAAGGTGATCGACTTCGGTCTGGCCAAGCTCTTCCAGCCGGACACCGGCGCCGTGGATGTCGAGGGGCCCACCTTGCACCAGACCGTGGAAGGACAAATCCTAGGCACGCCCGCTTACATGTCGCCCGAACAGATCGAAGGTCGAGAGGTGGACCATCGCACCGACATCTTTTCCCTCGGAATTCTGTTATGCGAGATGGCGACGGCGCAACGCCCCTTCAAAGGAGACACCTCCATCGCCGTCATGTCTTCGATCCTCCGGGATGCGCCCCAGCCGCTGGCCGAGCTCAAGCCGGGCTTGCCGGAACATCTGGGCCGGATCGTCCGGCGTTGTCTGCAAAAAGACCCGGACGAGCGCTACCAGAGCGCCCTCGACGTGCGGAATGAGCTGAAAGGGTTGGAGGAGGAAACCAGGACGGCTCAGAGGTCTGACTTGCCGGTGCCCAGCGATGCGTCACGCCGGCACCGTGATTCTTCAACGCCTGAAAGGATTGACCCACGATTCGCACCGGGATTGCCCGGCGAAGTCCCGCCGCTGGCACCGCTGGCCATCCGTCCGAATAACCTGACAGTGCAACTGACCAGCTTCGTCGGGCGGGAGCGCGAGATCGCCGAGGTCACCCGCCTCATCGCCGGCGAGTCCGGCAGTGAAACCTCTGGAATCCGGCTGCTGACGCTTACGGGACCAGGTGGCACCGGAAAGACGCGCCTCGCCCTACAAGTCGCCGCCAGCTTGCTGGAGCGCTTTTCGGATGGAGTCTGGCTAGTTGAACTGGCGGCGCTGTCTGATCCGTCGCTCGTGCCCGAGACGGTGGTCACCGCGATGGGTTTGATCAACAC
>JACQWK010000245.1 GCA_016209525.1 Verrucomicrobiota bacterium
CATCCTTTCCGACTCCGGCGTCCGCGGGACGCAACTGATGATAACATCGGCTTGCGGCAAGAGTGCGTTCAGCTCGTCCGGCTTGCGGACTTCTTCAACGGCTCGCATCAGCGGAACGTCCTTTGGATCCACGGCCAGTACTCGCATGCCAAAAGCAAAACAGCGCTCCGCGACTTGCGTTCCAATCCCACCCAACCCGATGACCAAGACGGTTTTCCCGCGGAGTTCGATTTGAGGCAGCCGGTTTTTTCGTTGGAATCCGACGCTCGCCATTTGCTCATTGTGGAATTTCAGATCGCGCGTGTGGTTGAGCAACAGGGCCAACGCGTGATCGGCGATTTCCGGCCCCATGATGATCTTGGCGTTGGTTAAGACGACCTTGCTGTCGCGCACGATGGGATCGCTGAGCGCCTCCTCGACGCCCGCGCTGCCGGACTGCATCCAGCGGAGCTTCTTCCCAGCGGCCACGATCTTGGCAGCCGGATGATTGGCCCCGAGTCCGATGATCGCGTCGGCGTCGGCGACCTGTTTGAGAAGGTCATCCGACGACCGGAACGGGACGATTTGCAGGCTGGAATAGCGCTCGGATAAAGGCTGGAGGTCCTTGCTGTAATTGGCGCTGACCAACACCTTGACTTTCTGCGCGTAACTGGGGGAGGCGGTAATGAGGCAAGCCAAGATCGCCAGAGAGAAGGACGGAGAGAGCGGATGGGTTTTTGTCATGACGCTTGCCTCCACCTATTCCCACTTGCTTTTGGCGTCAAGGAGAATTCCCTCGAAGCATTCTCCAACGATTGTGGATACCATTTGCCCTCGCTTTTTTGCCGATGGAGAAGCCCATTGTCTTTTCAAACCCTTTCGAGTTTTCTTGAGCAGTTGCATGTCATTATCCGATCAGTTCTTGCGTGCCCGAGGTGAGAGGCGAGATTTCGCCAGCACCCATTGGAGCGTCGTGTTGTTGGCGGGACCGGAGCATTCGCCTCAGTCCGCCGCAGCCCTCGAAAAGCTCTGCCGAGCTTATTGGTATCCGCTGTATTCGTTCACACGGCGGCAGGGATACGGGGCGCACGAAGCGGCGGACTTGACGCAGGAATTCTTTTCGCACCTGCTCGCCACCAACGCGCTGGCTTCCGTGAGTCCCGCCAGAGGCAAGTTTCGCTCCTTTCTCCTCGCCTCCTTGAAAAACCTCCTGGCCAATGAATGGCACCGCGCGCGGCGCCAGAAGCGGGGCGGCGGGGCGCAGCTCTTTTCGCTGGATGAAGAGGCGGCCGAAGGCCGCTACCAACTCGATCCAGCGGATGCCTCGACGCCGGACAAAATCTTTGAACGCCGCTGGGCCGAAACCATCCTAAGTCGCGCGCTAGACCGTTTGCGCCAGGAGTGCGATGGCTCCGAGAAAACCCGGCGCTTTGATGAGGTGAAGACGTTTCTCCTCGGCGAGAAAGGAACCGATACACTCGCCGGAGCGGCGGCGCGGCTGAACCTGAGCCTCGCGGCGGCGAAAGGGCTGGTGCATCGTTTGCGCCGCCGCTTTCGCGAGGGGATCCGGGACGAAATCGCCCAGACGGTGGCCCGTCCGGAAGAAATCGACCAAGAAATTCGGGACCTGTTCGCGGCGTTCGGCGGTTGAGACACGAATTTCACGAATTGTCACGAATGACTTCGCTCTCCGCCGATTCGTGGAAATTGGTGAAATTCGTGTCTCCTACCCTGTGGAATCCATGTTCAATCTGGATTCATCTTTGGTTTTACTGTCTCAAATGCCGGATTCGAGTTGAAAGATTCTTGAAAACACGGCGCACCTTTCTCCGGGATTTCTTTTTGTACGGAGAACCATAAAACCATGTCCGGCCCCAACCTTTGTCCAATTTGCGGTCGCGCCCTGACGGCCAGCGCGCCGGAAGGGTTGTGCCCGAAGTGTCTCTGGGCATCGCTGCTGGGGCCGGACCTCGAGGAGGCGGCCAGCGAAAGCGAACCCGTTCCCCTCTTGCCCCTTTTACCCGCCGGTTCCGCTGATTCCCCGCGCATTCTCGGCGACTACGAACTGCTGAACGTCATCGCGCGCGGCGGCATGGGCGTCGTCTATCGGGCTCGGCAAATCAGCCTGCAACGCGTGGTGGCGTTGAAGATGATCCTGACGGCCCGGTTGCCGGGGGAAGCGGGCATGAAACGGTTTCGCGCTGAAGCCGAGGCCATCGCCAGCCTGGAGCACCCGAACATCGTGCCCATCCACGAAGTCGGGGAACACGACGGCCATCCGTATTTCACGATGAAGTTCGTTCCCGGCGGCAGCCTGGCCGAGAGGGTTTTAGATTTGGGATTTGCGATTAGCGATTTGAAGAAGACGGGGGCCAAGCCCGACAAGTCTGAAATCGCAAATCGGCAATCGCAAATCGCAAATCTCCTGGCCAAGGTTGCCCGCGCCGTCCACCACGCACATCAGCGCGGCATTCTTCATCGCGATCTCTAGCCGTCGAACATCCTGCTGGACGAACGGGATGAGCCGCTGGTGACCGATTTTGGTTTGGCCAAGCAAATCGAGACGGAGAGCAGTTTGACGCTGAGCGGCGCCGTCCTGGGCACGCCCGCTTATATCGCGCCGGAACAAGCGGCGGGTGGCAAGGGTCTGACCACCGCCGTCGATGTCTATAGCCTCGGCGCGATTTTCTACGAACTGCTGACGGGCCGCCCGCCTTTTCAAGCGGACACTCCGCTGGAGACCTTGCGCCAAGTCGTGGACCAGGAGCCGCGCCGGCCCAGTTCGATCAATCGCCGAGTGGAGCGCGACCTGGAAACGATCTGTCTGAAATGTTTGCGGAAGAATCCGTCGGAACGCTACAGCTCAGCCGAGGCGTTGGCCGAAGATTTGGAGCGCTGGCTGCGGCAGGAACCGATTTGCGCCCGGCCCACCGGCGCTTGGGAATGGAGCCTCAAGTGGGCCAAGCGTCATCGGGCCCTCACCGCGTTCCTATTGCTCGCGCTGATTACTCCAGTCATCATTATCGCGTTATTGGTGGTCACCGGGGGAAAGGTGCGGCAAGAGCGAAACATGGCGCTGGAATCGGAGCAGAAGGCGAAAACCGAAGCCCGGCGAGCGGAAGCGGCTACGAGGGAAGCGGTGAATGCGAAAGCGCGGATACGCCAGGACCTGTATGCTGCGGATATGCTCTTGGCCGATCGCGCGCTGGACGAGGGCAATCTGGCCCTGGCTCGAAGCCTGGTCGATTCGTACCGGCCGACCGAAGCGGAACCCTCAACGAATCTGCTCGGGTTCGAGTGGCGCTATCTGTGGAAGCAGTGTCAAGGTCCTTATTTGTTCGAAGGACACTCGAACGCGGTCAATTGCGTGGCCTTTTCGCCCGACAGCCAGACGCTGGCTTCCGCCAGTTCGGACGGGTCCATCAAGTTCTGGGATTTGCCTTCGAGAACCCTGGCCGCCACCTGGCCTGAAATCGGGGAGTCCGTGCGTCAGCTTCAATTTTCTGCCAGCGGTGAATTTCTGGCCACCGGAAGCCAGGACGGCACCGTGGCGGTGTGGAACGTGGCTGATCGCAATCTCGTTTGGAGGTTCAAAGGACAACACCCTGTCCGCGCCGAGTTCGCCAACGCGTTGCTCGCCGTGTATGACAATCCGCAACCGGGCGATGCCTTCAGCAACGTGAGATTCTTCGATTGGATCCACGGGCAAGAGACGAGACGCTGGCTGAGCATCGGTGATTTGGAAGACGTTTCCGGGCCAGGAAAGGTGGTGGCGATATCCCGTTCCCGGCTCCGGGAGGTGGATCTGTGGAGCGTAGCGACCGGGGAGAAAGTCATAACTTTGACCAACATTGACTGCAATTTCATGGCGCTCTCACCCGATGCCCAAAAGATTGCCGCTTGTGATTATATGACCACAGAAATCCAGCTTGTGGATACCGGTGACCGGGTCCCGCGGGCTGTGCTTCGCGGCCATACGCGCGAGATTCACCGGCTGGCATTTTCGCCGGACGGCGCCTACTTGGCTTCGGCGAGCGCGGACCGGACCATTCGCATCTGGGACGTCGCGGCGCGACAAGAAGCGGCCTGCTTGCGCGGACATCAGCACGACGTGACGGACGTGACGTTTTCGCTGGACGGGCGCTTTCTGGCCAGTTCGAGTGTGGATCAGAAGGTGATCCTTTGGTCCACGGTGTGGCCGCGTGCGGAGGTCATTTCCGACGCCTGGCCTCCCTACACCATGTCTCCCGATGGCAAGCGCCTGGCCGGACGAAGCGCGATCGACGCCAAATCAAAGCAGATTGTGATCTGGGATTTGGCCACTCATCACGCCACCGAACTGCCTGAATCCATCGGGGACCTCATGCCGGAGTTTTTTTCCGCCGACAGCCGAACACTGTTCGTGCGCGGCGGCGTGACCGCGGATGGACTTCTGCGCTGGCTGAGTTGGGATTTGGATGTTCCCGGCCGCGCGCCTGAAGTAAAGATGCTGAACCTGGGCAATACGAACGGAGTGTCCAGCATCGAGTTCACGCCCGATCGACGCCTTTTCGCAGTCAACCAATACGGCTTGGGCCCGATCCCTCTTGTGGACCCGTTCACCGGCAAAATCATGGAACGATTAGAAGGCCGGTCGGTCGCCTGGGGATTGGGCGACCCTTTCCGGTTTTCACCGGACGGGCAAAAGCTGGTTTCATTGGCCTGGCCGGTTTATTTTCGGCTTTTCAATCGTGCCGCGCCCGATCAAGCGACGCTGACGAATGTCTCGCCCGCACTGGTTCCCGGTTTGGCATTCTCGCCTGACGGTTCGACCATCGCCCTGGCCTGCGAAGACGGCAAAATCCATCTTTGGGACGCCGCCACGTTTCAAGAAACCGGAAAGTTGTCGGGACATCTTCACCGGGTCCAGGACGTGGCCTTTTCGCCGGACGGCCGGACACTGGCCTCCTGCGGCGCACAAAAGGTGGTCAAGCTCTGGTGCTGGCCGGCTCGCCGGGAAGTGGCCACCCTCCAGAGCCCGGCGGAGCTGTTTTACGTGGCTTTCACGCCGGACGGCAACACACTGGTGGCAGGGTCAGATTGGAACGGCTTGGTTTATATTTGGCGGGCTCCCTCGCTCGCCGAGATTGACCGCGAACGGTTGGCATCGGAATCCTCCAGCAAAGCGGTAACACCTTCGACACTCGGAGAGCAGCCTTGAAGCCAAACCCTCGTACACAAGCCGGCCTTTCCTGCCCCAAAGGGGCTACGACCCAAAGCCCAGGGTTGCGAGGAACGAGCTACCCTGGGTAA
>JACQWK010000246.1 GCA_016209525.1 Verrucomicrobiota bacterium
ATCCAGGCTCAATGTCCCACTACTTCCAGGCTCAATGTCCCACTACGCTTCAAAAAGAAGTGGTGGTGTTCGACATACTTTTTGCCCGGCTTTCGCGCTTGATCAGGTAGAATCTATGAAAACACATGAACTCAAGTTTTACTGTTCGCACTGTGACCAGCCGTTGAAGTGCGAAGTCCAATTCGCGGGGCGCCAAATTCAATGCCCCGGCTGCCAGCAGCTCATCCGCATCCCGAATCCGCCGTCCGGCTCCGGGTTCACCCAGGTCGAGCCTAAGGCGGCGCGTCCCTGGGACACCCGTGAATGGGGAGGGTGAGCCCCATTCTGCCCGAGTCACCAGCCACCATAGTTCCCCGGGTGGTTCATCCTTAATTCGGCAGTTGAAGAAGCAGAAACCACGGATGAACACGGATAGACACGGATGAGAAAAGAGGAGAGCGCTCACCCGGAAGATGAACCCTAATCGATTCATATTCCCTTGGAATCCGTGTTCATCCATGTCTATCCGTGGTTGAACTGCTCTCTTTACGCTCATCAGTTACTGAAGCCGCAATCTCCACGCGCAGCCAGGCCCGGGCGTAGGCCCACCACTGTTTCGCGGTTGGCACGGCGATGCCCAGCGCTTCGGATGTCTCCTCGAACGAAAACCCCGCGAAGTAACGCAACTTCACCAACTCGGCTTTGCGAGCGTCCACCGACGCGAACTTCGCCAGCGCCTCGTTCACCGCGAGCAACTGGTCGTCGGGCGCCGGTGCGGGAATATCTACTTCATCTGCGTCCAGACGCTCGGCACCCGAACCGCGTTTGGCGGCCAGCCGGCGCCGGGCGCGGTCGATCAAAATGCGGCGCATCGCCTCAGCCGCCGCGGCAAAGAAGTGTTGCCGTCCGTTCCAAATGCGTTCATCGGCACCGGCGATTTTGAGCCACGCCTCATGCACGAGCGCAGTGGGTTGGAGTGTGTGACCGGGAGCTTCGTTGGCCATCTTGTGCGCGGCGAGCCGACGCAATTCCGCATAAACCAGCGGCAGCAGGTCCGCGGCGGCATTGCGGTCGCCCTGCTCAACGGCATGGAGGAGTTGCGTCACGTCGCCCATAGCGGAACAGCAATGGTGACAGGCCGCCGGGGATATAGAAGCTCAACCTTTTGAAGACGCTAAACTTCGGCATTCACCGCTTGAATCAGCGCCTTGATGTAGCCGTAGCCAAAAGCAAACGCCTGAAGACCGCCGGGATCGTCCGGATGACGCGGCATGTGATCGGGACAGATCGAACCGGCGAACTGGGTGTCGCGTAGCACGCGCATGATGGCGAAGAAATCCAACACGCCTTCGTCGGGATAAACCTCCTCGAAGCTGTGGAGGCCGCCGCGAATGTTGCACATGTGAATCTGGTGGATTTTGCCGCGCCGGCCCAAGTAATCGACGATGGAGAGAATCTCGGAGTTCGGATTCCTCAGCCCCTCCGCCGTCGTTCCCAGACACAATTGAAATCCGTTGAAGTGGTTATCCACGATGGCTTCGTAGCGTTTGATGGCCTCGAAGATCGAAGGTGAATCCCAGTTGTCCGCGCCTTGATAACCGAACGGAAGACCGGGCGGATCGTACGGGTGGCAGGCCATTTTCACGTCGTGCTCTTTGGCCACAGGAATGACCTTCTCCAGAAAATTGGCGATGCGTTCCCAGTAGTCTTCAGAACTCACTCGGCCGGATTTTCCCACGGGCAAATTCTTCCAATCGTCCTCAAGCCTAAACCCGGCGTAAGTGGAGCCGCCCCGGCCTGGGGCGCGCGTGTTGCGCCGGATGGGAATCACGGTCCAGTGATAGGTGATGATGTTCACACCGATGTCGGCGGCCTTCTCGACGTTGCCGAGAATGGTGTCCAGTTCGCGCTCGCGTTCCGGGCCTTTCGGCAGCGTGATATACTCGGAGTCCATGCGGATGGCCTCAAAGACCACGCCCAGGCGATCGCAATCGTCCTTCATTCTCTTGAGTTCGTCCGGATCCCAGCCGCCGCCTTGTGGACGTTTCCGGACCGTTGCCGTGAGATGCTTCACGCCGTGGCGCAGGTTGTATTCGAGGTTTTCCTTGGACGTAATTCCGTTCCGCCCGGCAACGCTATGGTAGTCGCCGCCAACGTGCATCAGGGTGTTCTTGCGAGGAGGCATTGGTGCGGAAATTGACTCACGTCCGATCAATGCGGCGCCGAGTGCCGCGCCACCAACCATCTGCCCGAACTCTCGTCGCTTTATCATGCTCTTCTCCGGGATTGGGGGGCATGATAGCGCACTACAGCGTCGCTGCCAAAAGAAAAACCTGTAGGCATCGCCTCACCGGTGCATCCACAAGTTGTCGGTGGAGCGGCGCAACGGTCGTGCCTGTTTACCGGCGCGCGGCCTTCCAGGCCGCAGCAGCTTCGCCTGTCTTGCGAG
>JACQWK010000247.1 GCA_016209525.1 Verrucomicrobiota bacterium
GAGCAAGAGCAAGACCTGATCGGGATGGAATCGAATTCATTCTTAATTCAAAAGCAATGCCCCCGACCCATCCCAGGAGGGGAGCCGTGTTGCGAGCTGCCATTCTCCGTTCCTCTCCAGGGAGGGGTGCAGGGGTGGGTTCAGAGTCGCTTTGCGCGCGATTGTTTGGGGGCTTCTTACCCCGGCCCTCTCCCGCTGAGAGAGGAAGAACTGCCTTCCGCTCCTTGGCGAACCAACGACGTTCATCTCGCCTACAGACAGTGGACGATCTTCCCTCTCCCGGAGGGAGAGGGCCGGGGTGAGGGGGAACGTGGCGTCATTCATCTTGTCGCCCTCTCAGTGCTGAGTCGGCGAATGGTTCGTGACCGTGGTGCTCTTGGCTGCGGCGACCTTCATGCCATCCACCAGCTTTTGAGTTCCGTTCACGACGATCGGTTGGTCTGGGGGCAAGCCTTCGAGCACTTCGACTTTCCCCGGCAGGCGGACGCCCAGTCTGATGGTCCTGAGTTTGGCCACACCATTCTCGACAACGTACACCGAAAATCGATCGAGTGACGCGACCAGCGCGCCTTCCGGAATCACGACCGCTCGCGGCCGTGCTCCCACCAACAACTCAACCCGGGCGAACATGCCGGGCTTCAAAAGCGCGTCAGGATTCGGGCTGATCAGCCGGCCCTCGACGGTGCGCGTGGCTTCATCCACTTCGGGATTGATGAGATCCACTTGGCCCGTGAAGACGCGCTCAGGATAAGCGCTGACCCGCAAGCGGCCTTCCTGTCTGAGCCGGATCGATGCGAGCTGCCGTTCGGAAATGCGAAAACGAACTTTGATCTGCGAATCATCGACCAGCGTGGCGAGCGGCGTGCCGACATTTACGTACTGACCTGGGCTCACCAGCCGCGGCCCTAGGACGCCGTCCAACGGCGAGACGATGCTGCGTTCGGCCAGCCGTTCCTGTTCGAGTTGAAGGCTGGCCACTTTGACGGACACCTGGCTTTCCAGTTGATCCAACTCCTGTTGCGAGATCGCTTTCGTCCCAACAAGCGTGCGCGCCCGAGAAACATTGGCGCGGGCCAGCTTCTCCTCGGCCTCGGCTTGCGCGACGCTCGCCGCCTCTTTGCGGGAATCCAATTCGAATAGTTTTTGTCCTTTTTTGACGCGCTGGCCTTCAACGAAATGGATCTTCTCGATCAGCCCCGGGGCTTTGGGTTTGAGCTCAACCCGTTCGTTGGCTTCAATGGTGCCGACGGCGGTTAAAGTGTCTTCGACCGGCGCGAGAGTCGGAGTCTCAATGACCACCTCCATCTTCACCTCCGCTGGAGGGCCACTGGCGCCGCTCTTGCCGCAACCGGCAAGGATCAACGGGAAAGCGGCGCTCCAGGAAGCGAATACGATCCCACGGAGGATGGATCTCGCGTTTCCCCTTACTCCGGCCCTCTCCCTCAGAGAGAGGGTGAACGATTTCGGGCGCGCGGACGGATCTGAATTCTTTGAAGACTCCCCAGTTTGGCGGTGCTCCCTCCCTCTCCCAGCGGGAGAGGGCCGGGGTGAGGGAGCAGGCGAGTCACCGAGAACCAGGCATTGACGCCTCAACGGATTGAGTTTTTCACACAGGGCAGAAACCTTCATAAGCAAATTACTCCCACCCGCCACCCAGGGCCTTGATTAACCGCACGGTGGCGACAAGTTGTTCGTTGGAAACACGCACGCGCGCGAGCTCGTTGAGGAGCCGGGCATTTTCGGCATCCAGAACCTCAAGGAAATTAATCGCCCCCGACCGATAGCGCGCGAGCGCGAGTCTGGCCGCCTGTGTGGCCGCGTCCGCCGCCTGAGCGCGGGCATCGACTTCGCCGCGCAGGAATTGCAGGGCGGCCAGACTGTCCTCGACCTCTTTGAAAGCGACCAAGATCTTCCGCCGATAGTTAGCCAGGCTTTCCTCATAAACCGCCTTGGCCCGGTCCAGGTTTGCGTTGTTTCTACCGCCTTGGAAGAGCGGAAGCGAAAGGCCGGGGCCGATTGACCAGATTCTGCTGTCCCACAAGAAGAGGTCCGAGAGCTCACCGCTCAGGTAACCTCCGTTGGCGGTCAATCGAACGGAAGGGAAAGCGGCGGCCCTGGCGACGCCAATCTGAGCCAGCTTTGAGGCGAGTTCGCGTTCGGCTTGCGCCACGTCAGGGCGCCGCTCCAATAAGGATGAAGGAAGATCGGGAGCGATGGCGGGCAAACGCGGGTCGTTCTCGGCAAGCGCGGGTTCAAAACCGGCCGGCGGCTGTCCGCAAAGGATGGCCAAGGCATTCAACTGCTCGGCCCGCCGGCGTTGGGCGCTTTGCAGCTCGGCTTCGGCAGTGGCCACTTCGACGCGGCCTCGTTCCACTTCAAACTCATTGCCGATCCCGGCCGCCGAGCGCTGCTCGAAAATTTGCAGGGCCTCCTTCCTGAGCCCGATCGCTTCCGCCAAAATCCGAAGTTCGCGATCCAAGCTCAAGAGCGAGAAATAAGTGGCCGTGACGTCGGCTTGAAGCGCCAGGAGCGCCGCCTGCCGGGCCGCTTCGGCGCCGAGCGCCAACTGCTGAGCCGACTCAAACGAGCGGCGCACTCTGCCCCAAAGGTCCAATTCGTAACTGAGGTCCAGCGGTGTCGTCCACTGTTGCTGTGTGAAACTCGGCACGGGGAATGGCACCGGACTCGGCGCTTTGCCGGAGGTCCGGTATCGCGCGAAGGCGCCCTGAGCCTGTAACGATGGGTAGAAGTCGGAGCGGTTAATCCGCGCGGTGGCGCGGGACTGCTCGACACGAGCCATTGCCGCCTGCAAATCGAGGTTCCCGGCCGCGGCTTGCTGTTGCAGCGTGTCCAAAACTGGATGACCAAAGACAGTCCACCACGAGCCGCGCGGAACATGATCCTTCGGTTCGGGAGTTTTCCAACGCCATCCGGATGGAACCCGCAGGTCAGGACGGCGGTAATCCACACCGAGTTTGCACCCCGTGAGCATCATCGCCAGGCAAAGAAACCAAAATCGCACGGACCAAATCCAAGTTGAGGAGTGACAGCGTCGCCGGCCGTTGGAGCCCTTTCATGCCGCCGATCGGGCAAGGTTCACCAACTCGAGCATAAGTTGTTTCCGTTCTTTGGCGCTGAGCGGCGAGGTCTGGAGGAGCTCATTGAGCCAGAGACCGTCAATCGCCATCATAATGGCGGCGGCGCGCATTGGGTTTCGTTTGGACCGAGCCATCTCCCGGAAGTTGCGCGACTGCCACTGCCTCACCGGAGCGAGCAGTTTGAGATTGTTGGCGCCCGCGGCCAGCAGGGCTGCGGCGACTCTGGCCTGGTAGGGCCGTTCATGAAAACCCGCCAAGATGTGAGCTTCGAGATCCGCCGACCGGCGCGCCGCCACTCGGCCTCGGAATTGCGCTTTGTCGCTGTCCACGCGTTTGAGCAAGTGCGCCAGCATGCCCTGGAGCAGCGACTCCTTCGAGGGGAAGTGATAGAGGAGGCCGCCTTTGCTGACACCGGCCTTCGCGGCCACTGCGTCCAGCGTGAGATGGGCTGCGCCGGCGCCCACCACGACGGCCTCGGCAGCGCCGAGGATAACTTCGCGCGAACGTGTTCTTCGCCTCATAAAGGGTGCGGAGGCTAAACCGTCCAGACGGTATAGTCAATCTCGATGGGCCGAAAGTGGTAAGGCCTCGGTTTGGCCGGGCGTAGCGCAGATTTTCAATCTGCTGTATCGCCGAGTTGCAGTCGGCCGGACGTTCGAGATTGAGGTAGTGATCGGGCATTCAAAGCGTCCGCAGAATGCAATTCTGCGAGAAGGCAGATTGAAAATCTGCGCTATGTTAAATGATTTGAAAATGGAAGTGCTAATCACCAATTGTTTACGAGTGTTTCTTGGTGAAAATGTTTGCTTTGTGCCATCAATTGTGCCACTGTTAGGGCATGATATCGAATGACACGACAAGCAATAATCAAATCTCCGATTCTCCCACTTCTTCTTCCGATCTTGCGCATCGCCGCCTACTCTATCAGAAAGTCCGGGACGCACGCAAACGCCCGATTCGGGGGTTGTGGGTTCGCAATGGCCGCTTCTACGCCCGGCTTTCGGTCCAGGACCCAACCAGCGGGCAAAAGAAGGTCCGGCGCGTCCCTTTGGAAGGGGTGGAAACGGTCGCCCAAGCCCAAGCGGAATTGCGCCGGCTGCTGACGCTGCGGGAAGAGAACCAGCTTCCGGGGTTGAAGCGGACGCCGAAGTTCTGCGATTACGTCGGGGAATACTTCGCGTTTTACGAGAAGGTCAAAGATGCCAAGCGGCCC
>JACQWK010000009.1 GCA_016209525.1 Verrucomicrobiota bacterium
CCTGCACCCCTCCCAGGAGGGGAACCTGCAATCGGCGCACGCAACGTAGCTCCCCTCCTGGGAGGGGAAGGGGTGGGTTCATGGTCCCAATGCGCGCAAGATTTGGCGTGGTGCCTCTCCATGAACCGGCTCATCGGAGCGCGGGCGGCTCGCCCGCGAGTCTCGCAACCTCTTCTGAACGTGCGGGCGAGCCGCCCGCGCTCCCAGCCGTTTCCTCTTTCCGATTGCTCCCGCACAACTCCCGTCATAAGAAGAGGGCGAGCCACGAAGCGTCAATGAGCTATGCGTCTTGAAAGTAGAACTTGGTTTTTGTTGAGTCTGCTGCTTTTCACCGCGGCGCTCTTCTTCTGGCTGTTCGGAAATGATTACCAATCTCGGAAAGGCTCTCCTGCACAACCCGCGCAAAAACCAGCCGCATCCGGCCGAAGATCCTCGGCCCTGCCAGGCCAATCGGTCTGGTTCAAATTCCCACTGCTCACCCGGCTGGACACGAGCGCAACACAGTATGCCCAGCCGAAATCCGCGATTCCTGAAAACACTTCCGCGCACGCTCCAACTTCGACGCAGAATGCCAAATCCGGCTACCGGTTGTCCAACACCGTAACACCCGTCCGGACCCTGGCGCGTGTCGAAACCGCCCTGCTTCTGAGGAACGCGTTCATCGACACGGCTCAGCCTGTGAACTTGCCGGTACCGGAGCATTTGCGGTCGGCCGGAGATCCTGGGAGCTATCTCGTCCAAGCGCGCGGGCCAATTCGTGAGAATTTTCGCGCGCGTTTGCGTGAAGCCGACGCATCCGTCATCTCTTACATTCCGAACAACACCTACCTCGTCCGAGTTTCCGCCGCGGGCGCCGCCCGATTGCAGGCCACCCGCGAAGTCAACGCCATCTTGCCCTACGAGCCATACTACAAACTCGATCCCAAGCTGCTCGCTCTGGCGGTCGAACAAAAACCTCTGCCGTCCGACCAACCGCTCCGCCTGACCTTATTTCCAGGCGAGCGCGAAGCGGCTTTGCGAGAGGTGCTCGCTCTGGGAGGAGAATTGGTTGAAGAAGAACCGTCTCCCTTCGGCCCGCAACTGGTCGTCCGGGCTAACCCGGACAGCCTTTCAGCCCTAGCCCATCTGCCCTCGGTGCAAGGAATCGAACCATGCTACGAACGCCGATTGATGAACGATCGCGCGCGCGTTCGAGTGGGATTGGCGACCAACTCGGTCACTCCGGTTAATCACCTCGGCCTCACGGGAAGCAACATCGTCGTCAACCTCAATGACTCCGGCGTCGATGCCACGCATCCCGACCTGGCCGGACGCGTGATCGGGTCTGAACCTCGCATCCTCGCGGATGAAGTGGGTCATGGAACACACGTCGCAGGCATTATTGCCGGCAACGGATCGCAGTCCGCCACAGTCCCGACAATTCCGGACGGCTCCGTGACCAACGCGAATTTTCGAGGCATGGCGCCCCGCGCTCGCATCTTTGCCCTGCCCCTTGTTTATGCTCCAACCGTGAACTCGGCGATTTCGGACACCTATCTTCAGGAGACAGCAGCCGCCTCGAACACGCTCGTTTTCAGGCGCAGGAGCACCCTCATTTCCAACAACAGTTGGAATTACAACGGAGCCAATGAATACGACTCTTCCGCGGCGCGTTTTGACGCCGCCACGCGCGACGCCTTGCCGAAAGTGACGAATGCCCAACCGGTCCTCTACGTCGTATCGGGCGGCAACACGGGAGAAGGAGAGGACGACGGCTTGAGCGGCCTGTCGAGCAGCGTTCCTTCGCCGGCCACGGCCAAGAATATCATCGCCGTCGGCGCCTTGGAGAGCCTCCGGATCATCACGAACGCGGGGATCGTGACCAATATGGACATGACCCTCAGCACGAACCAGGCGTTCCTTGCCGCGACGGACAGCGACGACCAGGTCGCCGCCTTTTCCAGCCGTGGGAACGTCGAGATCGGGACCGAGGGTGAATTCGGCCGCTTCAAACCGGACGTTGTGGCACCGGGCGGTTTCCTCATTTCCACGCGTTCGAAGGATTGGAAATTTGGCGGCGGGACAAATGCCGCCGAAAACCAGGTGATCGAGCAAGCCAACGCCACGCTGGGCCGTTACTACCGCTATGAATCAGGCACCAGCATGTCTGCGCCTGTCGTCTCGGGCCTGCTGGCGCTCTTGCAGGAATTTTTCGAGCAGCGTTTGCCGGTCAACCTGCGGCGGACGAACAGCCCGGCTCTCCTGAAGGCGATGATCCTCCACGGGGCGCGGTCCGCCGGGTCGCTCTACGACGTTTACCCCCGAGGGTCGATCAATTTCCAAGGCTGGGGATTGGTGAACATTTCCAACACATTGCCGGCCATCTTGGCGTCCACACCGGAATCCAGTTGGCCTATCCGCTTCTTCGATCAAAACCCCACCAATGCCGTCGGCACAGGCCAGACGCGGTCCTGGAATCTCGATCTTTCGACGAACGCCCAGCAAGTGCCGCTGCGCATGACGTTGGTTTGGACCGATCCGCCGGGAAATCCCAACGCGGGAATCAAGCTGGTGAACGATCTCGATTTGGTCCTTTCCAACACCGTCACTCATCAAGTTTTCTACGGCAACAATATCCCGACCGCGAGCGACTTCACGCAACCGACCGAAGTGGAGGGGTCACCCCTCACCGACATCGTCAATAACGTCGAGAACATTTTCATCCGCGACCCTTTTGCGTCCAACTTCGTCGTCAGCGTGGTTGGACGGCGCGTCAATGTCGCCGCGGTTTCCGACTACCAAGCGGCGACAAAGCAGGACGCCGACATCGTTCAGGATTTCGCGATGGTTGTTTCCAGCGGGGATTTCAGCCTGACCAACGCCTTCACCATCACGCCCATGACCAATAGCCCGCCGGTTCCTCGTCCTTCGCCCATCGCGATGACGAACGGCGTGCCGCTGTTGAAACAACGCGTCGGCGCGCAACCCACGCTTGTGGAAGCGCGGGACGGAGTTCCGGAGCAATGGAACTTCTTCGTGTTCACGAATTCGTTCATGACGAACAACGCGCTCTCCCTCACCAACGGAACGAACGTGGCCTTTATCACCTTTTTGCCGCCCGACATCGGCCGGCCCAGAAACTTCGAAGCGGACATCGACCTTTATGTCTCCAAAGATCCGGCCCTGACGAATTTGACTGTGGCCGCGCTTGATTCCGCCTGGCGAT
This sequence comes from Verrucomicrobiota bacterium, assembly GCA_016209525.1. Taxonomy (GTDB): domain Bacteria; phylum Verrucomicrobiota; class Verrucomicrobiia; order Limisphaerales; family SIBE01; genus VHCZ01. The sequence continues at coordinate 3,206 of JACQWK010000009.1, forward strand.
CGGTCAGCCGGGGCGGGACCGAGTCCGTCGTGTTCACGAACGCGGCGTTGGGTGATATCTTTTACATCGGCGTCAAATCCGAAGATCAACAAGCCTCCGAATACGGGCTCATCGCCTTTTCCAGCGACCAACCCTTCGAGACGCTCGATAATGGAAGCCCAGTTCTTCGAGCCTTTCCTATCCCTGCCGAGGTTCCGGATGGCGTCGCCAACAATCCAGGCGGAGTTCAACTTTTTGCCGTCGGGCTCACCCCTTCCGTCATCGAGCGGGTCGTCGTCACGATGGCGATTGCTCACGAGGATTTGGGGGATCTCATCGGCATTTTGAGTCACGAAGGCAATTCCTCGGTTCTCAATAATCACACGCTGAACGAAGGGTTTTTCTCGGGCACGAACGTTTTCATTTACGACGACAGCACGTTCAGGCCGGTGCTGTTCAGCCAGCGGACGGACGGGCCGGGCAGCCTGAACAATTTCGCCGGCCAGACGGGGAGCGGGGTGTGGATGTTGAACATGGTGGACAACTCGCCCACGCATACCGGACGCGTCGCGGCTTTGACCATCCGGATCCAACCGTTATTCGGCGGAGATCTCGGAGCGGCAGGTCCGGCCGGTTTGAACGGCACGGTGGGCCCGAACGACCGGACCTGCTTCTTCCACGATGTGCCGCCGGAAGCGACGAACTTGATCGTACGCGTGTCGCAATTGACCGGGCCGGTCGAACTCATGATTCGCCGCGAGAAAGTTCCGGACACGAATCAATTCGACAAGACGCTCCCGATCAGCCCTCCTGGAGGCGAACTGACGCTGGACCTCGACGATGAACCGTTCCCACTGAAGGCGGGCCGCTACACGATCTGTCTTTTCAATCCCAGTCTGACTGCAACCGTCAACTTTCATATCTCCTCGGTGGCCGAGTTGGGGCTGCTGACGGATTCCTCCCTCACCTCGACCACCACAAACGTCCTCGCTTTGATCGACGATGGTTTGGTCACGTCCAGTTTTGATGTCCGAGCCGACAAGGAGGTATTCGACGCGCAGGTCGGCGTCCGCATCAACCACTCGCGTCCGCAAGATCTCGCGCTGCACCTGGTCAGTCCGCAGGGAACACGCGTGCTGTTGGCCGAGAATCGCGGAGGCTTTGGCACGCAAGGATACGGCGCCGGCTACGACACGAACCTCAGTTATACCGTCTTCACCGAGCAAACGAACCGCTTCACCAATCTCCTGACGCTGAAGTTCTCCACCCCGCCGTTCACGAACGCCTTGGGCAGTGGATCGGGCACTCCGATCTTCTTCGACGGTTTCGAAAATGCGAAGCCGGGTCAATTCAGCTCGAACGAGGTGCTTTCCGGTTGGACGGTCAGCCAGGGCAAGGTTCAACTCCATACGACCGCGAATCCGCTCGGAATTCTGCCGGCGGAGGGCACCAACTTCTTGGAGTTGGACACGGCGCGAAGCCCGGCGGGCGTCTTGAGATCCTTCAACACCGACCCCGGTTCACGATACTTGCTGAATTTCAAATACAATCGGAATCCGGCGGCGATCCGGCCCGGTGTCGCTCATGCGCTCCAGATTTATTATGGACCGCCTTCCGACCTTCGGCCTCCCCAGAAATTCATCCCGGCGCAGGGCTTTGGCTGGACCTCAACCGATATCGTCTTCCAGGCCACGAGTCCGGTCACGATGGTGGAACTTGCCTCGCTAACCTCGGCCGGACCGCTCGTCGATGATGTGCAGGTCACCGACGTGGTCGCCACGACTAACAACTACGTTTTGCCGGAAGAAGCCATGAAGGTGTTGCGCGGCGAGCGCACGTTGGGCGAATGGAGGCTGGAGGTTCGAGATACCCGCCGCGAACCCGGCGGCGGATTGCCCGCCCTGTTAAGTTGGCAGTTGTTCCTCCGCTACACCGAACCGTCGGTGAAGGCGATTTTCCTGACGAACGGCCTCAGTTACAGCGGTATCTTGACCAACAACCAGACAAACTACTTCATCGTCGAGTTGTGTGAAACGGCCACCGAAGCCTTTGCCACCTTGACCGGTGCGACGAACAAATTGGTGCTTCTCGCCGATCGAAGCGGAATCCCGCTTGGAGAAGTTTCGCGGGACGACTTTACGGCCGTGACCAACTCCCTGGCCATCGATGCCGCGAACGGCACGGGGACTTTCGGGTGGAAGCTCGATCCGAAGCATCCGGCTCCGATTCAGCCAGGCCAGAGGTTTTATCTGGCCGTGCACGGCCTGGAGCCCGACACCACGAACAATTACTCTCTCCGGCTCGACATCGACCATGATGAATGCCACGGCGATCGTCCGGTTGTGACGCTGGCCAGCGGCATTCCCTACACCAACACCATCCCGTCGATCCGAAGAGATTTCTTCGACTACTACCGGTTCACCACGTCGTGCAACGCGGAGAGCGTGGATTTCGAATTGACCCCCAGCAATGGCGACCTCGGTCTCCTGCTCAAGAAAGGGGCGCCGCCGCCGCTCCCCGACCTGACGCACTTTGACTATCAGGTCGATCTCGACGGCATCACGAACGAATTCATCAACTTGACCACGAACTCGACGCCCGTCGCCCTCTTGCCGGGCGAGGACTGGTACCTGGCCGTGTTCACCAAGGCCACAAACCCCATCGTGTACACGGTCAAGGCGACGGAACACAGCACGACGGGCACGCGCATCGCGGGAACCAATGTCGTGGTGCTCACGAACGCCGTGCCGCTTGATTTCACCATCAAGTACTGTCCCGATCTATCGAACTACTTCCGCTTCACCATCACGAATCCCGTCGCGGCGGTGAAATTCGACGTCTATAATGTCACCTACGATGCAGATTTGTTCGTCGGGCATAATTCGCTCCCAACTCCAGCCAGCTTTTTCAGCAGCAACTCCATCGTCGATGTTTCCCTTGTCCAGACTGTCATTCGAACTAACGCCCAAAAGCCAAGTTTGGCCGGCGATTGGTATTTGTTCCTCACGAATCGGCTGCCCACCAGCATCAGCTTCACGGTCCAGGCGGAGGTCATCGAAGAAGCGCCGCCGGAAGGCGTCGTTTATATCGACCCGAAGCTCCAGATCGGATTGACGAACATTTGCCTCTCCTGGGGAGCATTGATCGGGGTGCAATATCAAGTCGAAGCGAAGGCGAGAATCGAGGATCCGTCCTGGGTTGCGATTTCGCCGGTCTTGGTTGCCTCCAGCAAGGACGGCCAGTTCTGCGTCGATTTGCCCACGGACTATCGGTTCTTCCGAGTCGTTCAGTTCCCACTCACTCCGCCGCCACCGCCACCGCCGCCCAGCCAGTTCATCACACCGGGACTTATCATCAGTCAAACCAACCTGTGCCTCCGCTGGGCTTCAGTCGCCGGAACGAATTATGTCGTCCAGGCCAGGACCAACATTGAGGACCGAGTCTGGGATCGGCTTTCGTCGGTGATCAGCGCCACCGGAACGAACAGCGAGTATTGCGTGTCCCTGCCTACGCCGTATCGATTCTTCCAGATCGAAGTTATTGGCGGCGCGCCTCCACTACCACCTCCTCCTCCACCGCCACCGCCGAGCCAGTTCATCACGCCTGGACTCACCATCAGCCCAACGAATTTGTGTCTGCGCTGGGCTTCGGTCGCCGGGACAAACTACGTCGTCCAGGCCAGAACCAACATCGAGGATCGCGTCTGGGATCAGCTTTCTTCGGTGATCACGGCCGCCGGGACCAACAGCGAGTATTGCGTTTCGCTGCCGACGCCCTATCGCTTTTTCCAGATTGGCGTTGTCGGCGGAGCGCCGCCGCCACCACCACCACCGCCGAGCCAATTCATCACCCCTGGGCTGACTGTCACCGCGACGAACTTGTGCCTGCGGTGGGCTTCGGTCGCCGGGACCAATTATTTGGTCGCGGCCAAGACCAACATTGAAGATCGCGTTTGGGACCGGCTCTCGTCGGTGCTCACCGCGACGGGCACCAACACCGAATATTGCATCGCCATGCCCACGACGTATCGGTTCTTCCAGATTGAAGTGGTGGGCGGCGCTCCGCCGCCACCTCCGCCGAGCCAGCCCGTCGTGGTTGCACTGGCGGCAAGTCCAACCAACCTTTGCGTCAGGTGGAATTCGATAGTGGGAACCAACTACGTCGTCCAGGCCAAGACCAATCTCGAAGACCAGGTCTGGGTTCGACTTTCGTCGGTCATCACAGCGGGCGGCACAAACAGTGAGCTTTGCGTCAGTCTGCCGATGCCTTACCGGTTCTTCCGAGTTGCCGTCGCGGGCGCGGCCCCTTCGCCGGCGCCTCCGCCGGCGTCGAGCGCGTTCATCAATCCGGAGCTCGTGGTCAGCAAGACCAACCTCTGCCTGCGCTGGCCGTCACTGATTGGGACCAATTACGTTGTTGAGGCGAAGACGAACATCGAGGATACCGTCTGGGGCCGCATCTCGTCCGTGATCACAGCGACAAGCACGAACAGCGAACACTGTCTTGCTTTCCCAATTTCCTACCAGTTCTTCCGCGTGGCCGTCGTCGGCCGAGTGACGTTGTCGGGCTTCAGCCGTCCGGCCGGGCGAAGGGCGATTGGATTATCTTCGCCGAGCAGCGTCATCGAGCCCGACGTTCGATATTCCGCCACCAACGTTTGCCTCTACTGGAATTCCCAGGTTGGAACCCAGTATCGAATCGAGGGGACGACGGCTGGTCCTTCGCGGATGATCTATGACAACACGCCAATTTCCGGGAATCCGCGTTCGTATTTCGCCGGGAACGGAATCGAGTTCGGCGACGACATCGTGCTGACAGGAACGGAACGTCTGCTCACGGATTTTCGCTTCGATTACTACCTGAGCCCGAACGCGAACCTGAATGAGAAGGCGGAACTGTTTTTCCGGCTGAACGACGGACCGGACGAAACGCCCGGAACCATCATCTTCCGGAGCGGTGAATTCCCATTGGACACAAGCCCGAGCGGACATATGATTCTTGAGGCGGTTGACATGGGCCTGCCCGTTCCCGCCACCTTCGCCTGGAGCGTCGTCATCACGGGCATCGATCTCGGCGAGCAAGTCGGCCTCATCTTGAACGGACCGCCGGCCGTCGGCGAGAGCCTGGTCAGTTTCTGGCTGAAAACCCGGGAAGGCGCGTGGGTCAGGAACCTGATCGATTCAGGCGCCGAGGAGGGAAGTTTTTCCGCCTCCGTCAAAGCCGCTTCCACCACCGGGGTCAATTGGAAGCCGGTGGCCACGGTCACCGCGAGCGCTGCGAATTCATCCCACTGTCTGGATCTGACGAATCCATATCGCTTGTTCCGAATTCTTCCGGGCCAGGGCGAACCGGGTCCCGAGGCGCCGAGGTTGAATTTGCCGGCGGTGCTGGCGGATGGCCGCCTGCAATTCAGTTGGAGTGCTGCGGCGGGAAAACGGTACGAATTGCAGTGGAGTCCGAACATTGCGTCGCCCCCGGAAACCGCCTGGGTTACCTTGACCAACGTGACGTCGGCGGGCACGACCGTCACCGTGACCGAACCAAGCCGATTGACGAACTCAGTCCGGTTTTATCGTCTGCGCGCCCAGTAGGTCACTCGATCACCCCGCTGCCGAGGCAGATTTCTCCGTCGTAGAAAACAGCAGACTGTCCGGCGGCTATGCCTTGGTCTTTTTCCCGAAGGGTCACTTCCCACTTATCGTCGCCCAGCGGTCTGATCCGGCATGGCTCGAGGTGGGGGCTGTGGCGGACTTTGGTTTGGAGGCTTAGATTCTCTGGCTCACCCGCGATCCAATGGATGGATGAAACGATGAACTGATTCCGCGCATGGTTCCGGTAACCGTCCGAGCGCGACACGAACACTTGATTCGTTTCGACTTCCTTTCGGACCACGTACCATGGCCCTCCGCTCAAACCCAGACCCTTACGTTGGCCGACGGTGTAAAACCAGTATCCGCGATGTTCAGCCAGCTTTTTGCCAGTTTCCAACTCGATGACGTCGCCGACTCGCTCGCCAAGGTGGTGGCGGACAAACTCCGGATACTTGATCTTCCCCAGGAAACAGATGCCTTGGCTGTCCTTTCTATCTCGGTTGGGGAGCTGCATCTCTTGCGCCGCCTTCCGAACCTGACGCTTCGTCAGATGTCCGATCGGGAACCAGAGGCGACGAAGTTGATCCTGGGTGAGCGCCGAAAGGAAGTAGGTTTGGTCCTTCACCGCATCCGGAGATCGCTTCAAGAGGCACTTGACTTCCCGTTGTTCGATTTGCGCGTAGTGGCCCGTCACGACCTTCTCGTAACTTCGGTCAACGCGGTTGAAAAACAACCCGAACTTGATCTGTGAATTGCACAGGATGTCCGGGCTCGGTGTTCGGCCCTGCTGCAATTCGGCGAGAACATGGGCCACAATCTTCTCTTGATACTCCGCTTGAAACGGGACGACCTCCAGCGGAACCTGGAATTGCTCGCAGACGGCGCGGGCGTACTTGAGGTCTTCTTCCCAAGGGCAACTCCCGAGATAAGAGAGTTCGTCCTCAAGCCAGATTTTCAGGTAAAACGCGGTGATATCCCTGTGCCCAGCCTGTTTCACGAGGCTCAGGGCCACGGAACTATCCACTCCGCCGGACAAGAGGACGGCTATCTTCATTGCCCAGGGATTATGGCCGCACACGGCGGGTTTTCACAATTCAGGAAATGGCCTGCCCCCAATGGAGCTATGGATGAATGAATAGATGGATGGTTGGATGGTCGATTGGTTCTGTCTTCCCTATGCTAAGCGTACAATCGGCGGTGGGGAGCACACGCGCCCCCTCGCGTGTTCCGACCGGCGCCTCGCCGGTAGGAATGGAGGCGTCGGTCACTCACTCTAATGAGCGATCAAGAAGAGACTAATCTTATGAACGTTGTGTTTGAAATACCCCCCACCTGTCCTACGGACACCCTCTCCCCATCCGGTATGTGATTCGCCATGGGTAGCGCAGCCGTCGCGGCTGCGGGAATTGGCGGCGTCTCGCTGCCAGTCGTGGCGATGGTGGCGCCGAGACGGCGCCAAAACCCGCAGGCGTGGACGCCCGCGCCACGTTCGCTAAACACATACC
>JACQWK010000265.1 GCA_016209525.1 Verrucomicrobiota bacterium
CTCAAGCCCGGCGGACGCGCCGCGATGGTGCTGCCGGACAACTGCCTGTTCGAGGGCAAGGCCGGCGAAGTCTTCGAGTTGCTCATGCAGGATTGCGCGTTGCACACCGTCCTGCGCCTACCGCGCGGCACATTCACTCCCTACAGCCAGGGCGTGAAAGCGAATGTCATCTTCTTCCAGAAAGGCCGGCCCACCGACGCGGTCTGGATTTTTGACGCGCGCTCCAACGTGCCGGGCATCACCAAGAAAGACCGCCCGCTCACCGCGCAACACTTCGCCGAGTTTGAAAAGTGCTACGGCAGAGACCCCAACGGCCTGAGCAAACGCACCGACACCGGTGAGGCCGGCAGGTTTCGGAAATTCCACATCACCGAAATCAAGGAACGCGGCTACAAGCTCGACGTGACCTGGCTCAAGGACGACTCGCTCGAAGACGCCGACGAATTGCCCGAACCGCAGGACCTCGCCGCCGAGGCCATCACGGAGTTGGAAGCCGTGGTGGACGACCTCCGGGAAATCGTCGCGCTGGTGGAAAAGGAAGAAGGCGTGGAGAAATGAGCGACGATCAATTCATCCTCGTAGCAGCCGAGGTAACGAGGCTCAAATCTCTCGGGTTTAAGAATGAGCCTTCTTACGTCGGCTACTACATGACAAAGGAAAGTGTGGAGAAATGAGACCCGTTTCAAAGAAAACGACCGCCGCCCGCAAGGCCGGCCTCTCCGGCTACGCGCCGTTCCTCGGCGCGGTGAAGAACCGCATCCGCGCCGCGCAAGTCAAAGCCACGCTTTCGGCGAATGCGGAACTCATCCACCTTTATTGGGACATTGGCCGCGCGATTGCCGCCATGCAGGAAAAGGAAGGCTGGGGCGCGGGCGTGATTCCGCGGCTCGCGCGGGATATCGCCAACGACCTGCCGGAGGTGAAGGGATTTTCGGAGCGGAACATCAAGTTGATGACGCAATTCGCCGCTGAATACCCGGGGCTCTTTATAATTGGGCAACCGGCGGTTGCCCAATTGATCTCTGCTTCAGTGTTTGATGTAAAAGGGCAACCATCAGTTGCCCAAATACGAGATTCTGAAAAAGTGCCGCAAGCTGCGGCCCAATTGGGTGGCTTGGCAATTTCGCCACAGCCGGTGGCGAAATTGGCCGCTCCCGATGATCTCGTAATTTTGCAACAGCTTGCTGCAAAATTGACCTGGGCGCACAACGTCATCCTGATCCAGAAGGTCAAAGACCTCCGTGCCCGGCTCTGGTATGTGCAGCAGACCATCACGCACGGCTGGTCGCGCAGCGTCCTCGCCCTTCAGATTGACAGCCGGGCTTACGAACGACGCGGCAAGGCCGTCCACAATTTCCACGCCACGCTCCCGCCGCCGCAATCCGATCTTGCGGAGCAGGTGTTGAAAGACCCTTACATCTTCGATTTTCTCACGCTGGCCGAACCGTTCCGCGAACGGGAACTTGAACTCGCCCTGCTCGCGCAGGTGCAGAAATTTCTGATCGAACTCGGACAGGGCTTCGCTTTCGTCGCGCGGCAATATCATCTTGAGGTTGGCGCGGATGACTTTTACCTCGACCTCCTGTTTTACCACCTGCGGCTGCGCTGCTTCGTGGTCGTGGATTTGAAACGCGGACCGTTCAAGGCCGAGTATGCGGGCAAGATGAACTTCTATTGCAACGTGGTGGACGACAAACTGCGCCACACGGATGACAAGCCGACCATTGGCCTCATCCTTTGCCAGGACAAGAACCGGATCATCGCCGAATACGCGCTCAAGGGCGTGAAGAAGGCCATTGGCGTTTCCGAATACGAACTCACCCGGGCGCTGCCCAAGAAATTTCAATCCAGCCTGCCCACCGTGGAGCAGATGGAAACCGAACTCACCCGGCTCACCGCGCCGCCAGCGTCGAAGGGCAAACGGAGGAAGAAATGAGCGACGAGCTTCCGAATGGGTGGGCGACCGCGCCGCTCTCAGAACTCCTTACCACATTGGAGTCGGGTTCGCGCCCACGCGGTGGGGTGCGTGGAATCGCGGACGGTGTTCCTAGTATCGGGGGCGAACATTTGAACTACACCGGCGGGTTCAATTTTGATTCGGTCAAATACGTGCCGAAAGATTTTGCCGCTGCGATGTCGAAGGGACGCATCCAGCGTCATGACATTCTCGTCGTGAAAGACGGTGCTACAACTGGCAAGACGGCTTTCGTGGATTCACGATTCCCGTATGACGAGGCGTTCGTAAACGAGCACGTCTTCATTTGCCGGCCAAGGAAGGAAATCGAACCGCAGTTTCTTTTCCGATTCCTCACGTCAATGGATGGGCAAAAGCGGATTCTGGAAAACTTCAAAGGCTCAGCCCAAGGTGGAATCAACCAGACCTTCGCGCCGAACACGGAAGTCCCGCTCGCCCCGCTCACCGAGCAGCGGCGGATTGTGGCGAAGCTGGAGACGCTGTTGGGCAAAGTGGACGCCAGCCAGCAGCGGCTGGCGAAGATTCCCGTCCTGCTCAAACGCTTTCGCCATTCCGTCCTCGCCGCCGCCTGCTCCGGTCGCCTCACCGCCGATTGGCGGGAGGAGAGAACCACGGATTGCACGGATGACACGGATAAGAAGCCATCCGTGAAATCCGCGAAATCCGTGGTCAAAAACTGGGTCAGCGAAGACTTGCCGGAGTTGCCGGAAACTTGGTCTTGGGTTGCGCTTGGAGATTATTCGCGCTGTTTCAGAGGAAGGTTTACGCCTCGCCCGCGCAATGACCCGCGTTATTTCGGCGGCAAACACCCGTTCATCCAGATTGGCAATCTTCCCCGTGAAGGCGGGTTCGTCACCTCACACACTCAAACTCTGAATGACGAGGGTCTCGCCGTCAGCCGTAAATTCCCGAAAGGAACTGTGGTCATAGCCATTGTTGGCGCGACCATCGGCAATACCGGCGTGCTCGCTTACGACATGTGCGTCACGGACAGCATCGTCGGATTGGAGACAGGCGATGAACTTGGCAACCGTTACGTTGAACTATTTCTCCGTCACAAAAAGGACGACATTCGCCAGACTTCATACTCAAGCGGTGGGCAACCGAACATCAACTTGGCGGCATTGAATCCGTATCCACTGGCGCTGCCTCCGCTCCCAGAGCAACAGGAAATCGTGCGGCGAGTGGAGGGCTTGTTTGCGCTGGCCGACCAGCTTGAGGAGCGGTTGGCCAAGGCGCGCGGGCAAGTGGCGAAGCTCACACCCTCCCTCCTCGCCCGCGCCTTCGCCGGCAAACTCGTCCCCCAAGATCCAAACGACGAACCAGCGGCAGATTTACTCAAACGGTTAAAGCAATCAGCTTAAGACCTATGATTCCTATCTTCGCAGCAGCCGTGACAGACAACGTGGAGCATTATTCCTTTGTGGCGACAATCTTTGGCGTCATTTGGGCAGCCGTCTGGGCCGTGAAACAATGGCGAGAGGAAACCGGAAGACGACGCGAGGATCAGGCAAAAGAACGGGAATCAAAGCGGACCGAAGTTTTGCAACGGGAACAGGAGCTGCGATGGAAACAGGCCGAACTTGCCCGAATCATGTTCGATGGAATTTTTGACTACGATCCTTCCAACGACGCGTGGCGGATGGTGGACGGCGAAGAGGAGGGTTACAAGAACAGCCGGGGGAACGAATACCGTATCAACATGGACCTTGTCCGCCAGGCGCTGCCGGCGCCCTGGAGTGACGAGCGTGGCGGCCCGGAAGTCTATGTGAGGTGGTGTTTTGATGCGCTGTTTTATTCTCTTGAACAGATCGAACACTCCGTGCAACTCGGGATACTGCGCTTTGAAGATTTGGAGGCTCCGGCTGCCTACTATGTGGCGCTGATGACGAAGGATAAAAAGCTTTTTCAGGACTACGCGGAACTGATCCGTTTTCGCCGGGCGGTACAGTTCATGGAACGGTTCCCCGAATGGCGCGACAAAAAGATATAATCGCCGAACAGTCAGGAAATCGTGCCCCGAGTTGCGGGATTGTTGCGCTGGCGGACCAACTTTAGCTGCGGTTGGCCAAGGCGTGCGGGCAAGTGGACCAACTCCCTCCTCCTCGCTCGTGTCTTCGCCGACAAACTCGTCCTCCAAGACCCCACCGACGAACCGGCAGACAAACCTTTGGAGCGAATTCGTAATAGCCGGAAAGAATGCGCAGTCCCTGCCGCAACCGGCAGTCTGATGAGCACGTGGCGGCGAAGCCGATCGAACTCTGAGCGACCCTGACGCGCATCGCGTTGTCGGTGAGAACTCCACGGCCACCGTCGTGTCCCGATAGTCTCGTTTTCTCCGTTGACTATGCCACTTTGGGGCATAGCTTCTCTGCGTGAGCAAAGCAATGGTGAAGCCTTTTTCGAGTTATCCACGACACACGAAAGGCAGCAAGTGGGCCGAAGAGAGCCGGAAAAAGGCAAGTCTGCTCTCTGATGAAGAACGAGCGGAGCTGCTCAGAAGTGGTTTAGTCCGTCTCTATGCCAAGGGCACGAAAGAACCGGTGCGCTCTTGACGTTGAATTCCAAGCCATGAGTAAAGCCGAGATTCTGAAAGAACTGCCCAAACTCACGAAGGAAGAGCGGCACGAAATCCGTGTCTGGCTCGCGCAAATGGACAGCGACGGATGGCTTGATGCGGATGACCCGTTGACAGACGAGGAGAAAGCCCTGATCGAAGCGCGCCTCGAAGCGCATGAGAAAGCCCCGGAATCCGCCATCCCTTGGGAAGAATTCGACGCCCGATTGCGACGGAGACTGAGTGAGTGAAATACACTCTCGTCGTCCGCCCGGAAGTGGATGCCGACCTGTTGGAGGCGGAAACGTGGTATGACCGGCAACAGGCAGGCTTGGGCCGGGAGTTCCTTCAATCGGTTCGTGAAGCGATGGCACGGCTTCCCCGCAATCCGCTGCTCTACCGAGTTCGCCACAGACGCCGACAAATCCGATGGACCTACCCGCGCCGCTTTCCTTACCGCATCATTTTTCGCGTCATTCAAGACACTATAGTCGTCTATGCTGTGCTGCCTGCTGCGCGTCACGACCGGCAGTGGAAGAGTCGCGTTTTAGCCAAGGACGGACACGCCGGCGAGGTTCCTGAAATCGGCGTGGATGTTGTGGTCCACCCACGTCTCTGGATCGGCGAACGTCGAAAACGAAAACCATGCCCCCCAGTCGTCGCGCCGTCGAAGCGCGCTCCGGCCTCGGAATTCTTTTCTATACTGCCATTCTATACTACTCCGATTTTTTTGAGATTAAGTGGGTGAGTTCAAGCCCACATGAGGCGAAGGAGCCTGCAAACATTGGCCGAAATGATGGTGTCAGACAACATGGGACGACCAGGGAAAATTGCTTTTTCGACATAGAAGGCAGATGCTCTATCCAACTGAGCTACGGGCGCAACCGGTGATTCCAGGCGCCCCCCGCCTGGCCTCACGGCACTCACCGTTCGTATCATAGGACGCGCCAAGCGTCCGTCGCAAGAGCATTCCTACGCAAACAATTTTGTCACGGCATGGGCTTTGACAAGTTCGCGCGGCTGGTTGAGGTGGTTGTACACGATGGTGTCCGGATCGATGCCGAAGGCGTGGTAGATCGTCGCCAGCACTTCCATGGGATGCACGGGATCCTCCAGCGGACTGGACGCTGTTTTGTCCGATTTGCCATGGACGCAGCCACGTTTGACTCCGGCGCCGCCGATGACCGCCGTGTAGCAATACGGCCAATGGTCGCGGCCATCGGGACTGTTGCTGTTGCCAGAAGTGCTCAGACCCTTCTCCGGGCTTCGCCCGAATTCACCGATCGCGACCACGAGCGTTTCACTGAGGAGCCCGCGTTGATCGAGATCTTCAAACAGAGCCGACAAACCCCGGTCAAGCATCGGGCCCGATTGGTTTTTCATGCGCTCGGCGAGTCCAACGTGGACATCCCATGAATGGTTGTCCGAGTTGGCCACTTTGGGCCAAACCACCTCGACCACGCGCGTGCCCGCTTCCACGAGCCGGCGCGCCAAGAGGCAGCTTTGGCCGAACGTGTTGCGCCCATACCGATCGCGGACGGCGTCCGACTCCTGAGCAAGATCAAACGCGTTGCGCGCCCGTCCCGACACAATGAGGTTGAGTGCGCGCTGATAGTACTCGTCGAGGTTGTAGTGCTCGACCGCCTTATCGATTTCCGGCATGGCGTCATTGAGCACATCCCGCAGGCGGGCGCGGCGCTGCAAGCGCATGGCAAATACCTCCTGCGGCAATTTAAGATCATCGGTTTTGATCTTATCCATCTTGGTCATGTCCATGTCGTCGCCTTCGGGGTAGAGGTAATAGGGATCGAAGGCTTTGCCCAAGAAACCGGCTGTGCCGCCCTTGCCAACCACGTTGCTCTCCTGGAGCGGTCTCGGCAGCATCACCAGAGGCAGCATCGGTTCCGTCACCGGTTTGAGGCGAATAATGTTCGAGCCGAAGTTAGGGAAATCCTTCGGGTTCGGCGGCTCAAGCTGGCCGGAGGGACTGACCTTGTCCGTGGTGTAGCCGGTCATGATCTGGTAAATTGCCGCCGTGTGGTTGAACAGGCCATTGGGCGTATAGCTCATCGACCGGATCATGGTGAACTTGTCGTTCACTTTCGCCAACTGCGGGAGGATCTCGGTGAAATTGACTCCGGGAATCTTCGTGGGAATGGACTTGAACGGACTGCGGATCTTGTCCGACACGTCTTCCTTCGGATCCCAGAGGTCAAGGTGGCTTGGCCCGCCTTGGAGATAGACCATAATCACACTCTTGGCCTTGCCCCAGCCGGGTCCGCCTTTCGCGCCCGATTCATTGGCGCGGGCGCTCAATTGAAACATGGAACCGAGCGAGAGGCCCAGCATGCTGGAGCCGCCGATCCTTAAAAGATCGCGGCGGGTCATCTTGAGGTTGGCATCGCAAAGGTCCGTGCAGTAGTCACCAGGAATGCGTAGCATAGTTTTCGATGGGGGTTAGGGGTTTAAGTTGAGAAGCGTTGAGGAACTCGCGCCTTTACAGCACAGTTTCGCGTTGGCATTTTGACAATATGAATACGGTTTCTGAAGGTTGGGATACTGCCCGGAAAGCCGCCGAGCAACGGCGCGACGATCAAATCGAACGTGGCAAGACACTTGCCACTCAAGCCACCCGGTGGTTCGATCGAGTCAAAGAGTTTCGATCGGCTGCGGACCAGTTTATGGTCCTGCAAACACCCAGTGAGACCGACCGACGGCTTCATCGCGCCTACCTTGCTCAGATTATCGCGGCTGGTGAGGAGCTGGCTATCCTCTGCCGTGTTCAGGACTTGGCCCCGAACTCCCCAGGGATCACGCTCGAAGCGATAGAAGCCGAGCTCGAATTGCTTCACGGCACGCTTGCCGGGGAACACTATCTGTCGGCTACACAGCGACAGGCCATCCTGGCCGAAGTATTCGAGCATGGCGCGCAATCCAAAGCTTGAAGCGCTGCTCGTTGCGCGATGGGAAGCAGAACAGTGCGCGCCTGCTGAAAAACCGGCCAAATTCGAGGTGGTGCGTCGGCTGGCTGAAGCGGCTTTGATTGAGGCAGGCCGGAATCCCACAGGCTGGCGCGCACTGGTCGCTGCCACCCAAAGCGAATACTGGGTTTTCAGAGCCGAACGCTTGAAGGAACAAATGCGTCGGCTCTCTCGGTTGCGCTGAGGCATGACCGCTGGACTTGCCATTATCGATTGAATAGGAATGCCGGAGTGTTGATGAGCGCCCATGCCAAATCCTGCGCCCCGGTCAGGCGGCGATTGGCGAGCTGTCGGGTGCTGAGTTCGACATCTTGGCGGAGCTGCACGAGCGCCGGGTCGGTTTGCACCGGTTTGGAAGCGCGAGCCAGATTCAATTCAAGCTCCTTCAGTTTCCCGTCGTGGGGCAGCGGCCTTTTCGCCACCGCCAAAGCCTGCTCCAGCTTCCTCAGATCGCGATCCAACGGCCGGTAGTGGGCCAGAAGTCTGGCCGCTTGCTGCGGCGTGCGGCTGAGCGACGGCACCTTGAGGGCTTCGGCGACCTCAGCCGGGAGTCCTTCGGCCATCGGCTGTTTGCTCGTCGTAATCCACAATCGGAACCGGCCGATTTCATAGGGCGCCTGGTAGCGATGCTGCAGGGAAATTCGCAGCGCGACGCCGCCTTTTTCCTCGATCGGTTTTTCGAACTCGAAAGTGGCCCAATGCGGCTGACCGACCGCGGTGTTGCCGATCGACCAGCCCTCGGCGCGTCCTTGCTCGCTCCGACCGTCGAAAACGTGCTTCAAATCGTACTTGGGCGCGATCAAATCCGTGCGACCGTCCTTGATCTTGATGTTGGCCAGCTTCGCGACATTGGTTTTGGAGGCCGCTTCCACAACGATTTCGCTCAGGAAAAAATTGCCGTCTTTGAAGCCCGGTCCGAAGGAGGGGACGGTTTCGTCCGGAAGCACCTCAAGCTTGAAACCGGTGATCCGGCCGATGGAGACCTCGGCGTTCACGATGTAATCCGGGAGCTCGCCGCCGCTTCCGGAAGAGCGAATAGATCCGTCCGGTAACTTCTCCAGTTTGACCGATCCGGTGCCTCTGACTTCCCCGGCGACGACGGGAATCCACGTTGTGGCAAAGCGGGCCTCCTCGAGTGCATCTTCCCACTGCGCCAGTTTCACGGAAAGCGAAGGTTCGAAATCGCGCACCGCCAGTTCCGCGGCGGCGATCTTCTCTTGCCGTTCACGTTCCTCGGCAGCGACTTTGGGGGCTCGCTCGGTCAGGTAAGCCGCCAATTCAACTTCCGCCTTGGAGATCGCCTCTTTTCGTTCCTGTTCGCGTTTTGCTTTGGCGACGGTCCAAGCCGCTTCGGCTTTGGCAAGGTCATTGGTCAACCGGGCGTGGTCCTCGGCCAAGGCATTCATCGCGGTGATCGATGACGTCACTTCCTTCGGAGTCGCCGCGCGGTTGAGGACACGCAGGAAAACTTCTTGCACCAACGCGCTGTCGTCTGGTTCGACGCCGGCGAGTTGAGCGATGTCGTTTTTGGGATCATTGACGGCTGCGGACACCGCCGGTCCGCTCAGAAGCGTCATGACCGAGCTCAATCTAATGTCGTTGTTCCGCTCGCACTCGCACGCGCTTTCTCGCGGAGGCCGGCCAAGGTTCGCCAAAAAACCGCTCGGCACATCCACAGCAGAGTCAGGCAACTGCTGAGCGCGCGTGCCGGGTCTCAGTCCCGGGAAGTGGGACATCGAACCTGTGACGCGATATACGGCGTCCATCAACACCTCGGCCGGCAGCCGCCGCGCCACGGCATGCGAGTAGTTGACCTTGTCGTCCTCATTCCATCTATGCGTGGCGAGGGAAAGTTGGTAGGTGCGCGATTGGCAAATCAGCCGGAGGATATGGCGCGTGTTGAACCCGCTTTGAACGAATTCGCGCGCCAGGTAATCCAGCAGCTCAGGGTTGCTCGGCGGATTACCGGCGCGGATATCGTCCAGCGGTTCGATCAGCCCCACGCCTAGGAGGTAACCCCACAGGCGGTTCACGTAGCTCAAGGCAAAGTAGCGGTTGTCCGAAGAAGTCAGCCAAGCGGCGAGTTTTTCTCGGCGGGTTTCATTGGTGTGACTTAGGCTGTACTTGGCCGAAAAGGGGAAATCCGGCGGCGTGACTTTGCCCGTGCGATCATGCTTGACTTCGCCTTCTTTCTTGTCGGCCACGATTTCAAACAGCGGCTTGGCGCCTTCCACCGCCGTGCCTCCGATCATCCTGTCGCCGGCGGCGGGATCCTTCTTCAGGTCCACGCGCGCGAAGAAGGCAGCCATCTGGTAGTATTGATCCTGCGTCCAGCGCTCGAATGGATGGTCGTGGCATTTGTTGCAGTTGAAGCGCGTCGCCAAAAACAAATGCGTCGTGTTCTCCATCGTGTCCGTGGCCTCGCGCAAAACTTTGAAATAGGAGGCGGCGGGATTTTCCTTGTTCGATCCGGACGCGGTCAGGATGGTCCGAACAAACTGGTCGTAGGGCCTGTTGTCTTGAATCTCATTCCGAATCCAGTCCCGGAAACGCCCCGCGCCTTCTTCGCCAAGGAATTTGCGGTTGACCTGCAGCAAGTCGGCCCATTTGTTGGCCCAGTGATCGACGAAATCCGGGCTGGCCATGAGGCGCTCCGCCAGCGCATCGCGTTTGACCTGGGGGTCTCGAGGGTCGTCCAAAAACTGGCGCAACTCGCTGGCGCTGGGCGGCAAGCCGGTCAAGTCGAGATAAATCCGGCGGATGAACTCGGCGTCGGTGCACAATTCGCTGGGCAGAATCTTCATCCGCTTCCACTTGGCGGCTACGAACTGGTCGATCCGGTTGTTGGCCGGTTGATCCGTCCAAACAAATCCCGTGCGATCACCCATCACCGTGAGGGTCGTGGCGGCATACGATCCTTCGTATCGCGCCAGAATGGGCGCTTCACCCCGGCGCAAACTGGTGATCAAACCGGACGTGTCCGCTGCCGCCACATCGGTGTTGCCGCTGTCGATCACCGCTTCCGCCGTCACGTCGCGCATGTAATCATCCGAATAGACCGCCACGACGCGCATCTGTTGCCGAGCGCTCACCTTTTGGATCACGGGATTCTTCGGCAAGATGTCAATCCGCGCCACGCGCGGCGAAGCCGCGTTCAGTTTCGCGCCCTCCGCAATCCATTGGCGCAAGATGGCGTAATATTCGGAATCGAGCGTCGTGCGCTGGCTGCCTTCGTGAGGAACGGCGCCAGTGGCTTTGAGAAGCATCAGACTGTCATCCGGAGACGCCAGATTCACGCGGCGCGCGGCCAAATCATCGGCAAAAGCGCGGACATCAAAGATCGGGTCATAACCTCGCAGCGAGAGTTTGAATCCGTTCTTGCCTTCTTTGGCGCCATGGCAAGTTCCGGCATTGCACCCGAGTTTTGAGAGCAAGGGATTAACGTCCCGGATAAAATCGGCCTCAAAAGTCTCCTTCAAGCCGCGCAATTCCACCGGGACCGTCGCCGTCTTTCCGGACAACGAAACTGTGAGCGGCCCCGTTCCATTCTTTCTTGCCGTGAACCTGCCGCGTTCTGACACTTCACCGAGATTTCCGCTCGTGGAATACGCGGCCATTCGTGTGACATCGATGGTCTCACCGGAGGCCAGCGTCGCCGTGACGATGAGTTGAACGTGTTCATTGCGGCGCGCGAGGCGAATCTGCGACGGCTCAGGCTCCAGCCGCGCAATTTCCGCTCCTTCCGGCAACGTTTCCTTTTGCGTTTCTGCGCCTGCCGGCTGGCTTGTTTCGGATTTCGGATTTCGGATTTCGGATTTCTCCGTTGCTGCCTCATCGCCCCCTTTGTCGGCGGATCCGGCGGCCGCGACCTCTGGACGCGCGCCACTCGTTGGCACCGCGACAAACGATTTGGCGACCTGGCCCGACGCCGCGTCGATGAGGCGCACTTGACCGTCGCTTCCGGCAGCCGCCACTTGGTTTCCGTCGGGACTGAAACTGATGGCGTAAATCGTCGCGTTGGTGAAAATAGCGGAGGCGATAAGCTTCACATCGGAGGTGACGTATTTTTCGATGGCGGCCTTTTCTTCTGCGTTTTGCGCGAAGACTTCTTTTTGCAGAGCTTTGACCACGTTGGTCGGAATCGTTGAATCGAATTCGGCGCTGTAAATGTTCACGGCGCCATGCGCGTCCAGGCTGGCTCCGGCTGCGATGCGCTTCCCGTCCGGACTGTAATCCACGCTAAAGAGGCGTCCTTCCATGGCAGGGAACCGCCGGATCAGCGTGGCGTTGTCCCCGATCTTGCGCGCCGTTTGCCGGAAAACCCGATAAATTTGAGGAACGCCATCGGAACCGCCCACGAGGATTTCGTCTTTGGTGGGATGCCTGGAGACACTCTGAATCCCTCCGCGCAAAGCGCCGGGCGTGATGGACGTGATGTTGTCAATGAACCGCTGCGTCGCCGTTTCCGTCAACTTCGCCGACATATCCCGGCCCACGGAAATAATGTGCGATCCGTCGTTGGAGAAAACGGTGTCCAGCACCCAATCGTTATGGGAGCCTTGTTGGACGACTTGCTGGCCGGTCGCGGCTTCGATGGCTCGCACGGTGTTGTCAGGACAACCGAAGGAAACCAGTTTGCCGTCGGGCGACCAATTGACGCCGTAAAGCGTGTCGTATCCCACGGGCACGGAAATCTGCAACTTGCGTTTCTCCACATCCCAAATTTGGACTTCGCCCATGCGCGCTGGTTGACCGCCGGCGACGGCCAAAGACTTTCCATCCGGCGAGAATCGGACCGACTGCACGCGCTCCGAGATGCCGACAAGCCGGCCCGCCATCCCCGAACCATCCGCCTGCTGGAGCAGCACTTCATGGAAACCGGCCACCGCGATCAGCGAGCCCTCCGGAGAAAAATCCATCGAGGTAATCACAGGCGGGCGCGTGTAAACGGGCGGGTGTTCATTGTCGTAGCGTTGCCGGGCGTTGGAAGGCGTATCGTCCCTGGCGCCTTCCGCGACCCAACGGCGAATGAGTTCGATGTCATGCGCCGCCAGGGCGGGTTTGCCTTTGGGCATTTCCGCCTCGCCGTTGACCGGCGTGATCTGTTTCACCACGAGGCTCGCCTCAGGTTTGGCGGCGACGATCGGTTTTTCACCGCTGTCGCCGGGGGCCAGCATTCGGTCG
The DNA here is from genome assembly GCA_016209525.1 of Verrucomicrobiota bacterium. GTDB lineage: Bacteria > Verrucomicrobiota > Verrucomicrobiia > Limisphaerales > SIBE01 > VHCZ01. Next base: position 12,698 of record JACQWK010000265.1, read on the forward strand.
TATTCGGTCATGACGTAACCGCCTTTGGCCTTGGCGGGCTGATGGCATCCTTGGCAGTTGGCCTGAAGGATTGGGCGAATCTGCTTGTAGAAGCTGACCGGTTTGTCATTCGCGCTCGCCGGCTTTTCCATCGGCGCGGCGTGGTCGAGGGGAGGCGTGGTCAAGAAGACGCTTAGGACCAAAATTGAACGTTTCATCAGTAGAAAAAAGGTCGCTCTGATCTGAACAGGCTACTGCCGGAAATGTAAGCCCTCGCAGTCGCTTTTGCCAAGCAGACTTTTCCTTGTGCGTTTTGGGTTTTACGCCCCAGGTAGCGGTCACGAGTCAATCTTTTTTATTGGAAGACGCGGCTCCAGAGCCCTTAATCTGCACCCATGTTTTCACACGTAGTCATTTTCTGGACGGATCCTGCGAATCCCAAAGCGGCGGATGACCTCATGACGGGCGCCCAACGGTATCTTAAACCGATTCCCGGTATAGTCAGTTTTCACGTCGGGCGCATGGCTTCGAGCCACCGTCCCGTCGTGGACCAAACCTACCAAGTCGGGCTCAATGTGATGTTCAACTCCAAGAAGGCACAGGACGACTACCAAGTGCATCCGTTGCACGTCGAATTCGTGGAGAAGGTGTTCAAGCCAATCTGCAAAAAGGTAGTGGTGTACGATTTCGAAGGCTGAGCGCTGACCTATGCATCCGTAGCAGCCGACGTATGGAGGCTCACTTCTTCCGGTTCTGCGAAGCGATTTGATTTCGCGCCAAAAGCAGGCCCAAAACAGGTCTTGCAATTAACGCAGTTTGTCTTAATTTTGCGGCGTTCTAACGGAACGCGAGCGTAGCTCAGCCTGGTAGAGCATCACGTTGCCAACGTGAGTGTCGAGGGTTCGAATCCCTTCGCTCGCTCCAATCTCTCCCTCTATGAAGACAAAGCAGAAACTCCGCTTTCAAGACTTGCCCAAGGATTACGAGGCTCTTTGTCGTGTGTTCCTGCCGCGCCCAATTCACGATGCCGTGGACTACGCGAACGTTGTGGAAGTGGCCGATGCAATGACCTTGTGGCATGATGATTTCACCCGCGACCAAGCCGACTATTTTGACCTGCTTTGCTCCCTCATCGAAGAATACGATTCGAAGAACGTTAAATGGCCGAAAGTAAGGGGCGTGGACGTGCTGAAACACCTGCTCGGCGAACAGGGTCTTGCGGCGGCAGACCTCTCGCGCCTTTTGGGCGGCAGCCGCAACCTGGGTGCGATGATTCTGCGTGGCGAACGCAAACTGACGCTCAATCATGTGCGGACTCTGGCGCGGCACTTTGGCGTCTCTGCCGACGTGTTCCTGGCGTGAAGGCGCCGGCCTCGCAGCATTCGATAAACGCGAGAATGCTGGCGAGATGGAAGAGCCGAACGCCCTTGATCCTTCCGGGTTCGCGAATGGAGACGGATCGAATGAAACCTTTGCCCGCCCACTCGTAAAGCTTCGGCCGTGAGCAGCCGGAATAAAACTCATGTCCGCGCTTCGGCGCCCTCACCCAAACCGGCAGCTCGCCGTCCCGCTCGCAAACAAGATGTGCGGCCCGTGTAGGCAAGGATTGGTTGCCGTTTCTCCACGCGTCCAAATCGGCGCACGGCGTCCGGCTGACGCCCAAGAAATCTTTCCGTTCGCTATTCATACGCCCGCTTTTCGGCTCATCTTGGAAAGACTTTATTCGAACCCGGGAAAGTGGCCATGTATCTGATACACGAAATCGCCCCCGCCGATTCGTCGGCGGCGTCCGGCACAGAAAACTCAGCTCATTGCGCAGGGCGCTTGGCTCGCACTGAATCACATGACGGCTGAATTCGGAGCCGGCGACACGAGCGCGGAGAAACACAAAAGTGTCTTTTTCAGACTGTCCGATCACATTCCCTAAGCGCTCACCTCAATTCGCAACACAAATCGTCGGACGGCGCATTCGCACACCTCCAACCTACCGGTTTTTCGCAGACAAGCCTTACCCCTTAGCCAGCTAAGGATTCTGCGTCCGCGCGGCAGTTGCGGCAAATACACGAAACAGCCGCACCATTGGGGGAATTGTGGACCAGGCCACCATTAGTCCACAAACACGAGCTGGTCGCGAACAGGGAACGGACGAAGACTGTCCGCGTCAGCGAACACCCCACGCCAGCGCTCAGTCCGCGCAAGCTGGAGCAGCTACGAACAGTCCGTGTCGGCGGTCAGGCGAGGACTAGGACAAGCAGCGAAAAGGCAACGGCATTGGATGCAAACTATCCGCAGACAGTCCGCAGTCGCGTGGGGCTGCGCGCGTGAATCGGAGTTTCGACTGTGGGTCGCCGTCCGCCGCGTCAAGATATTCCTCGCCCTGTTTCCTTCTCCGGTCCATCTTGACTCGTCCGCCGGCTCCCGGAGTTTGCCTCTATGGTTTCGCGCGCGGAGTTTTTTCACGAATCAAGAGGCTCCTTTCAATTGCCCGTTCTGAAGGAGGCTAGCCCCCGGAGGGTATCGCGGGGGTGCCCACCCATGCCCGTGCTGCGAGTGTTATACCCCAGCGGAGCACTCCCGGCGTTCTCCCGGATTCAGTACTTGGGGAGAATGGAAATAGGCCCCTACCGTGGTTTCGATTCACTGGCCTTTCGTGGCGGCAACACCGCTAATGACATCTTCTCCAGCTTCCCCGCCACTTTGCCGATCATCTCCAAGCTGACGGAGCTTGGCGTTCCTCCAGACTTGAGATGACTCGACAAGTACTGGTCAGAGGAAAGCTTCAGTCCGGTCCGAATGCTCGCGATGTAAGCCGTGGCTTCTGCTTCGATCTCGACCGTCCCGTGCGTGAGGTTGATACGGCTTGGCCACCATCCATCCTTGTCTCCTCCAAGATGGCCAAGGTAGATGTGGGCAAGTTCGTGGCACAGCGTCGCAAACCGGCTGGCCCCATCCAACGGCTCGTGGATCACGACACGCATCTTCCATTCGTTCCCTCGGACATTTGAAGTCACGAAACCGGCGCGCGATGACGAGAGCTTGGAGAAGTCCACTTTGATCCGATCTCGATTTGCGTTGCCAATCAACTGCTCCAGTGCCCCACTGTCCCAATCGCCACTGGTGCTGGTGAAATTTTGAAGATGCTCCGGCAACGGTGGCCCCTCGGTAGAATCCAAATCATAGACGCACATCACCGGATGCATCGGCGCGAGAATTAGCATCGGGCGAGCGTCCTCCTTTATGCTCCGGCCGAATCGGCGCCGCCAATCGCGCTCCGCCGCATAAAAGCCGCAACTTGGATTTTGGAGTCGGACGAGCAGATTGTTGAAAGGTGCGTAATCCCGGAACTTGGCGGTGAACTCGATCATCTCCCGAAACGCTTCGCTACCGCGATACTTGACGCTTCGGCGGAACAATTCGTCGAGCGTGGCATGGTCTTCGTGAGTCCAACGCGCCTCTCCACGCAAGGCAGCATTGATCTCGGCATCGCTCAGGGTGGTGCGGAGATAATCGCGCTGGTAGCCGGTCAGTTTGCGGTCTTCGCGCAGTTCACAGACTACCGCCAACAATTCATGGCGCGCATGCCAGCCGAATTGCTGCTCGACGAGTGCCAACACTTCGCCCGCCGCAGGCTGAGTCGGGTTGGATGTCAGAAGCTCGCGAATGAAGTCCCCGAGCGCCTTTTGCAGTTCGGGAGTCGCCTGGGGCGATGCGAACAATTCAGTCTGGGTGCTCATTCCGGCGCAATGTTGACGCGATTCATCATCGACACGGTCGGTGTCGATTGTGTCGAACATGACGCTGTGTTAATCGAAAAATCTGTTGTCACCCAAGGTTTCTCTTGCCGCGTTGCGGAGGCAACGGTTCTGGCTGAGGCGGTGTCGTGTCGGGGAACAATGCTTTCAAGTCTGTCACGGGAAACACCCTAAACTTACCCGGCGCTTCGACCTGGGATGAGTATCGCGATACCGACATCGAGAAGCTCCCGATCCTCAAACCGCGCGCGTCCGCTTCCAGGGTCAGATGCTCTTTGCCTCGGTAGGTCTGGAGGATTTCGAGGAACTGGACGCGAGGGAGTGTGCAGTCCCCATCTTCCAGCACCAATGCCTCCATGCCGGCCACGGTCTGGTTGCACTCGACGAAGACGCGGGCCTTGCAAGCGAACAGTCGCAGTGTTGGGTCCTTCCGCTTCTGGCCGGGTATTTTCTTGCCAACCTGTTTCACCAGCTTCACCAACACGGATTGTTCGAGTGTGAATTTCATAGCGGTTTAAGTTCGAGGCATTGTCTGAGGCTGCGCGGAGCGTTGAGACTACGAGAATGGCTTCAACGCTACTGGATAAGGTCCGCCTCGCGCAACGGTTCCAAGACGCCATTGTTCAGCTTGCTCTTGTCGAAGCCGGATTCGGATTCGGCCTTGATGGTGACGGTGACTTGGCCGGCCATTTCGGCGAGGTTGGCCATCGCGTTCCACGCGCCGTAAAGCTTGTCCCGATCCGCGGTGAAGATGAGTTCAACCAACTTCTGAGGCGCGCCGGGCTGCGGCGTGGGCGGTGTGGGTCCCGGCGGGACTGAGCCGGACCGCGTCGGGCCGGGGGGCGTTGGGCCGGGCGGAATGACAGTCCCGCCACCTCCGCCAGGAACGGGCGCCGGCGTTGACTGCGGGATCGCTTGCGGCAGCATGATGAAGCCGGATTCGAGGTCGATCTCATCTTCGGCGAGCTTCATGTTGAAACGGACCTTCGCGGCTGGGACCTGGAATTTGCCATCGGCGGCGATGGTGGGAGCGCTGTCGCCGATGTAGCCGAGGATGCTTTTTTCGACGCCCGTGGCGATGGCCTTTGCGACAACTTTCTGTGAGGTCAACCGCGTAAAGCCAAGAAACGAATAGAAGCCGTTGACGATTTCGCCGGTTGTGATGCCCAGCTTGGGAGGCGTGCCTTCACCGAGCCGGAACAGCGTCACAATCTTTTGCGGTAGCAGCGAGTCGAAAACGCGGGACTGCACCTGCATGATAAGTTCCATGCAACGCTCGAAGATCATCGCCTTCTTGTGCTCATTGACCGTCGTCTGCAATGGCCGCCCGCCCACGGCGATCTTCTCCAAGGCCGTCGCGCCGTCCACGATCTTCGGCAGCCAGACTTCGGTGTAGAGTTTCAGGAAACCGGATTCCGCCGAACTGCTGTGCGTCGCTTCGCGTTCGCGCAGTTCGTTCGCCTGCTCCTTGGTCAGGTTGAACTTTTTCGCGTTCTTCTTGATGCGCTCGATGGCCTGCAGATAGCGCACGTCGCGGCGCAATCCTTCGATGTGATCCGTTGACGGAATGGCGAGGCCCAGGCCGTTCTTGAAAAGGCGCGGTCCGCTGCCGCACTTCTCGAAAAATTCGCGGGCATGCGACTCCTGTTCCTTCGTTGAATTGCCGGTGAAGTCCAAAGGCAGGAACGCCAGTTGAAAACGCGGCTGCTTGTCGGGAATCGCGCCGGAGTCGGCGGGCCAGATGATCGCGCCGTGGTGGCCGCTGGCGCGTTCCTCCAGCATCTCCTGTACCTTCGCCGTGACCTGCTTCTCATCGCGGGCGACGGCGTCCGCTTCCTGCTCGACGAGCAATGTCACGTTCGGGTCTTGCTTGAAGC
>JACQWK010000266.1 GCA_016209525.1 Verrucomicrobiota bacterium
TGACCGACGAGCTTGGGGCTGTGCTGCCGTTCTTCCAGGTTCACGTCCTCGAAGAGGGCGTGCCCATGCTTTCGTTCACCAACACGACCGTCACGACGAATTTGCAATTCTGCGTTTATTCCAAAGGCGGCGCGCACAAGTTCGTCGTCCAGAGCGGCGACAAGCGCGACACCGTGACGGTGGCCGCCGTCAAGCCCGGTGAAACCCTCGACCTGAGTTTCGTGCTGAGCGACGCCGCGAGTCTGGCCGGCACGCTGCGGATGCTCGACGGCACGCCGCATGTGGCCGTGCCGGTGCAAGCGCTGAATTCGTTGAACCAGACCATCGCGACCGCGCTGACCGATGATCAAGGCAATTACCGCATCGAGAAAATCAAGGCCGGCGCCTATTTCCTGCGGGCGATGGTGCGCGATGGGTACGAGTATTTCGTCGAGCCGAACCAATCGGACTTCGTAAGAGCGGAAGCAGGCGGGCAGGTGGGCGGGTCAGCCGATGGGCAGGCAAGCGTCGTCAGGAATGAGCCATCGGGACCCACAGCTCCGCCAAATCCGAAATCAGAACTCATAAATCATAAATTGGTGACTGTTCCTCCGGGCGAAACTCTCGAGAAACTTGATTTCCGTTTCGCGCCGTTCAAGAAGGGAACGTGGAAAATGTATGACACCGCCAGCGGACTGGCAAGAAACCCAACCTCTGCTTTGGCCCTGGAGGCGAACGGGACGGTGAGAGTGCGCGTCGCCGGCGGTGCTGTTTCGCGCTTTGACGGCCGGCGTTTTACAGTCATCGCGACGAAAGACGACTTGTTGAATCCGGCGATAGGATCGCGATTCCAAGCAAAGGACGGATCGCATTTCGCCCACGCTGGAGGCAGATTGATCCGGCTGGATGGCGAGAAACTTACGCCATTGAGCGAGGCCGACGGATTGCCGAGCCCCGCCGTCCGTGGCATTGCGAGTGACACAAACGGTTTTTTATGGGTCGGAACGACGCGAGGTCTCCGCTTGTTCGATGGCCAGCGGTTCAGTCTGCCGAAGGAACTCGAACTGCTGAAAGAGACCGCCGTGAACGCCGTCCGGCGGGCGAAGGACGGAACGATGTGGATAACCAGTGCGACGGGCGCATTCCATTATTCTGGCGATCGATTAGCGCGCCTCTCTACGCAAGACGGGTTACTGCAAGACCAGGTCGGTGCGCTGGATGTTTCGTCCGCTGGAGTGGTTTGGTTTAGCTTCGGCGGCCGTGGCATAACGCGTTACGATGGGAAAACGTGCGTCAATTTCACGACGGCGGATGGATTACCAACGCAGGAGGTCCGTCAGGTCTTGGTCGGGCTTGATGGGACGCTATGGATTAGTTCGATGCGGGGTCTGATTCATTATGACCCAGATACTTTCACGACGCTCACCACTCGCGATGGTCTCAGTGAAGCGCGTGTGAACAAGATCATCCGGTCCCGTCAGGGTGGACTCTGGTTCGCGACCGGACTCTTCAGTCCCGGTAGCGTATTCTATTTCGATCATGTTCGGGTGATCGATCTCGGGGCCAAGTTGGGATTACAAACTAAACGGGTTCAGGACTTATGGGAGGATTCCCGGGGCGCTCTCTGGATCGCGACGCGTGACGTTGGTCTTTGGCGCTGGGATAACACTAATGCGGTGGGTGTTTTCACAAACGAGTCTCGCGAGGTCACGAGCGTTTTGATGGAAAAAGAACCTACGCTCTGGGTTGGCACGGGCGAAGGTCTTTGGCGCTTGGATGGACCGGACCATTTTACCCAGTTTACGGAGAAAGATGGACTGCCCCCTGCCTCTTTTGTCTCGTATATGGCACGCGGTCGAGACGGAACGCTTTGGATGGCCACCGTCCCCTTCAATAATGCATTCACTACGGGTGATCTGGTGCAGTACGATGGCCGAAAGTTCGTAACGCAGTCCAGAAACTACGGGATCGATGACGCGGCGGTGGGCCAGATATCACCTTGTCCCGACGGAACGGTCTGGGTCGCTACGAGCAAAGGCATCATTCGGATCAAAGATGGAACCGTTTCTCGTTTCACAACCGCAGAGGGCTTGGCCAACTCAGACGGCATGGGTGTCCATGCCACACCCGATGGACACGTGTACTTCGCGACTTTTGGGGGCGTTTCTCATTATGACGGCGTCACCTGGGCGAATCTGGACAAGCGCGACGGCTTGGTGGATAACACAGTGGTTTCCGTTTGCCCGGGGGATGGCGGCGAAATCTGGTTCGGCGGCGATGGGGGCGTCACGCGGTATCGGCCAAACACCGTGGCGCCGATTGCGAGGATTATCGGCGTATTCACCGACCAACTGCGAACGAACCTCTCGTCGTTGCCTCCTTTCACGACTGGCAGCCGGCTCAGTTTGCTTTTCGATTCAATCGATTTGAAAACGGTACCCGAAAAGCGCCTGTTTCGCTGCCGAATCATGTCCGGCGTGAAAACGGCGGGCGAAGTCGGAGGCACCCGCGAATCTCCCGAGTTTCGCACTTGGCTGGCTGCAAGCAAAGACACTCAGTATGATTGGACCCCGCGCAAGCCGGGCACTTACACGTTCGCGGTGCAAGCCATCGATCGCGATTTGAATTATTCGGATCCCGCGACGTTAGTGTTGCACATCTTCGCTCCGTGGTATGCGAATGCGTGGGTGCTTTATCCGGGAGGAGGGACGTTTGCGGGACTGGGATTGCTCGCGTTCGTCTCGATGGCCAAAGCGCGTCGGCGCAAGCGGGAGGCTCGGGAATTGCGCGAACGATTGTTCGGCGAAGAACAGAAAGCGCGCGAGGCGGCTGAAAGCGCGGCGCTAGCGCTAGCGGCCAAGAACACGCAATTAGAAGCAGCCAAGAAAGAAGCCGATGCCGCCAACCAGGCCAAATCCCAA
>JACQWK010000262.1 GCA_016209525.1 Verrucomicrobiota bacterium
CCTCTCCTCCCTCCGAAGGGAGGAGAGGGAGAAATCCATGTGCGATGTTCGTTTTCATTCCTTTATTCAACAGCAGTGCACCCCGGCCCTCTCCCCTGGGGAGAGGGCGAATATTTCGCCGTAGTCCGACAAGTCGAGCGCGCTCAATTCGTCGATGCATGGATGAAAGGATTCCCTCTCCCTGACGGAGAGGGCCAGGGTGAGGGGGAAGACGACGCCCGATGACCAAGCGGCGTAATTTATCCCGTCGGCTTCTGTGCCTGTTCTCAAGCACCCGTGTCGAACGCGGATCAGTCACAAGAAGCGAGCGGAACAAGAAACCTGCAACGGCAGTCGAGGAAGCACGCTCCACTGCAATCGTCGAACTTGTTCGCGCGTTGCGAACAAGTTTGATGGGGCAAGACTCCCGTCGAGCCCTGACTTCTGTGTCCGAAAGAATGCCAAGGCTCGACAGGAGTCTCGCCCCACCCTGTTTGAGTGCGGCCGCGCCGCGCTGCGGCGTTTGAAGCAGAGCCCGCTTCATGTCTGTTCTTTTCGGCTCTTTCGGCCATCCACTGAGTGTTCACGGTTGGCTTGCACGGACGCCGTACTGAATCGGAGGGGTGCCGCGCTGGTGGGCGCCGATGTCAGGGGCCTTGCCGGTGAAGCCGTCACTGAAGTTGGAAATGGGCTGGCCCTCGCCCGCTCCGGGACTGTCGGGCGCCAAATGGAAGCGGCCCGTCTGGGTCCTCTGGTCGAAACCGGCGCCCTCGGCGTAGCTGGGTTCACCGCGAATGGCGTGAGTTTCCTGGCTCTGGGCGACGCGGCCGTTGCAGAGGTCGAAATCGAAATCGTTGCCGGTATTTTGCTTGTTGTCGCTCGCGCTCCAATTCTGCGGCGAGCGCACCTGGAGGATATTGTTCCGGGACAGGGTGTGCTTGACGATGCGGTTGCCTCCGAGGCCGCCGGTTGGAAGCCATTCGTCTGATTTGAAAATCGTGTTGTGGAAAACATACATGTGGCCGGTCATCCAATCCTCACTGTTGGCGAAACCCATTTTCAGGAAATTGCCGCCGCCGGCGTTCGGCTGGGATTGGCTGTGCGCGACCACGTTCCGCCAGATGTAAAGCGGCCCGATGGAGGCTGGCGCGTTGCCGATCATCATCATGCATTGGGTGAGGTAATTGTCCCACACGCGGACGTTGCGGCTGCCGCCTTCCACTTCGATGCCGTCGTCCCAGCAGTGGCTGATGACGTTGCCATAGATGTCGGAGTCGGGACCGGGCGAGCCCTGGAAACTCCCGTTGCTCCCGCCGCCAATGCCATCATTATACATGTGGTCCAAGTCGGACCAGCATTCGTTGTAACGGATGACATGATTGCCCGCGGTGTTGGACAAGGTAATGACCTGCGGCCCCATCGAGTGCGTGGGATACTTTGGTTCATACCAATTGCTGCCGTCGTAGCTCGGATGATGCAGCTTGCAGCGCTGCACGATGAGGCGTTTCAAGGCGCTGCTGCGCGAGTAGATGGCCGCGTCGTAGTCGAATCCGAAGCCGGTGGCGGGATTGAGCCGGCCCCAGTCGGAGATGTCACAACCTTCGATGACGATGTCGCGCCCTCCTTCGATGCGGATCGCACCGATGGTTCTGCGGGGAACGAGGTTGGTCGCGCCGGCACCCTTGAGGGCGAAACCACGCACGACGACGTTGGACGCGTTGATGGTGATGCAGGAGTCGTGCTGGTGGCGGACGTCGATGGTGGTGCCGCGACCGTCATAGACGCGCCAAGCCTTGGGCGTGCCGGACTCCGTGATGGCCAGCGGCGTATTGCGGTCTGTCGCGCGGACAATTTTGCCCACGGGGAATTCTTCGCTCCAAGTTGTGGCGGTGAGATTCGCGGTCGTTTGCGTGCCGGCGAGGCTGAGTTGGACTTCGTAAGTGGTGCCAGGCGTCAGGTGGACAATGCTCCCTCGGTAGTCGGCAAGGTCTTCATCGGTTTTGGGAACGGGATTGTAGCGCATTGGCAGCCCCTCTTTCCATTCCGGTGCGCCTTGTCGGCGATAGCGGATCAGAACTTGGCGTTCGGCAGCCCCGCCCAGCGGCGACCAGTAAAGTCCAAGGCAGTGGAAAGTAGGAATCGCGAATGGAGCTTCGGCAGCGCCCTGATCCTCCGCAGCAGACATATGGCCGCAAAGAGCGGAGGAAAGCGCCGAGAGGATGAGTGCGGATCGTGGGGTCATCATAACTGGATTTGGAGCCTATCTCATCACCGTAGCAGCCGACGTGAGGAGGCTCATTTCAACATCCGAAATCTGAAATCCGGATCAGTCAGAGCCTCGTGACTTCGGCTGTTACGGACAAGGTGGAATCGTATTCTCAGGGACTCGAGCACGAAGGTGCAGTTCACGGTCCGATTAAGAGTCACTACGCGCAGAGAGTCAATGAAGGAGGCGATATGAATCTGCAAATCTGCCCTTGAACCCACCCACCCCCTTACCCCTCCCAGGAGGGGAGCCGCGCTGCGCGCCGCGATTGCCCGTTCCTCTCCTGGGAGCGGGTCAGGGGTGCTATGCGCGCGCCTAATCGGGGAGTTCTCATTTTGGGGGCAGGCGCGGCTGGCGATCCGCTTGTAGTCCCGGCTTCAGCCGGTTTTCGCGCGCTGGCCTGAAGCCAGAACTCCGGACGGGCCATATGGGGGACGGCTGGATTCGAATTGGGCCACTTGTCGGTCCAGGCGAAACAGTTTGAAGCCGGCAAGCAGGGTGCGGTAGTCTCGCCCGCGTTGGACGCGAAAGAAAACGATGTGGCGGGCACACTGAACACGTGGACTTCAGAAGGCCGCGCGCCTTACGGCGAGGCCGACACGCGCGCAAAGCTGATTGATCCAGCGCTCCACGAACGCGGCTGGACCGAGGAACACATCCGGCGCGAACAAACCCCTGGCGGAATCCAAGTCGTGGATGGCGTCTGGCGCCGGCTCTCGCAAAAGCATATTGATTACGTGCTGCGCGTGAAAGTCGGCACCTCAACTCAGCCGGTGGCTGTGGGCTACGTCGAGGCGAAATCCGAGGACAAACCGCCGGAAGCCGGTCTGCAGCAGGTCAAGGACTATGCCACGACCGCCGACCGCTTGCACGTGCCGTTCGTCTTCTCGACTAACGGGCATCTGTTCATCGAGTAGAACCACGCCACCCGTCAGACCACAGCACCGAGGGCGCTCACTGAATTTCCCACGCCTGCAGAACTCCGTTCTCGCTACGAAGCCGCGATAGGTTTCTCCCTCGAATCCGACGCCGCCAAGCCATTGCTCCAGCCCTACGCCGGCGGTGAGGCGACGCGGCGCTATTACCAAGACGCTGCCATTCGCGCCTTGCTTGAAGCGATCGCTCGAAGCCGGACTCGCTTGCTGCTTTCGCTGGCGACCGGCGGGGGCAAGACCTTCATCGCCGCGCATCTGCTCAAGCGCATCGCCGACGCCGGCCAGCTCAAGCGTGGCCTCTTCGTGTGCGATCGCGACGAGCTCCGCACGCAAGCGCTTACGGCCCTCAGCAACATTTTCGGCTCCGACGCCGCCGAGGTGTTCGAGGACGCCGAAGGCCGCAACAACGCCCGCAACGCCCGCGTCCACATCGCGACCTACCAGACGCTCGACGTTGAAGGCGAAGATGCGCAGGCCACCTTCCTGCTGAAGCATTACCCTCCCGATCACTTCAGCCATATCATCATTGACGAGTGCCACCGCTCGGCGTGGGGCAAGTGGTTCGAAATCCTCAAACGCAATCCCAAGGCCGTCCAGATTGGCCTCACTGCCACCCCGCGCCAACTCATCCTCTCGGCAAAAAAGCTAGAGGAGATTGATGAAAAGGACGAGGCCAAAACCGGCGGCCCTCTCGACCAAGACGAGAAAATCCTGGCCGACAATATCCGTTACTTCGGCGAGCCGGTCTATGAGTACGACCTCAGCCAAGGCATCGAAGACGGCTACCTCGCGCCACCGGAGATTTTCACGTTCGACCTGTTCCACGACCAGAAGCAAACCCCGGAACGGACCACCCCGGTGCGCCGCGACGACCTCAAGGGCAGGAGAGTCACCGAAGTCACCAGCCACCGTGTCGTCAGCCCGGACGAACTCAAGGAGACTTTCGCCCAGAGCGAACTCGACGAGCAGCTTTTCCTCGTCGAGCGCACCGACGCCTTGGCGCGGCATCTCTTCTGGAAGCTCATCGAGCACGGCCAGACGCCGGAGCAAAAGACCATCGTCTTTTGCGCCAGCGATCTTCACGCCGACCGTCTGGCCAACGAGTTGAACACACTTTACCAGGACTGGTGCGCCACGCACGGCGAGCAGCCCAAGGCCTTTTTCGCCTTTAAGTGCACTGCCAAAGGCGGCGGCTCGAAGGAACTCATCGCAGACTTGCGCGGCTCCGCCTCCAGCCATTTCATTGCCTGCACAGTCGAACTGCTCAGCACCGGTGTGGACGTGCCCTGCGTGCGCAACCTCTGCTTCATGCAATACATCCGCTCGCCCATCGTCTTCTACCAGATGCTTGGACGCGGCACGCGCATCGATCCCGACACCGGCAAGCTCATGTTCCGCGTCTATGACTACACCGATGCCACGAGCCTGTTTGGCGCCGATTTCCGCACCAAATACGCGCCCAAGGGCCCGGTCAAACCGAGGCCGCCCGGTCCGCCGCCACCACCTCCCAAACAAGTCGAAGGCTTCCAGATCCTCATCAAGCCGGAAGGGCGCTACCTCGCCGGCAATGTCGGCGGACGCGAATCCCGCGTCTCCGTCGAGGAGTACCGCCAGCGAATCGCCGCTCGGCTCCTGAGTGTGGCGCCGGAGCTCGGAGCTTTCCGTCACCAATGGGTGCGCCGCGCGGAGCGGCTCCAACTCATGGAACACATCGTGCGCGGCGGCGTCTCAGTCCGCGCGCTCCAGATGGCCGAGGAAATGGAGGCGTGCGACCTCTACGACGTGCTGGGCGAACTGGCCTACGGCCTGCACCGCCTCACCCGCGCCGACCGGACTTATCGCAGCGCCCGGCTTCAGCGCCCACAACATTCGTGCCAATGAGTGCCGTCAACGAGGAACGCGGCGAAGTAACGGCCGCCACTTCGCCGGAGCCGTTGGCCAGCAACGCGTTCCGGAGAGCTTTCTGGCTGAGCTCAAACTACCCCTTCCCCCGCTCCTCGAGCAGCGTCGGATTTCGGCGCGGCTGAAGGAGCAGTTGGCCGCCGTGGCCGCCGCCCGCGCCGCTGCCCAGCCGCAACTCGGCGAAGTGGAGCGGCTTCTCGCTGCTCAGCTTCGCGACGTGTTTGACAGCGGTGAGGCGCACCGTTGGCCCAGACGGAGGCTCGGTGATGTGCTCACTCTAAGGAATGAGGTGATTCACCCGTATGATGAGCCCGTTGGCTCTGCTACCTTTGTGGGTCTAGAGCACGTTGAGTCAGGCACGGGGCGGCGACTTGGCTCGGTACCTCTCCTCATGCAGGACCTCAGCGGAAGGAAGCCCCGTTTTTACCAAGGCGACATCGTTTACGGCTACCTCCGGCTCTACTTGAACAAAGTCTGGATCGCGGAGTTCGATGGTTTGTGCTCCGTGGACCAATACATTTACACAGTTGATGCGGTTCAGGCCGACGCCGAGTTCCTGGCCGCGTTTATGCACAGCCCGATTTTCCTTGAACGCGCTCCGATCGCCACTACTCCGGGTCAACTGCCAAGAATCCGAAAAGAAGAAGTTGCATCGGTTGAAGTGATCCTGCCCCCGTTGCAGAAGCAGCGCCGCCTCGCAAGCGAGCTGAGCCGGATGGAAGCAGAGACTTTGCGTCTCCGCTCCGCGCTTGCAGCACAACTCGCCGCCCTCGACGCCTTGTCCGCCGCCCTTTTGCGTGAGGCATTTGGCTGTTGACGATTTGGCTATCGGCTCATTGGCTATTGGCTGTCCGCAGCCTCTACGCTAACATTTTCCCCAGAAGCCCATTCCTCCCATGCCTAAATACCAGAAATTCGAAGATCTGCCTGTCTGGCAAGAAGCCGCGCGCCTTTACAATCGCGTGCTTGACCTGCTCGAACAGCCGGACGTGCCCCTCACTTCCGGCTTCCGCAACCAGCTCGACCGCGCCGCACTTTCGGTATCAAACAACATCGCCGAAGGCTTCGAGCGTGTCACCACCAACGAACTCACCTCCTTCCTCGCCATTGCCCGCGGTTCTACCGGCGAGGTGCGATCGATGATGGCCGTGGTGAAGAACCGGCAGCGGCTCCAGCGCTTTGTGCGCGACTTCCAGGAAATCCGCGCCTTGGCCGAGTCCTGCGCTCGTCAGCTCACCGCGTGGACCGGCTCCATCGAGGCTTCGCCGGTGCAGGGCAAACGCCACCTTACGCCCGAGATCAAAGAGCGCAGGACAGTCGCGGACAAGGCGGCGGCATTCCGACTGAATTTCCTGCGTGGCCTCAAGCCGGACCATCCCCTCTACAAGTCGCGAGAAGCCAGGGCTGCGCGAGGCGAGGCAGAGGGGGAATAGCCAATCGCCGACAGCCGATAGCCAAAGCCGGCCGAAGCAGACCTGCGGCGCCCGCTTGTCCGAGGTGCTCCCAAGTGGACGGTAATTTGAATTGGCTTTGCCAGGCGCAAGATTTACCTTCGTGGAGAATCAAGACGGCGTTATGGCAAAGGTCCACCGACCACTGGTGACGCACACCTTCAAGGGAAAACGCTTCGAGGACCACGGAGTGGACCTTGATGCGTTGCCGGATTTGTATGCCTACAAGGAGCTGCTGGTGGCCACGGCCAAGGAACTGTGGAAGCGCCATCATCCCGACCGCCAGCGCTTGCCAAAGAACTTTGAGGACTCGCTTTGCCTGAAGTTCAACCAGGTCCAACCAGGGAGCGCGGCGGTGCCCATTTATCGTGAAGTGGAGACGGACGGTCAGGGCGAATTCTGCCAAGCGAACGAGCCCGATGAACTGGATGAGGCTGTGCGGTTGGTCGCTGAGGCGATCCAAGCGGGTGAGGCCGATCAGCCGTTGCCAGACCAATTGCCCAAGATTGTCATCCCGTTGTTCGACAACTACGGCAAGACGCTGCGGGAAGACGAGTCGTTCGAGCAAAAGCCGGAGGGCTCTCCGACGGTCGCCTCGTACAGCCGCAAGTCGCGCGAGCGCCTCCTGCAATTTTGTGCGGAAGGCTACACAGACCGGGTTGACTTCACGGGCGAAGTCCGCGTCGTGGATTTGGCGGGCCGGTTCGAACTGCGGTTGCAGGACGGAACGAAAGTGCCCGCGCGCTTTTCTCCCGAACAGGAAGCAATGATCACGGAAGCTCTGCGGGAGCACAAGAGCCGCCGCCTCCGTGTGAAAGGCACGGCGGAATTCAGCCCTGATGGCAAGATAAAAGGCGTCACCGCGATCTCGACTTTGACGATTCAGCCGGCTGGCGAAGAGCCGTTTGATCCCAATGCGCGGCCCATCTGGGAGATTATTAGCGAAATAGGCGCTTCTGTGCCCGAGGACGAGTGGGAGAAAGTGCCAACCGATGCCGCACGAAACCTTGACCACTACCTCTACGGCCACGCGAAAAGATCGTCATGAGACAGGTCTTCGCGGATGCGGATTTCTTTGCTCTGCTGCCGGAGCGCCGGGATGGCGAGCGCAGTTGGACCTTGGACATCGCTGCGCGGCGCAAAGCCGCCGGCGAAGAGGCTGCCAGGATTCGAGCAACAGCAAATGGCTGTCGTGTTGAACTCGGACAACTTGAAGCCGAGTTACGCGCCTTGAAGCGCAAGCCCGAATCCAAGTCCAAAAGCGATGCGCTTCGCCAAGCTATCCGCGATCAGGAGAAAGCAATTCGCGAGATCGAAGCACGCGGTCAGGAAGTCGAGGATGCGGTGTTCGATCTCAAGGCAGTCAACCCGAATGCCAAATCGCCGGAAGACGCACGCAGCTCAATCGAAATTCTTTCTCTGGTCGAAAGCAAAGGTCGCGAGGTCCAGGAAGCGGTTGAGCGGCTGCGCGCGCTGCTGCGGCCCGTCTGACTGCGCCCGGCTTGTACCGCTGAATCTAAGAAAGGCAGTCTAATAAAAGGCAAATCAGCCGAAAGAAACGAAAGAAGCCAAAGAATTCGATAGCTTTGGGCAAAGCCGGTCGCGCGCTTGGCGGGTGAATGGTACCCGGCTCAATGATTCCTTTTTTTCGGCCATCCGACCGCCGGGTTGAGGCTGAATGACACCCGCAATTCGACCGGCGGGGCGCCGCTCGGGACACGCGATGGCGCGTGTGCTCCCCAGTCCTGATTGCATTTTCACTGCTCCCGTGTCGCGGCCAGATAGCGGCTGAGGATTTCCACGTTTCGGATGAAGGTCTCGCAGCGGATCACCCGGACGGTCGGGTCTTTCGGACGGTGATACCTCAGGCCACCTTCTTCGATCCAGCGCCCTCGATCGTCCAGAACGGACAACACTGTTTTGACCTCCGCCGGCATTGTTGGGCCGAATTTCGCGGGCGGCTTTTGTTTGACCGAAGCCATTTGAGCGGGAGCGAGCGCTTTCAGTCGTTCGTAGTCGCGCGCGATAGCTTCAGTGCCGTCGGCAGCTTTGAAAGCGTAGTGCGTCGGCATGTCCGAATCATCGTAGGTGAGCTGGTACTCTGTGGTGAAATAGAGCGGTTTGTTCGTACGCAGTTCATAGAAGCGGGCGAGGCGTCCGTCCGACAGGCGAGAGCGGCGCAGATAGTCGAGGGCGCGTGGAATCGGCTCAAGATATTTCTGCTGGCCCGTCTCGCGGTAGAGCTGGAGCAGTATCTTCATCGCGCCGTGTGACTCGCCGCCCGTGATGGCCGGCGGCTCGAACTTGCGCGCCCAAGCCGGGTGCATGTCGAAGTCATACTGCTGCGCCCAGGCAGGCTGCGGTTCGGGCATTTGGGCGAGGAGAAGGAACTCGCCGGCCTTCTCGGCGGCCGCGCGACAGCGGATGGCGAGGTTGGCTAAGTCGTTGCCGGGCGCAGGCGGGCCATAGACGCGGCTCGCTTCGAACATCGTTTCGATGGTGGTGGCCAGCGCGTTATCGTTGAGCGTGTAACGCTGCCAGTACTGCTCGCTGCCAGGCCATGTTCGCGACCACGACTCGGGATAGGCCGCCCTTTTCACCGGAAACTTCTGTGGATCGGGAAATCGGTCGAACCCCTGCGGCCACGCGCCGTTCGGATATTGGGCTTTGAGCAAGCTTTCGAAGGCGTAACGGATGCACTCGTGGATCTTCGCGTCCTGGAAGGCGAGGGCCTGATCGGCGCGCATCAGAAACCGCACGGTGGCCTGGGTGGTGTCGTCGTCGAGCGTGGTGACGTTTCTGCCTGTGGACTTGCCACCGTCGCGATAGGCGAGCTTCTGGCGTTCGGCCGGATCGAAATCTATAAAATAAGTCCATCCGCCGGACTGGAGTTGGCCGCTCACCAGAGCATGTGCTGTTTCGCACGCGGCTTCGAGATAGTAAGCATCGCCGGTCGCCTTATGGGCGCCCAGGAAAGCGCCTCCGATCGAAGGAGTCCCTGGAGGCTGTACCCAACCGCGCGTCGCGCTGGCCACGCCTTCGCCTTCGCGCTTGGAGAGATCTTCGCTGTATTGCCACAGGTAAGTTCCGTGGACTGCGACTTTCTTGCGAAAAAATTCAACCGCGTGGCGGAGGCCCTGGGTCGCCTGGTCGCGGAGAGTCGGTTCGGCACTGGGTGCGGCCGAGGAAGAAGAAAACATCACGACGATGGCGGCCAGCAGGACCTGCGGGCCCAGCATGCCGCTGCCTTTGGATTTCATGGGGCGCATGGTGACAGATCCGATCCTGGCTGGCGACTCCAAGTTAGTTTTCTTTGGACAAGAAAGAATTCCGACAGGAGAATCTTCTCGACGAATCTCTCACACTTTGCAAAGTGTGGAATATGACAAGGGAGGCGGCACTCCAGCCCACGCTCTGGCGCACATGCCGCGTCCTCGCCAATCGGACCCGTCTGCGAGTCTTTGGTTGCCTCGTGCAGCGGTCGCCGCGGACAGTGTCCTCCGTCGCCTCGCGTCTGGGATTGTCAATCCCGGTTGCCAGTCAATCTTTGCGGGCTCTGGAAGCTCGCGGGCTGCTGAGCGCCCGTCGAGCGGGGCGGTACGTGGAATACCGTCTCAACGCTGCGACGACTGGAATCGTCCCCGTGCTCGTGCCGGCCTTGCGGTCGGCTTTCCGGCAGACCACATCTCCTGTGGACTCTGTTTTCAAACTGACCACTGCCTTTACCCACCCACGTCGCATCGAGATCTTTCGAACGCTGAAGAGACAAGCCCGCACCCTTGGCGAGATGCGAACCGAATTCCGCATTTCGATGCCCGCATTGTGCCGGCATCTGGCAAAATTAAAACGGCGAGGTTTCATCGTGCAGGGATGCGGTCGGTACTTGGCGACGAATCCGTGCGACCAATTGGGACGCGCGTTGGCAAGACTGACGGATCAATAGCTCTGGGCGCGACTCTCACACTTTGTAAAGTGTGAGAGCAACCACCAACGGATGGTGTCCGCAAAGCGATGTGTCATGGCTGTGGCGGCTCCAAGGCTGGCACACCGTTCAACCAGCCGAGCGAAGCAAGAAATCTGTCCGTGTCAATGAGCGTCAGGGTGAGCCATGCGCCCTGCGAGGTGTCGCGATTGAAGAAGCCGTGGCCAGCTCCGGGATAGACATGAGCGTCGCAGCGGACGCCAGCCTGCTTCATGCCTGCTTCGAAATCCCTGAGCACCGGTACGGGGATGAGCTTGTCATTGTCGCCGAGAAAAACCACCGTGGGCGGCGCATCTTTGGCAATGTTGTGCGCGGGTGAAAAGTCCCGGTAGCGGTCGCCGACACGTTCGTGTCCCCACTGGCCAGGCCCGTTGTTGAAGACGGGATTGAAGAGCACCAGCGCGTTGGGCCTGCAGGATACCGCATGGTTGTCTTGCGGATCGTCCAAGCCGTTCACCAGCGCGGTGAAGGCCGCGAGGTGTCCGCCAGCCGAACCGCCTGCGGCCGCGATCCGTTGCGGATCAATTCCCAGCTCCGCCGCGTGCGTGCGCACATAGCGCAAGGCGGATTTCGCGTCCGCGCAACACATCGTGGGCGGTCCTTTGTCGCCCTTTGGAATCGTCCGATACTCGGCGCGGATACCCACCATACCCCGCGTAGCGAGATACTGGCTCTGTTTGACGAATTGCGCCGGGCTACCCCCCACCCACCCGCCGCCGAAGAAAAAGACGATGGCCGGACGATTGTCCACGGGCTTCCAGTCGGCAGGCTTCTCGATGAAAAGTTTGAGTTCGCGGTCATCCGCGCGTTTGTATATCAGCGTCTCAGCGGCTGCTTCCGCTTTGGGACTGGCAAGCTCGGCCAGGACTGATTTGGATTGCGGTTTGGTGTCGGATTCCGCTCGATCGTTGGCAGGCGGTGTCCACCATGCGTCAAGTTGCCGGCGCAACAGCGACACGCGTTCGACTTCGCTCGCTTCGAGATCTGTCTTCTCCCATGGATCAGTTTGAAGATTGTAAAGCTCAGGCTTGCCACCAGGCACTGTGCGGTCTTCGGGAACAATTAACTTCCACCAACCATCAATGATCCACCGGTGCTCTAAACTGCGAGTGGGTTTCTCCACGTCGGCAATGTTGTGAGCGTATTGCTCGCCGTACACAGTGGTTCGGCGGGCGACGGCCTCGCGGTCAGTGAGGTCAATTCCCGGCAGACTCTGCGGCAACGGCGTCTTCAGCAGCGAGGCCAGTGTCGGCCAGAGGTCCACGTTGCTCGCGAGCTTTTCCTTGTTCAGATGGGGCAGCACGCGGCCTGGCCATCGCACCATGATGGGCGTGCGCACGCCGCCTTCGTAAGGCGTAAGCTTGGAGCGCGGCGCGAACCGGTTGGTCCTCGCGGGATCTTGAATCCAGCCGTTATCGGTCGTGTAGATGACAATGGTGTTGGTGCTCTGTCCTCGCTTTTCCAGGTGATCGAGAAGGTCGCCGCAGGTCTGGTCGAACCATTCCACGGAGGCCCAGTAGCGCGCGACTGCTTCGGTGGGCGCGATCTTGAGATACTTTTGCAGCAAGGGGTCCGGCGGCGTGTGCGGCGCGTGCGGCAACATGGGGGCGTACCACACCAACCAAGGCTTGTCGCCGGCTTCGGCGATGAAACGGTAAATCGGCTCAAGACCCTTGCGCCCGATTTCAAGACCCGCGTCGCCATGGCGGCTGCCTTTGGTTTCGCCCTGAGTCATGGCGTGAGTGAAACCCGCCGTTATCACTGGATTGCCTTCCCACCACTTGCCCGTCTCGAGGGCGAGGTAGCCGCGCGAAACCAGGTCGCGCACGAAGTTCGGACGACGCTGGAAATTCTCGAGGATGGTGTTGTAGTAGCGCGCGTATTTCGGATTGCCGCGCGCGGCCATAGCGTTGACGCCCGGGTCGGGCAGGGTGGGGTCGTTGCCGGTGACGCCATGCTGATGCGGATACAATCCAGTGGCGAGGCTCGCCAGCGATGGCCGGCAAAGCGGCACCGGAGAATAGCCGCGCAGGAATGTGAGCGACTGCGCCGCGAGCCGGTCGAGGTTTGGTGTCCGAACGTGTGGATGCCCCATGAAGCCATAATCGGCCCAGCCGTGGTCGTCGGAAATGATCAACAGCACGTTGGGCTTGCGGTCGGCCGCGTCGGCCTTGAAAACGGCAGGCCACGCCACGGCAACCAGGAGGGCCAGCAGGCGAAAAGGAATTCGGCAGTTCATAGCAAGTTCCCAAGCCGACCGGGCGTGCATGAGGACCATGAACCGTAACCGCCGACGTGAGGAGGCGGATTTCGGTTTTCGGATTTCGCATTTGAAAATGTCCGCCTCGTCACCTCGGCGGCTAACAATCCACGGTTCATGGGAAGGATTTAATACCAGTCGGCGGGGCTTTTTCAATGATCCTTCACGTGCATCGACGAAACAGCCACGTTCAGCCAGTCGAAGCGGGATACGATTCTCCCTCTCCCGGCGGGAGAGGGTCGGGGTGAGGGGGAACGTGACATCCGAACACCGAACGCTGCGATCTATCCTCGCGACTTCGCAGCATACTCCACGCGGTCCAAATTCAATTCTGGACTGCGGATGCGGGTGTCATCAAGCCATCTACTACTGGCTGAAGGTCCACGAGGCAGGAATGCCTCGCAACTTGCCGACAGGAATGTCGGAATTACGTCACCGGCGATGGAATCGGTTTCAGAAAGCGCATGATAGAATCGCCGTGCTTGAGCATCTTCACTTCCTGCCAGACGGCAGGGAAGCTGAGCGTGTCCCTTCTGGCGTGACCGAGGATGAATAGACCACCAGGGGCGATGATTCGGGGAAGCTGCGGATCATCAAGAAGCTGCTGGGCAAACGAATCGGAACGGCGTCCGAGATTCTTCTCACCGTAGGGCGGATCGGCCAGGACTAAGTCAAATTGCCGGCTCTCGGCGGCAAGCTGGTTCAGAGCTGTGAAGGCGTCCTGAATCCGGAGCTCGAAGCGGCTCGCCTCCAGACGAGTCGCGGCAAGGTTCTCTCGAATCAAACGCGCCTGGCGTCCGGCCAGTTCGACTGCGGTGAGTTCCTGCGCGCCGCGGCTGAGGCATTCCAGCCCGAGCGCGCCCGTGCCGGCAAAAAGTTCCAGAATCCGCGCATCCACCACGCGCACACCCAGGCTATTGAACAACGCCTGTTTGACTAGGTCAGGTGTCGGACGGACCTCAAGGCCTTTCGGCGCTTTCAGCAACAAGCCCGCGGCAGTTCCACCTATAATGCGCATTTCAATTTCTTTTCGAACAAGGAGCGAACCAAGGAATTAGTCGATTCTTCGCCCAAGCGTGACTCCCCTCACCCTGGATCCCCTCATCAGATGAGGGGAGAGGGCAGGGAGAGGGGTGATTCGAGTCGGGTTGATGACGAAGGGTTCAAAAACTCACGTCTCGCGTTGAATCAAAGTCCAGATCTCCTCGAACGTCATCTTGATCAAAAGCGGTTCTCCGTTGACCATCTGAACGAACACGCCGCGCGCAGGACTTTGAAAATCCGGGTAGATGTGGCTGATGTGGGCGGTGTTCAGGATGAGGTCTTCTTCCCGTGCGGGATTCGCTTTGTCGTAAGACCGGGTAACTCGGATCAATGCCATAATAAAACTTTCTCTTTTTCGCCGCGCGTGGCGCAGATTAGAGCTCTGCGCCACGCTAAACAGGCGCGCCTCTTCCTATTCGCCTGCGCCGCCGCTCTGCTACACGCCCTTGCTGATGATAAACTTCAGCAAATCGCCGACCCGGCAACTGTAACCCCACTCGTTGTCATACCAACTCACAAGTTTGAAGAACCGTTTGTTCAGTTCGATCCCCGCGCCTTCGTCGTAAATCGAAGATGCCTGAGAATGAATGAAGTCTGTGCTGACGACTTCGTCGCTGGTGTAATCCAGAATGCCCTTCAGATAAGTCTCGCTCGCCTGTTTCATCGCCGCCGAGATTTCCTGGTAGCTGGTCTCTTTGACCGTTCTGACGGTGAGATCCACGCAAGAAACTGTCGGGGTCGGAACCCGGAACGCCATGCCCGTCAGCTTGCCTTTGACTTCAGGGCAGACCAGGCCGACGGCCTTCGCCGCCCCGGTGGTCGAAGGAATGATGTTGATCGCCGCCGTGCGGCCGCCTTTCCAATCTTTCTTGCTCGGGCCATCGACGGTCTTTTGCGTGGCGGTGTACGCGTGAATCGTCGTCATCAACCCTTCTTCGATGCCGAAGCCTTCTTTTAGCAACACGTGCACGAGCGGTGCGAGGCAGTTGGTCGTGCAAGAGGCGTTGGAGATGATGCGATGTTTCTTGGGGTCGTACTTTTCGTGGTTCACGCCCATGACCACGGTCAGATCTTCGTTCTTTGCCGGAGCGGAAATGACAACCTTCTTGGCGCCGGCCGCGAGGTGACCCTTCGCTTTTTCGCCGTCCGCGAACAGTCCTGTGGATTCGATGACAATGTCCACGCCGAGCTGTTTCCACGGCAATCCTGACGGATCTTTGGCGCTGACGACTTGCATCTCCATGCCGTTGACAACCAGGATGTCGTCCTCGGTTTTCTCCGGAGAAGATTTTTTGGAACTGACGTCGCCATGGAAGCGGCCTTGGGTGGAATCGTATTTCAGCAAGTACGCGAGATTGTCGGCCGGAACGATGTCGCCCGCGGCAACGACCTCGATCGCCTTGCCCTTGCCGATGAGACCCTGTTCCAGCATGGCGCGGAAGGCCATGCGTCCAATTCTTCCAAACCCATTAATCGCTACGTTAAGTGCCATAGTATTCCCTTTCAGACTGATTCGCAGTGCTACCTAAATGAGCCGTGGATGTTATCGGCGAAGCCTGGACCGTCAACGATGAATTCCACTTGCCTGAAGCAGGGTCTGGGGTGAGTCTCCTTCTATGGCCAACTGCACCAAATTGAAGGGTTTGGCCGTTGCCGGTCTGCTGTGCGGAGGGATCTTTCTGTGGCGCACAGCCGACCCGCAAGTCTCGGATAAACAAAAGGCCTTCTCTCAAGCCGAGGTTTCCACGGTGGGAATGGACCTACTGACAGGTTCGCCGCTGGTTCTCCTGCGGGATTTGGAGTCCGGCCAGGTGGTGCCGATTTGGGTGGGATTCGCCGAAGCCCAAGCCATCGCCCGGTCGTTGCACGGCGTCCGGCTGCCTCGTCCTATGACGCACGATCTGATGGCCTCCCTGCTGCAAGAGTTGGAGGCGAAAGTGGAGGAGGTGCTGGTGCATGACGTGCGCGAAGGAACTTATTACGGGGCGATTCGCTTGAGACGGCCCGGTGAGGAGCGAATCCGCGAAGTGGACAGCCGACCCAGCGACGCTTTGGCACTCGCTCTGCGGGTGGGCGCGCCGATTCAGGTCGCCCGGGACATTTTGAAGAAGCTTCCGGACTACGATTTTCGCGCTCCCGACGAAGCGGAGCAGGTTGTTCGAGTGGTGGGTGTCACGGTCGTCGCCGCCACGGCAGCCTTGAGGAAAGAGTTCGATCTGGGAGATCGAGAAGGAGTCGTGGTCGCGGGCGTTTCCGAGGAGGCCGGAAAGAAGGGATTAAAGCGCGGCGATTTAATCGTCCGAGTAAATGATCGCGTGGCCAAGACGCCGATGGAGTTTCTCGACGCCGTGCGCGAAACTCCCGCCGGGAAAACCGTCCGTTTTCTTTTTTGGCGCGAGGGCAAGGAAAAGGAGATTGAATTGCCGTTGCGAACACCGCCTCGACCAACTCCGCGCGGCCAGTTCGAAGCCTGATTCCAATAAGTGCAAGAGATGAGACTGATTGTGTGAAGCGTCTATTGGAAATCCCCCTCGCCCATCCTTCCGCCTTCGCCAAGCCTACGGCGGAGAAGTCGGACACCCTCTCCCCATCGGATGGGGATAGTGTGAGGGGTTTTCGTCGCATTTTGAAAGCGGATTGGAATAAGATATTCCCCGAAGCTGCGGGAAACTGGAAATTCAAGCGCAAATGAGCTTCAAATTACGAGGTTTCACGTTGATCGAGTTGCTGGTTGTGATTGCGATCATCGCCATTTTGGCGGCTCTGCTCCTGCCGGCCATGAGCAAGGCCAAGGAATCGAGCAAACGAACCCTGTGCAAGAACAACGAGCGCCAAATCGTCCTCACCATGCTGATGTACTCGGGCGAGAACCAGGGGAGATTCCCGAGCGGAGTTCGGGATAACCTGTTCGAACATTTCTCCTTCATTCACTCGGACGTGTACAAGTACCTCCAGCAAGTCGGCTCGATGCCCACCAATTCGATCACGTGTCCGAACAAGACTGATTGGTATCGCTTTGAATCGGGTGTTGGACACCGGTTGGGTTTCTACTTTCTGTTCGGCCACAGCACAGACCAGGACAAGCGCGAGCGTGGCGCCGTGTCCCGCGAGCCGGCTCCTTGGGATTCCCCCATCAAGGACACCGACGATCCTCAGCGACCGATGATCGCCGATGTGATCGAGAAAGGGACGGTCAATCCGAACGTCACATCGGCCCCGCACGGTCCTACGGGTCCGGTTCGCAGCCGCGTTGGCCAGTTGC
The DNA here is from genome assembly GCA_016209525.1 of Verrucomicrobiota bacterium. Classification (GTDB taxonomy): domain Bacteria; phylum Verrucomicrobiota; class Verrucomicrobiia; order Limisphaerales; family SIBE01; genus VHCZ01. Next base: position 17,082 of record JACQWK010000262.1, read on the forward strand.
CGGAGCCTCAAGCCATCCGATCACAGGGCGGCAACGTTGGCCTGTTGGATGGTTCGGTCACTTGGCAGCCACAAGCCAAGATGGCGGAACATTACGCCACCATTCCCCACGGACAAATTCGGGGCTATTGGTGATTGGTTCTCCCACTCCACGGTCCTCTCCCGATTCATGCTTCGTGGGGAGAGGATTATGAGCTCGTGGCAACCATAATTAAACAATAACAAACAATATAAAACATTGACAAATCTGCTAAAAACAGGACAGTAATTCCATGAATTCTCCATCGAGTCCGTCTTCGGTCGGATTGGACCGCGGAGATCGGGCCATCGCATCGGACGAACCGAAGGGGGTCTTCTCTTTGCTGGATCAGCTCCTTCGCCAACGCGAAGGCTTTTTTGACGCGATCTTTGCCGGTCGCGAGTTGGGTGCCCGATTACGCTCATTCCTCTTCATCATTGTGGTGCTTTCCGCTTTTTATGGAGTGACCATGGGGGCGGTTGGGTTGACCCAAAGTTTCTCTCGCGGCTGGATGCAAATGCTCAGCTCGGGGGTAAAAGTGCCGTTGCTGTTTCTGGCCAGCTTGGCGGTCTGCTATCCGGTGCTTTACATCGTGCTTGTCCTGATGGGGGTGCGGTTGGATTTCGCGCAAACCTTGAATCTGATCTTTCTGGCGCTGAGTTTGAATTCCTTGCTCCTGGCGAGTTGCGCGCCGATTACGCTGTTCTTTGCACTGACGGGGGCCAACTATCATTTCGTCAAATTGTTGCATGTCGTCACCTTCACGTTCAGCGGGTCTTGGGCGATGATGGCGCTCTGGAAGGGACTGCAAACCATGTGCGAGAAATCGGATTTGTATCCGCGCCAGGCGATCCGGATCCTTCAGGTCTGGATTCTGGTCTTCGGATTCGTCGGGACACAAATGGCTTGGAGTTTGAGGCCGTTCGTAGGCCAGCCGGATTTGGAATTCCAGGTATTTCGGACCGGACAAAAGGGAAATTTTTACGAGGCGGTTTGGTCTTCGGTGCTGGCCTTGCGGAAGGGGACTCGAGACTGAATCAAAGTTATGGATCACGACGAAATCATGACTTTGGAGGAGGTGGCAAAGTACCTGAAACTTAAGCCGCAGACGGTTTATAAATGGGCGCAAGAAAACCAAATTCCTGGGGCCAAGATCGGCAAAGAATGGCGATTTCGTAAGACGATCCTCGACCACTGGGTCGATAGCGCGATTGTGCTGTCCAAGGGAGGTTTTGACCTCGTCCAGCGTTCCAGCCAACTGGCGGTGCAACAGAAAGGGATCACTGAGCAAGCGCTGGAGGAGTTGATGCGAACCGCGGCTCAGTGAGGAGTTAACTGCACCGGATGCCCGAGCCGCTTCACCGCGTCGCCTCAATCTTCATGTTGGCCGTAACGCGGAAACTCTTGTCCGCAATCTCCTCAAGAATTTGCGGACAAATGTCTCCGCATTACGGATACGAACCGCGTCCGTTGCCAAAATGAGCACGGCTGACCGCATTGTGGTCTTGGCGCCGGATTTCTTCGCCGACGCGTTCATGCGTCCTGCCGGGCTCGCAGTTCTTCAGGCGTGGCGCGAGGGCCAAATCCGGCCCGTCGTGCATCGCGAGCTGTTGATTCGGTACTTCAAAGTATTTCGACGACTCGGCTTGAGCGACCGGCTGATCCGGTGGTGGGGTTGGTGGCTGACATCGCCGGATAGGACGCGCTCGATGGAGGATGAGCTTCCACCGGAACTTTCAGCGCGCCAACTGTGTGAAACGCTGGCCCAGTCCGCCGGAGCTCAGTGGGTGATCTGTTCTTCGTTCTCTGTGGCAAAGCCGGCGGAGAAGCCCTCCGCCCTCCAAATTGAATGGCTCACAGCCGAGGAGTTCGTCCGAATCGCCAATCCTCTCTGAGTCGAGGGGACCTCCGTGCGGCAATTCTCATTTTGCGACTGGCGCGATTCGAACTCGTAAGGCGGACACTCCTGTCCGCACATTCTCGGGCGCATTGCGGACAGGAGTGTCCGCGTTACGGCAAAATGAAAATTGCTGACCTCAGCGTTTGCGGCTTCGTTCGCGACAGGCGAGTATTCGGATAGACGAGCTTGCTGTAGGCTGTGCGCTGCTGCGGATGAAATTGTCGCGCAAGATTAAGTGGTCATGAACAGAAATCCCTGGCCGCGAACGTCGTCGTGTTTTTGTTCATGACCACTCAGTGTCCCACCTGCAAGAAAACCGGTGATTGGTTGTCCGGTCCGTTTGCTCCGTTTTGTTCCCGCCGCTGCAAACTGGTGGATTTGGGGAAGTGGCTGGGTGAAGAGCACCGCATATCTGAACCGTTGAATCCGGGACACTTTCAAGGCTACGAGGAACTTCCCCCGGGAGAACACTTGGACCGGCCAGAACCGCAAGACGATGGATGAAGGAAGATCGGGTTGGTATCCAGCAGGGAAATTAAGTTAACCTGCCTTTATGCAGAAGCGACTTTTCCTGCTGGATGGCATGGCCCTGGTGTACCGGGCGCACTTCGCTCTGATCCGGCGTCCGATCTTCACCTCGAAAGGCGTCAACACTTCGGCGCTTTTCGGATTCACCCAAACCTTGCTCGACATCATTGCCACCCAATCACCCACGCATCTCGTCGTGGCTTTCGACACCGATACGCCGACGCAGCGACATCGCGAGTACCCGGATTACAAAATCCAACGGGAAGCGATGCCGGAAGACCTGAGCCTGGCGCTGCCTCATGTCCGGCGTATGATTGAGGCCTTCCGCATCCCGGTCATCACGTGCGATGGTTTTGAGGCCGACGACATCATCGGAACACTCGTCCGCCGGGCGGAGCGCGAAGATTTTGTTTCGTACATGGTGACGCCGGACAAGGACTTCAGCCAGTTAGTCACTGAGAAGACGTTCTTGTACAAACCATCGCGCATGGGTGAAGGCATCGAAATTCTCGGCCTGCCGGAAGTCCTCAGCAAATGGGGTATCAAGAATCCGAGTCAAGTCATCGATATCCTGGGTTTGTGGGGTGACGCCACGGACAACATCCCGGGAGTGCCTGGAATCGGTGAAAAAACGGCGGGCAAACTGATCGCGGAATACGGCAGCGTGGAAAACCTGCTCGCTCATACCGCCGATCTCAAAGGAAAATTGAAAGAATCCGTCGAAGCCAACCGGGAGCGAGCGCTCCTTTCGAAGCGGTTGGCCACGATTATCTGTGACGCCCCGGTCTCGGTCGAGCTCGATGCGCTGAAGAAGCGGGTTTGGGACGAGCCGAATGTTCGCAGCCTCTGTGTCGAATTCGAGTTCAATTCCATCGGCCGGCGATTATTCGGCGACGATTTCAAGGCTGGGCGTGGATTCGCCGGAGGAGCGGCGGATTCGAAGCTCGGGACTTCTGATCCTGTGAGTCGCGCTCAGGCTGGGAGCGATGTTGGCGAGCTCTTCCCCCTCACCCCGGTCCTCTCCCCAGGGGAGAAGGGGAAGCAGTTTACGCGGTCTGGACAACCTGTGGCTTCCCCGTCCTCCCCAGCGCAAGGGGATTCACTCCCTCTCCCGGCGGGAGAGGGCCGGGGTGAGGGGGAACGGCCTCGGCAAACCACCCCTGCGGCTCCAACGGCTTCCGGCTCCCCCGCAACCGAAAGCCCGTTCCCCCACGCACCGAGTCTCAAAACCATCGCCGACGTTCCACACGAGTATCAGTTGGTCCAAACTCGTGAGCAACGAGCGAAACTGATTCAAATGCTCCGACGGCAGCCCTCGTTTTGTTTCGACACCGAGACCACAAGCCTGGATCCAAAAGATGCGAAGTTGGTCGGAATCGCTTTTTCCTTCAATCCGCAGACCGGCCATTTCGTCGCGGTTCCCCAGGAGGCCGGCCAAGCGCAGGCGATTCTTGGAGAATTTCGGCCCGTCTTTGAAAGCGAAACCATCGAAAAAGTGGGCCACAACCTGAAGTTCGATCTGAGCGTGCTCAAATGGCAGGGCCTCTCCGTGCGGGGGAAACTGTTCGACACGATGCTGGCGCATAGTTTGATCGAACCCGACATGCGGCACACGATGGACTACTTGGCGGAAGCCTATCTCGGATACAGCCCGGTCCCCATTACCAAGCTCATTGGAGAAAAGGGATCCGAGCAGCTCAATATGAGCCAGGTTCCGCTGGAAGAGTTGACGGAATATGCCGCTGAGGACGCGGATGTCACCTGGCAACTGCGCTCGGTGCTGGAGCCGCTATTGAAGGAGAAAGGCCAGGAAAGGGTATTCTATGAAATTGAGGCGCCACTCCTGCCGGTGCTGATGGAGATGGAACTTGAAGGCGTGCGCGTGGATGCCGCGGCGTTGTCGGAGTTTGCGGAACAATTGTCCAAACAGGTCGCGGCGTGTGAGCGCACCATTTATCAGCTCGCGCGAACGGAGTTCAATTTGAACTCCCCGAAACAGCTCGGCGAAGTCCTCTTTGAAGGCCTCAAGATTGCCGAGAATCCGAAGAAGACCCGGACGGGGCAATATGCGACCGACGAGCAGACGCTGTTGGCGCTGGCGGGCGAACACGAAATCGTCCAGCGCATCCTGGAATACCGGGCGATGACGAAATTGAAATCAACCTACGCGGATGCGCTGCCGGGGACTATTTTTTCAAAGACGGCCCGCATCCACACCACCTACAACCAGACGGTCACGGCAACGGGGAGGCTGCAATCTCAGAATCCAAATCTTCAAAACATCCCCATCCGCACGGAGCTCGGGCAAGAGATTCGGAAGGCGTTCATCCCTCGCAGCGAGGAATACATGCTGTTGTCGGCGGACTATTCACAGATCGAGCTGCGGATCATCGCCGCCATCAGCGGCGATGCCGCTCTGCGGGAGGCCTTCCGCAGCGGCCACGATATCCACACCGCCACGGCGGCGAAGGTCTATGCCGTTCCGCTCGATCAGGTGAATTCGGAAATGCGCCGCAAGGCGAAGATGGTGAACTTCGGCATTATTTACGGCATCTCTGCGTTCGGTCTTTCCCAGCGGTTGGGCATCCCGCGGAAGGAAGCCGGCGACATAATCGATCAATATTTCGATCAGTTCCCCGGCATCCGGAAATACATTTCAGACACGATCGAATTCGCGCGCGAGCATGGTTACGTGCAAACGGTGACCGGCCGCCGGCGGTATTTGCGCGACATTCGATCCTCCAACGCGACCGTACGTGGCGCGGCCGAACGCAACGCCATCAACGCTCCCATTCAAGGAAGCGCCGCGGACATGATCAAGATCGCGATGGCCAAAATCCATTGCGATTTGAGCCGGCGGAAGCTCAAGACGCGCATGCTTCTCCAGGTCCACGATGAACTGGTCTTCGACCTGTTCAAGCCCGAGGAGGCAGAGGCCCGCGCCCTGATTGAAGACGGAATGAAAACGGCGATTCCGCTGGACGTGCCCATCGTCGTCGAAATGGGCGTGGGAAAGAATTGGCTCGAAGCGCATTAATCAGGACCGAACGATTGAATTGAAGCCCGCCCGATCGCCTGTTAGAGTGTCTGCAAGCATGGAAGCCAACTCTTCGATGAAAGTGCTTGGTAAGCGTCGGCCTTATTCCGGTGGCCTGGACAGGATGCAGGGTTTTTTTGAGATGGCGGTCAAGCTTCGCAGCGACCAGCCTTTCATCCCCCGTGGCGTATATCGCTTTAAGTCGCACGAAGAGCTCGACGAATGGACGCTGAAGATGCTCACCCGGCCGAAAGCCGGCCCCCCACATTAGCAGACTTGCTGCTCATTTGCCGCAGCCTGAACGAACAGGGTGCGCGCTACCTCGTGGTCGGCGGCTTCGCCGTGAACCAGCATGGCTTCCCGCGGGCCACGGTGGACATCGATTTGCTCGTCTAGTCTTCGGTCGAAAACCAAGCCAGAATCAAAAAAGCTTTGGAGGTGCTGCCAGATAAAGCGGTCCGTGAATTAGGTGATGATGATCTGCGAAACTACCTGGTGGTGCGCGTGGCGGATGAGGTAGTGGTGAACCTGATGATGTCGGCCTGCGGCATCGGCTACACTGAGGCCGAGCCGGAGATTGAAACGTTCACAGTTGACGGCGTTTCGATACCTTTCGCCTCCGCTCGACTTCTGCTTCGGACCAAGCGGACGTACCGGGAGAAAGACGTGGAAGACCGTTTGTTCCTGGAGCGCAAGATTGCGGGAAGCAGCCGGTGAAAGCGTGACTCAATGATGTCCAGATTCTCGGCGCTGTTGGCGCCGGCTACTTCTGCGGAAACCATGCGCGCAAAAACTCTTCGAGACTCCCTTCGTAAACCGCTTCAGCCAGATGTTCGATGCCTTGCTGATTGCCCCAAGAATAGTGGATGACCAGCCGGCCTTGCCATTCGCAGAAGTCAATGTCCGAGTTGTTGATGTTTTTGGCCTCGGTAATACGCTTCCGCTGCTCGGCTGTCAGTTTCGGGTTGGCGATGATCTTGTCTTCGGGAGAAGCGCGCAGCACGGGATTCAACGGGCTGGCTTCCCAATGGACCAAGTCGCGTGAGCGAACGACGCGCATTTCGTATCCGTCGTGCGCTTCGAGGTAGAAGTTGTAGAACCAGCCCTCCAGCCAGCGCAAACAGTGCGGCGCCGTGTAACGGTCCTTGGCGTAATTGCACTCCGGCGGCGTCAGTGTCCACGCGCGCAAGTCGCTCGATTTCGCGAACCGCGCGGTGAACGGCGCGCCCGCTTCTTCCTTCGGCTTGTCGATCTCAAACATGAGCACAAATCCATCGCCTGCCTTGCAGATCGAGGTGTTGAAAATGCCGTAGCGGCCATCGTGGATGACGGGCCACGTCTCCCACGTTTTGAGGTCGCGCGAGGCGAACATGTTCACTCGGCTGCGGCCTTGAGTCCCCGTGACATAGACCGTCTCACCCTCGACGAACGCGCTGCCGAATTCGTGTCCGTCGGCAAACGGCGGCGCAAGTTCGCCGGTCGCCGGGTCGCGGAACCGAAAATAATTCGTCTGCCGCTGATTGTCCCAATACTGCTGGCCGATGCCCTGCCGCACCCATTCGAAGCGCCAGAGCCGGCCCTTGAGGACAATCGGGGTCGTTTCCACCAGATCGAGGTCGATCGTGCCCAATTTTCGGATGCGCGGGCGGCCGTCGGCAAGCGCGCGCATCTCCCCTCCCAATGCTTCGACCTCCGATTGTAATTCGGCCAGCGGTTTGCCTTTGTTCATGCCGGGCCGGACATGGCCGACGTGCGTCAGCCAAGCATCCTTGAGGAAGCGCTGGCGCCGTTGCACGAGCTTCAGGATTTTGGCGCCATTCGGGTGCGACTTCAGCAACGCCTGCGGATTTTCAGAAGAGACGACCGCGACAGGCGCGCCGAGATGGCGAAGAATTTCGCGCGCAATCAGCCAATGGCCTTGCGTGTTCGCGTGAACGCCGTCGGCCGCCAACCGGAAATTCGGATCGGCCCGCCGGCGTTCGGCAAGGAATTTGTTCATCGGACCGTGAACATCGACGATTTCCCAACCTTGCGCGCGCTGGCTGAGCAGCCAATCCGAGTACCGGTCGAGGACGTCGTTGTAGCCTTCGAAAGGCAAACGGTATTCACCTGCGTAGGTGATACTATCCCCAAGGAAAACGACGCGGCGGGACTCGCGCCAGAATTCCGGCGTGAGTGGCGGATTCTGCGCTAGCGCGGTTACTTGCACAAAGCAAGTGAGAAGCCAGATGAAAGGAGGTTTCATCTTGGAAACGATTTGTCCGGGTATTTGGGCGCGGGCGGAACCGGGCGCGGGTCTTTGGCGATGAGTTCTTGAAGGTGTTTGACCGCCGCGTCGAGTTGGGCGTCGGCTCCCTTGAAGGTGGCATGCGGCAGATTGTCCACGACGATGTCGGGATCGACGCCGTGGCCTTCGATCAACCACGCGCCTTCCGGGCCATAAACTCCGAACTCTGCGGCCGTCGCCGCACCACTGTCCACGAGCCAGCGTTCGACGCGGAGCCAGATTTCGCCGCCCCACGTGCGAGTGCCGATCACCTTGCCCAGGCCCAAGCGCTTAAAGCCTTCCGTAAACGCCTCGCCGTCGCTCGCCGTCCGTTCGTTGCACAGCACGACAAGATGGCCGCGGAAGGCGTACTGCATGTTCCAGTAAGGGCTGCCCACGCGTGGTTGCCAATAAAACCACGCCTTGCGCAAAAGCTTCCCAAGAATCCAAGAGTCGATGTTTCCGCCCCGGTTGTTGCGGACATCGATGATCAGTCCTTGGCGTTTGAATACGGGATAGAATTCCCGCGCCCATTCCGCGATGTTGTCCGTGCCCATCGCGCGCAAATGGACGTAGCCGATCTGGCCTTTGCCAAGCTCCTCGACGCGCAAACGGCGGGTGTACTCCCATTCATCGTAACGCAAGTTTGCTTCGGCGCCTGCAGTGATCGGCTTCACGATGACTTGGCGCGAGGCACCGTCCTTCGGCGGCCGCACATCCAACAGGACCTGCTTGCCCGCCTGATTGCGCAGCAAGATCTCCGGATGAGCCGCGTTCAGCGTGGAACGGCCATTGATGCGCAGGATCACATCGTCGTCCTGCACCTCGACGCCGGGCCGCGCCAGAGGAGAAAGCGCAGCGGGGTAATCCGGATCCGCGCGGAAAATGTGATCGACACGCCAGCCACCGGCGGATTCATCGCGAAGCAACCGCGCTCCCAGCGACGCCGTCCGAATCTGGTCCGGACCTTCGCGCTCGTCGCCAAAGAAGACATAAATGTGCAGCGCGGACAACTCGCCGGCCATTTCCGAGATCAAGTCGCTCAGTTCACTGCGATCGCTCACCCGATCCACGAGGGGCAGGTACTTCTTCAGAATGGCGAACCAATTCAGCCCGTGCAGTCCGCGATCATAGAAGAAGTCGCGAATCATGCGCCACGATTCGGTGAAGATTTGGCGCCATTCCTCGCGCGGATCGAGCATAAAAGTCCAGCCGTCAAGATTCACACGCGTGTCGTCAAGTTTCGCGGGTGCGGCGGCGTCGGAAGCAATGACATGAAAGTTGTCGCCTTTGCGGAGGAGGAGCTTCTTTCCGTCCGCGCTAAGCTCATAACTGGCGATGTCCTCCACGAGCGTCTTCGGTTTGGGATCCTTGTGGGTGATCTCGAGTTGTTTGAGATGGCGTTTGGCGTCGAAGCCTGTGTCGCGGGCAGTCCAAAGCAGATGTTTGGCCGTGACCGACAGGCGCCCATAATTGCCGGCCGGCACAGGCACTTCATGAAGGCGAGACGCGAGCCCTTCGAGGTCGATCGTTACACTCGGAGGCTGGTTGGTCTTGGAGTCTTTAAGGCCGTTCTTGGCCGAAGTTGCTTCGGGTGCTCGGTTGGGTGATCCTTGCCCCTGCCCGTGAGTCCACCCACCCGCTACCCCCACGGCTGTTGAACTAAGGTCAACCGGCCGTTTCTTGCTCTTAAACGTGCTCTTACTCTTACTCCCGAACTCCCTGGAGAGATTAAGATTACGAGTACGAGTAAGAGCAAGACCTGCTCGGGATGGAATCGAATTCATTCTTAATTCAACAGCAGTGCTCCCTACCCCTCCCAGGAGGGGAGCTTCGTTGCTCGTCGCCATTGTTCGTTCCCCTCCTGGGAGGGGTGCAGGGGTGGGTTCAACAAGAGATTCTGCGGTCTGCGACACCTCGTCTGCCCCCTCGGCGACAGGCTCGAGCAATTTCTGGATTTCGGCGGCGTTCACCGGACGGATCGGAGGCAGGCCAAACTGTTCGCGCTGCCGGTCCACCGCGGAGCTGGCGGGCGTCGTTCGTCCCGTCGTCTCAACGGCCTTGATGATCTTGTCGATCCCTCCGGGGTAAATGCCCCGATCCGCCAGCATGTTTTTCAGCGAGATGATCACCTCGACCGGCTTAACCTGCTGGGGACAGCGTTCGTGGCAATTGTAGCAGTTGGTGCAGTGCCACAGGATGGAATCGGGCTTGAGCAATTCCGAGCCGAGGCCATAGAGCACTTTCAACATGATCTCGCGGGGATTGAACTCGCGGCTGTAGGCCGCGGCCGGACAATCGCCCACGCAAGCGCCGCACTGATAGCAGAAGTTCGACAAGTTTCCTTCGACCTTGCGGGCCAACTCGCGCCGGAAGTCGAAATTCACGCGCACGAGTTCTTCCGGGTCGTCAACGGCAGCAGCAGATCGCGTCATAATCATCAGAAAGAATGTGGAAAATCGTCAGTTGACTCGCGGGGCTTCAGATTTCGCGCTTCGGACTTCTTTCGGATTTCGGATTTCGTCATTCGGATTTGGTCCTGCCAATAGGTCATCGAAATCAGCTAGGAACCGCCCGATGACCGTATGGGTGGTTTTGCGCCGGGTTCTTTCCGCCGAATCTGCCGGATGCTGTTGGATCGGCATTTGGGGCAGGAACGTTCCTTGTCCTCGCCCTTTTCAACAGGCTCCTGAAACTCTGAGCCGCAGGCCATACATCGAAACGTTTCCAATGTGGATGCCATTGGGTCCCTCATGATCGAGTGTGGGCCTCTAGAAACCAGAGTCCTTTGTCCAAGTCTTGCGAGACGCCGGTGAGCAAATCCGCAGTGCCCGCGTCGCCCAGCGCAGCGGTATCGTCAATGGCTTTGCGCACGGCGTTCGCAGCCAAGCCGAACCGGTCGATCATGGCGGTCACGTAAGCCAAGCCTTCCGATGGTCCGTGAGGAAATTCCGGGAGCGCCGAGAGCGCCGCCGCCTGACGAACCGTGCCGCTCGCGACCCCGCCTAGAGCCGTAATGCGCTCCGCCAGCGGGTCCAGGTGTCCCCCGATGCTCTCTGCCAGGTCGTCGAAGACTTTGTGCAGCGGATAGAAAAGGCTTCCACGCACATTCCAGTGCGCCTGTTTGCACTGCGAACAGAGATCGGACAAGTCGGCCAGCAACTGGTTGAGGATGCTGGTGACTTGAGCGCGGGTCTGCTCGGAGAGGTTAACCTTGGTGTCGGACAATGTTTTCATGTGATGGCTAGGTCTATTCTTCGTTCGTTCCTGCATTCGGAGCCTCGAAACTGATCCCGACATGCAATGTTGCTCCTCATGCCACAGCTTCGGCGATTTTGGTTCCTTCTTCCTTCCCTTGTTTTTTCGGTTTCGGTTGAAGCGCCTTGCGCGCATGTTCGATTTCTTCCGAGGTCACCGTCTCTCTCAGCTCCTCCAGACGGTGCATCACCTTGGCGAACTTCTGGCCTTCCGCGGCGCTGATCCATTCGAGCTGAAGGCGCTCGGGCCGAATCCCCGCTCTTTCCAGCCGGTCCCAGAGCCGCTGGACGCGCTTGACCGTCTGGCGGTTGGCGTTGATGTAATGGCAGTCGGCATAGTGGCACCCGGAAACGAGCACGACCGGCGCGCCGCACCGGAACGCTTCCAGCACCATCTCTTCAGAGACACGCGCCGAGCACATCGTCCGCACGACGCGGTTGGTGGCTGGATATTGAAGTCGCGAGATGCCGGCCATGTCGGCGCCGGCGTAAGAGCACCAGTTGCAGGCGAACGCGAGGATTTTGTCCTGCGGATCCTCGGCCAGGATCGCGCGCACTTGGGCGAATATCTGCTCATCGGTGAAATGGCGCATGGTGATGGCGGCAAAGGCGCACGTCGCCGCACAGGCTCCGCAACCGGCACACATCGCCTCCGTCACGACAGCCACTTCGCCTTTCTTCCAGGTGATGGCGGCGAAGGGGCAGACCGCGGCGCACAAACCGCACTTCTTGCAGAGTTCAGCATCGATGTGGCTGGTCGTCGCTTCGATCTTGATCCGGCCCGCGTTGAGCAACGTTCCGGCGCGCGAAGCGGCGGCGCCGGCCTGGCAGACGGTGTCTTTGATATCCTTCGGAGCTTCGCAACCGCCCGCGAAAAAAACGCCGCGAGTGGGCGCATCCACCGGCTTCAACTTCGGATGGGATTCCAAAAAGAAGCCTTCGGAAGTTTTCGAAAGCGTCATCAGCCGTGAAATCTTGCCCAGATCTTTCGGCGGCTGAACTCCGACCGATAGCACGACCAGATCGAGCTCGTGCCGCTCGACCTTCCCGGCCGTCGTGTTTTCGACCGTCACGAAGAGGTTGCGCGTCTTCGGATCTTCTTCGATATCGCCCGGCAGGCCGCGAATGTAGCGCGTGCCGGCTTCCTTCGACCGCTGGAACATTTCCTCGAACGATTTTCCGAACGCGCGGATGTCTTGGTAAAAGACGAACGTTTCCACGTCCGGATAGTGATCGGCCAAGAGCAAGGTGTCCTTGACCGTGTTCATGCAGCAGATGTTCGAGCAGTAAGGACGGCCGATTTTCGCATTCCGGGAGCCGACACACTGGACGAAGCCGATGCGCTTGGGGTGCTGCCGATCGCTGGGCCGCACAAAATGACCGGCCGTGGGACCCGCCGCGCAGATCAGGCGCTCGAACTCCATCGACGTAATCACGTTGTCGAAACGGGCGTAGCCGTAGTCGTCCAACTCGGTTGGGTCGTAAACGTCAAAGCCGATTGCGACGACAACAGCGCCGACGCTTCTCGTGATGATTTCGTCGCGGTCATCGAAGTCGATCGCCTTTTTCTCGCAGACTTCGGCGCACTTTCCACAGGCGATCGGATTATTGCCGAGGCAATCGTCCATGCTGAGGATATAGGAGCTGGGCACGGCTTGCGGGAAGGGAATGTAGATCGCGCGCCGGGAGGAGAGTCCAATTTGGAACTCGTCGGGCTTGGCCACCGGACACACCTTAGCGCATTCCCCGCAGGCGTTGCACAAGGTTGGATCGACGTAACGGGCTTTCTTACGAATTTTCACGGTGAAGTTGCCGACGTACCCCGACACTTCCTCGACTTCACTCCACGTCAGGAGCTCGATGTTCGGATGCCGACCGGCATCCAGGGCCTTGGGCCCCAGAATTCATATCGAGCAATCCATCGTGGGATAGGTCTTGTCGAGCTGGGCCATGATCCCGCCGATGGACGGTTGTTTTTCAACCAGGACGACCTTATGACCCGCGTCGGCGAGCTGAAGCGCGGTTTCGATGCCGGCCACGCCGCCGCCGATCACCAACGCGGCCTTGGCCACGGGCACCGACGCTTCCTCCTGCGGCTGCAGGAACCGGGCTTTTGCCACCGCGCTGGCCACAAGGTCTTTGGCTTTCCGGGTCGCTCGTTCGCGATCGCGAGGATGCACCCACGAGCAATGCTCGCGAAGGTTGGCCATCTCCATTAGGTACGGGTTCAGACCCGCGGCGCGCGCGCACTGCCGGAAGGTGAGTTCATGCTGGCGCGGCGTGCAGGAAGCGACCACCACGCGGTTCAAGCGGTGCTGCTGGATGGCCGCCTTGATTTCGTTCTGGCCGGGCTCGGCGCAAGTGTACTTGTTCCGCATCGCGCAGACGACGTCCGGCAGCGTTTTGGCGTACTCGGTCACAGCGCCGCAATCAACCGTGCCGGCAATATTCAAACCGCAGTCGCAGACAAAGACGCCGATCCGCAACCCGTGATTTGTAGGCTCGTCGTTCATAACCTTGTTACCTCTCGGTTACTGAGTTGTCCTGGCAATGGCCTGCTGCGCCGGCGGAACGATTGTCGCGTTCCCCCTCATCCCGGCCCTCTCCCCCAGGGAGAGGGGGACTCCATCCCAGCGTTCAGACAAACAGGGCACGCAGGCATGGGCGACACGCGGCGATACGTTCTCCCTCTCCCTGAGGAGAGGGCTGGGGTGAGGGGGAAGATGATGTAGCCGATCCCACGGCTCCTCTCTTGAAAAGCTACGGATTAACCTGCTCGCTGCAGTCGGTGGATTCGTGTTCATTCGCATGATTCGCGGACTTGCTTCTCGAATGCTTGGGCGATCGCCTCGGCCACGACTTCGGACACGTCTTTCATTTCGATCTCGGTCTCTCCTCGGAGCCTCGGATCCTTCATCGCGCAGCGGAAGTGGATCTGGCATTTCGGGCACGCGGTCACGAGCACGCTTGCGCCGGTGGCTCGCGCTTCGCGCAGGCGTTCCACTTGGATTTGCTTGGCAAAGCGGTCGCAATTGGACCACGTTCCGCCGGCGCAACACAGCGCTGCGCCCGCCCGATTTCGCATCTCCGCCAGCTTGATCCCAGGCAGAACGGAGAGCACCTGGCGCGGCGGATCGTAAATGCCAAGGTGACGTCCCAAACGGCAGGGATCTTGGAAAGTGACGGAAGTTGGTGTCTTAGATTCCAGGGCGGAGCCTGTTCGAACTTGAGGTGAAGGTGCAGCCGTCGAGGTGAAAAGGTCTATGTTTCCGTCGGGGGTTGACGGAGAGTCCGCCTCCTCACGTCGGCGGCTACGGGTTTCCAGCAGATTCTTCAGCTCCTGCAAATGTTCCGCCAGAAACTCGCTGATGTGGAGCATCCTTGGCGGCTTGCTGGAGAAGAACGGTTCGTAATCGATTTTCCAGGTCCGAAGGCATTCGGCGCACGAGGTCACCAGCGTTTGTGCGCCGCTGGCCTCCAGGAGCTTGACGTTATGCTGTGCGAGCAATTCGAAATGTTTCCGGTCGCCGTTCCAGAGCAGATCGTGCCCGCAGCAGCGTTCGTCCGCCGACACCACCGGGACGACGCCGAGTTTGTTCATCAGGCCCACGGCCGCCTTCGTGCCTTTGAGCGTGGCCACCGGGAAATCGGAGAAGAACGCGTCATAGTAAACATTGCATCCGGTCCAATAGAAAACTTCGCCTTTCTCCGGGTCTGACTTCAGATCGGGACTCAGCCAACGGAGCCGATCCTGATGTGTTTCACCTTTGGCCATCATGCGCATGAGCGACTGCAAGGCGCCTCCGTGCGGGCATTCCGGCTCGACGCCGCCGCGGAACGCAAGCGCTCGGAGCTTCTGAATGAGATCGGTGTAGGCCACAGTGGCCGGACAGCGCTGGTCGCACATACGGCAAGTGAGACAACTGAACAGAGTGCCGTTCTGAAGGATTTCCTTCTGCTGGCCGGAGTTCGCCTTCAGGACGTGGCGCCGGGGGCTCAAGCTTCCGCCGATGCGCGCGATGGGGCACGCGGCGGTGCACTTCCCGCAGTCGTAGCAGGCCCAAGCTCTGCTTTCTCTAACCGCTGTGAGGAGATCCTGCATAAGGATTGCGTTTGCCCGCCAACAGGCTCGGCCCCAATCTTCGGATCTGGTCCGTAAACTCATTGATGATCCGGGCAAATCGGGCGCCTTCGGCCGCGCTGATCCATTCCAAACGGAGCCGCTGCTCCTCGATGCCGAGCAACCGGAGCACGCGTTTGATCTTCTCGAATTGTTCGACGGCGCGGCGGTTGCCAAAGACGTAATGGCAATCGCCGAAATGACAACCCGACATCAGCACGCCGTCGGCCCCCTTCTCGAAAGCGCGAAGGACAAAGTCGGGCTGGATCCGTCCGGAGCACATGACGCGGATGATCCGAAAGTACGGTTCGTACTGGATTCGCGACACGCCCGCGGTGTCGGCTCCGGCGTAGGAGCACCAGTTGCAGGCGAACACCACCAGCCGCAGATTCCACGAAATGGACTCCCGTCTTTGCGCCTGCGCAACTTGGGCCGCTGGTGGCAAAGATTCAGTCGCAGTCATGGTAGATGAAACCTAACGTTGCGATTAAAGAGTGAAACGATGATCGATTCGGAATATTCCCGTGGCCGTAGGCGAGTGGCCATGCCGTTCCCCCTCACCCTGGCCCTCTCCCTCAGGGAGAGGGAAGGACGGACTACGTGCGCGAAGAATGCGGGCGGTTCCCAATAGGTCCAGGCGCGGCAAACGTTGCTCCCTCTCCCCTGGGGAGAGGGCCGGGGTGAGGGGGAAGGCGAGGCTAGCCCAAGCCACCACCTCGCTACAGGACTCGAGGTCCAACAATCCACCAGACCCACACATTTTTTTAAGCCGTCCATTGCTTGATGCCTCAGGTTTAGTCCGAAATTGCTGGCGCCATCTCCTCTTCCGTGAAGACCGCGTCGATCATCGCGCGCACTTGGCGATCGGTGAAATGCCGGGCGGTGATCGCGCCGGAAGGACACCAGGCCGCGCAAGTTCCACAGCCCTTGCACAGCGAAGGATTGATGCGGGCCGCAAAAACGCCGGGGGTCACTTCGACGATTTGCGGGGCTTGGAACTGGCAAATCTCGACGCATTGACCGCACGCCCGGCATTTCACCTCATCCACAACCGCGACCGCCGGATGCAGTTTCACTTGATCGTGCGCCAATAGAACGGAAGCCTTCGCGGCGGCGGCGGACGCTTGAGCCACGCTGTCCACGATGTCCTTCGGGCCTTGCACGGTCCCGGCGACAAAGATTCCTTCCACCGATGTTTCCACCGGGGCCAATTCAGGGTGCCGCTCCAAGAAAAAGCCATCCAGTCCAAGGCTGATCTTGAGCATCTCATGAAACTTCGCCGTCTCAGGTTGTCTCGGCCGCATGCCGACGCTCAACACCACGAGGTCGGCCGGGACTTCCAGGCGCCGCCCCAGCAACTCATCATAGCAGCGCACCGCCTCGGCGCGTCCGTTCCCGATGACTTCGGGTTTCTCGCCAGGCGGGATGCGCACGAAGAGCACTCCCATGCCCCGGGCCTGGCGATACATTTCTTCGGCGCCTGTCGAGATGGTGCGGATGTCTCGGTAGAAGATTGTCGTGTCGATGCCTTGCCGGCAAAGCTGGATGGCTTGCTTGATGGCGGTTGGGCAACAATAGCGCGAACATCCGGTGAAGCCCTTGGGATCGCGCGAGCCGACGCACAGGATGAATGCGGCGCTTCGGGGCCGTCGTCCGTCAATCGTGATCGCCCCGCCATTCTCTGCGGAACCAGTCCTAGGCCCTCGCACGCCTCGCGAATCTGTGGACCGCGGACCGTTTCGACCCGCAGCGGCACCGGCCACAACCTGCGTCTCGGAGTTATCTGCGGGCACAGGCGGCAACGAGGCCGCTGCGGGCGCGGCCCGCCTGCCGTTCGCGGCGGCTTCGGCTCCGCGGCCTTCCGAAAAGAGGCGCTCGAGTTCCGCGCTGGTGAGCACGTTGGGAAAGGCGCCGTAACCGAACTCGTTTTGGGGTTCGTAGAGGGACGCTCCAGTTGCGAGGATGATCGCTCCGACAAATATTTTCTCTTCGCGCGGGCCGGTTGCTGTTGGGTCCATGGGAGCAGCCACATCGCCCGGTTGTTGGACGTCGAGTTCCCCCTCTCCCTGGCCTTCTCCCTCAGGGGGAGGGTAAAGTGCGGCTGGCACATCGGCCAGCCCGACTGGCTGGGCTTGTCGATGCGCGTCGGACTGTTCTCCCTCTCCCCTAGGGAGCGGGCCGGGGTGAGGGGGACGCGACGGTAGTCTATCCCGCGACCGCTTCACTAAGGTCACCTCGAAGTTGCCGACGAAGCCCGCAATTTTTTCGACTTCTGTGTTCAGCAGAACTTTCGCGCCGCTGGCCTCCAACCGTTCCAGCTTCTGCTCCAGGACTTCGGCGGCGAGGCGCATGTTCGGATAGAGGTATTTCAGGTTTGGCTCCGCCAAGCGGCCGCCCAGCCGGCTTTCCTTCTCCACGAGCGTGACGGCAAATCCCTGCACGGCCAGATCAGTGGCCGCTTCGATGCCCGCGATTCCTCCGCCGATGACGAGCGCCGCGGGAGTCATCGGTGACTTGCCTTCCACCAGCGGCGCCAGGTAGTGGACTCGGGCGACTCCCATGCGGATGAGCGCGCGAGCCTTTGCTTGCGCCTCGCGCCGGCTTTTTGCGTGCACCCAGGAACATTGATCGCGAATATTAACCATCTCGAAGAGGTAAGGATTAAACCCAACCCGTGCCAAGGTTTCCTGGAAAATCGGTTCGTGTGTCCGCGGCGTGCAGGCGGCGACGACCACGCGGTTGAGCCCGTGCTCGCCGATGAGATCGATCAACTCTCCTTGCCCGGTCGCCGAACACGAAAAGAGATGGGTCTTCGCCACCACCACGTTTGGAATGGTCGCGGCATACTTCGCCAACTCCTCAACGTCCAGAACTCCCGCGATGTTCACGCCGCAATGGCAGATCATCACGCCCACCCGAGGAGGGCCGGAGAGATCCAGAGGCTGCACGGCGGCTGATGGTTCCTTCACACGCTGCCCGCAGAGAAACAGCTCCGCTCGGGCCGCCGCCGCGGAAGCTTGAGCCACGCAGTCCGGGATGACCTGCGGGCCGACGGCGCTGCCGCAAACGAAGATTCCTTCTCGCGTTGTTTCCACGGCTGAGATCGCGGGATCACGGCGGGCCACGAAACCGTAGGCATCCGTCTCAATGCCCAGGATGCGGGCGAGTTCCAGGGCCCCTTCGTTCGGCGCCGCGGCGATGGAAAGGACGACCAGATCGGCCGGGAGGCGGCGAGGTTGGTGTTCGAGCGTGTCCTCGACGAAGATCATCAGCGTATCGTCCTCCGGAATGCGCTCGATCTTCGCGGGACGGCCTCGGAGATAAATGGCGCTGTGTTCGTCGCGAGACCGCTGCACGAAATCGTCGAACCCTTTGCCAAAGGCTCTGAGATCGGTATAGAGGATCGTCACGGTTTCGACTTCGGGATCATGCTGCCGGATGAGCATTGAGTCTTTGACGGCGTTCATGCAGCAGAACCGGCTGCAGTAGGGTCTTCCTCCCTCCCCCCGCGCTCCCACGCACTGGACAAAAACGATCCGCTTGGGCGTCTTCATGTCCGAAGGGCGCACGACATGGCCCCGGGTCACGCCGGAGGCATTGAGCATCCGTTCCAATTCCAGGCTCGTCACCACGTTCTGGAACCGGCCATAGCCGTAATTGCCAAGCGCTCGCGCGTCGAACTCCTGGAAGCCGACAGCGACGAGCACGGATCCGACCTCGCGAATGGTTTCTTCCGGCGGCATGTCGAAATCAATCGCGTCCACGTCGCACACCTTCGCGCAGTGCCCGCACACCAGCATATTGGCCGGCCGTTCCGGTGGCGGCGGTTTCCGTTTCTTGAAATCCTGGACCTTCCGGAGCCTTTTGAGCTGCGGCTCGCTGAGAAATCCCAGAAAATTCATGCATGCGTTCCGATCGATCACGTAGGCCGACGGCACCGATTGCGGGAAGGGCCGGTAAATCGCCTTGCGGGCCTTAAGGCCGAGGTCGAATTCATTTCCGCCGATCTGCGGGCAAGCCTCTGCGCATTGGCCGCAAGCCACGCAACGGTCCTCGCGCACGTAGCGCGGATTCTTGCGCAGCCGCGCCCGGAATTCGCCGGCTTTCCCTTCCAGACCGACGAGCTCGGTATTGGTCATGACTTCGATGAGCGGATGCCGACCGGCATCCATGGCCTTGGGCCCGAGAATTCAGATGGCGCAATCCATGGTGGGAAACGTCTTGTCGAGCTGGGCCATGCGTCCGCCCAGCGCCGGTGACTTTTCCACCAGAGTGACTCGAATGCCCGCGTGGGCGAGGTCGAGCGCGGCTTGGATGCCCGCGATGCCGCCGCCGAGCACGAGCGCCCGCTTTTCGGTCAAGGGTTCGTCCCCATCCAGTTTGTTATTCGGGATCGTGTCCACAATTAGTAGCGATCGATGAGTTGAACCACGAATGGACACGAATAAACACGAATCAAGACGGCGGCGGAACGGACCTGGAATGGTTTTGTTGTTGTCACTAAAGAGTGGCCTCTACGAGGGACGAGGGCGGAGCTTAACACTGCCGCCCAATGGTAGGGACGCCGGGCTTCCGGCGATCCCGCCCGCGTGCCGCGGGCGGAACTTGAATCCCGCCGCCAACGGAGGCGTTCCGGTTGCGCCGCTGAACGCGGCGCGGACAGCGCAGGCGCGCTGTCCCTACCCATCACCGTGGCAGTGTCAAGATGCGCCCGGCCGACGGAGACCCCTGTCGAAACCCAATCCGATTCGCGTGCATTCGTGTTCATTCGTGGTTTC
The DNA here is from genome assembly GCA_016209525.1 of Verrucomicrobiota bacterium. Classification (GTDB taxonomy): domain Bacteria; phylum Verrucomicrobiota; class Verrucomicrobiia; order Limisphaerales; family SIBE01; genus VHCZ01. Next base: position 36,986 of record JACQWK010000262.1, read on the forward strand.
CGACTGAATGCTTGCGGTTTAGCGAAGGGCTTCCGCCAAGCCCGGTTGGCCCGCTTTCCCGGCTGACGGACCATATTCCTTTTCGAAATAAGCCCAGCCCGCGTCAAAGGCCTTGAGGTTCAATTCTTCCGTTCCGGCCGGGACGGATGTTTTCACGGCGTTGCGGATCGCTTCGTGCGGCACGATCCGAGTCACGGCCGCGGTGAAGCCTACCATCACGATGTTTTGTACCATGGTCCTTCCGAGCGATTCCGCGATTCGCGTGGAGGGAATTCCAAAGGCGTGATGTCCGTCATCAGAGTTCGGGTGAACCAGATCCTTTTCGTGAATCAAGATGCCATCCGGCTTGAGTTCACCGTGATACTTTTCATAGCCCTCAGCCGACATGGCCACGAGGATGTCAGTCCGCTGAATGTACGGATACAGCACTTCGGCGTCGGAGACCGCCAAAGTGGCGCTGCAGGCCGAACCGCGCGCTTCCGGGCCGAAGCTCTGAATCATGGTCGCGTGTCTGCCCGCATGCACCGCGCAAGCGCACCCGATGATGTAGGCCGAGAGCACAACGCCCTGACCGCCGAAACCAGTCACTCGAATTTCCATTCTGTTCATTTCGTGCGCTTCGCGCATTTTGTGGTTAAAGTCCCTTCTCCGCCTCCGGTTCGCGAAGGATTCCCCCTTCCGGAGGCATGGGCACATATTTCTCGCCGAGGATCTTCCGGTAGTGATCGTGCATCATTTCCAGGTAGGTGGGCCGCTCCTGGTCCACAAACTTGCCGCAAATGATCTTGCCCTGGAAATCGATCTCCAAGTCCCGCGTGTCTGCGCCGTGCCGGATTTCCACCTTCTCGTGATAGAAGTTCATCAGGTCGAGCCCGGTTCCGAGTTTGTTCAGGCGGGCATAGAGAGTGGGGCATGGAGTGATGACCTCGATGAGACGAAACCCTTTTCGCTTCAGGCCCTCGCCAAATGATTTCGCGAGGCGCCGGGTGTCCAGGCAGGTCCAGCGGGCCACGTAACTGGCACCGCAACTCGCGGCGAGATGCGGCAGGTTGAAAGGCCGCTCGAAGTTCCCGAACGGCATCGTGGACGATTTCGCTCCCACCGGCGTGGTCGGCCCGCTCTGGCCGCCGGTCATTCCATAGATGAAATTGTTCACCAGAATCACCAGCAGATCCATGTTCCGCCGCGCCGCGTGGATCAAATGATTCCCGCCGATGCCCGACAAATCCCCGTCTCCGGAAAACACCACGACCTGCAACTCCGGCCGGCTTAATTTCAGTCCGGTGGCGAAGGGGATGGCGCGGCCATGCGTGGTGTGAAATGCGTCCAACTTGAGGTAGCCCGCGGCCCGGCCGGTGCAGCCGATGCCCGAGACAATCGAAACCTTGTCCAGATTGATGGCGGATTCCTCAAGGGCGCTGGCCAGACACTTGACGACCGTGCCGAGTCCACAGCCGGGACACCAGATGTGTGGCATCCGGTCCATGCGAAGAAAGGAGGCGATGGGATGATCCTCGGGCCGGGTTTCGATCTCTTCCATCAGCGGAAGTTCGCCTTCTTTCGGCAAGTCCATGTCAGGAGCTTGATGATTGGCCGTCGGTTCAACAGCCGTAGCTGGGGTTGTCATATCCATCTCCATTCAAGCTGAACCAAGTTGATCACTCCTTCTTAGGATTTGGAATCCCCTCACC
>JACQWK010000263.1 GCA_016209525.1 Verrucomicrobiota bacterium
CGCGTGATCCGCGTAATCCGCGGTACATTCGGTTGCGGCTTCGTCGCGCTGCGATCTCAGCGGTGAGTCCAAGTGCTGCCTTTAGCTTCATAACCGACCCATGTTCTTTTCCAGGTGTTTCATCTCTTTGCGAAGGAGCGCGGTGATCTTGAACTTCGCGTAATAGACTCGGGCCATGGTCGTGTGCAGCGTGGCGGCCACCATTTGCGCCGGCCAATCCCGCATCACATGCAGATCGAACATTTGAAACTGCTTCGGCCGGACCAAACGTTTGACCTTTTCCAACGCCACGTCTGTCAAGTTTCGTTCCCAGTCTTGGTCCCAGACCGCCTCGATGTCGAAGCTCGCTGGGGCGGCGATCCGGTTCAGGGTTGACGTCCGCGAGGTTCCCTCCGATTCGCCCGAAACGCTCACCGCGAATTCCTCGGACACGCTGTTTGACCGCCGCTTGCGGTACTGGTCGGTAATCCGCCGCCGGGTGATCGTCAGCAACCATGATTTAAATGATCCGATCGCCGGATCGTATCTAAAGTCCGGCATTTTCTTGGCCACGGTGATGACCGTTTCCTGCACGACTTCCTGCGCTTCCGAGTCCGTCAGCCCGGCCTTGATGGCGACGCTGTAGATCAACTTCCAGTACGTATTGAAAAAATCGCGCCAGCTTTCCTGATCCTGCCAATCCTTCAAACGGCTGAGCAGGCTCTTCCGGGTCGGAATAAACTCATCCGCGCTAGTGGCCATAGCGATCAGTTTAGCCGCAACGCTGCAGAAAGAAACCACGAATGGACCCAGCGCGGGAGAGCCGCGAACCACCGGGTAGCCACAAAAGAACACAAAGAACACAAAAGAAAAACGAACGAGTCTATGCGATCTTTGCGTTCTCTTGCGGCAAAAAATCCCCGCGGTCTGCGCACACTTTTTTGGACAGGAATACGAATGCCCGCGAATCGGTTGGGTTCTCGGTGCTCGTTGTTCGTGTTGGCGACTGTCACCATCCAGTGGCTTTGCAGGACAGACGTCGAAGCAGGCCATGTTTCGGGTTTCATTGGTGTTTTTTCGTGCTCATCGGTGGTTCGACGCAATTGATGCGGCTTAGGACCTCTCCATGAACCTGAAAATGCCTGGCTTGATTCCGAACGACTTACGCATTTTGGGTTTATGGTCTCAATGCGCGCCAAAATTGGCGTCGAGGCTTTCCATGAACCTCCCCGTAGGAGCCGACGTAAGGAGGCTCACTTCTCCTCGCCCAAAAGTCAGAGTCTCCTTACGTCGGCTCCTACGGTTCACCGTCCCAATACCTGATCGAGCAATCATGGTGGCTACCCATAGATTCGTGAGCCAGGCGCATTTTTCGCAAAATTTTTTCTCAAAAAACGCTGAAGCCAACGAACCTCATAGGGAAAGGCAACAGCGTATGAGTTTCATCTGCCTCAACGTCTTCCCAGGCGCCGTTCGCCTCGTGCCGAATTGGAAATCCGCATTCACGCTGCTGGAACTGTTCGTCGTGATCGGTGTGATTGGTTTTCTCGCAGCGCTTCTTTTTCCGGTATTCCATTCCGCTTGCCGGAGAGCACAGCGCATGGAGTGTGCGTCGAACCTTTGTCAACTGGTGATTTGGTACTCGCTTTACTTGGAAGACGACGAGGCGGAGAGCGAGCCCCCTGTGCGCCTGGCCAGGTGTCCGTCGAATAGAGACCCCAAGTTCGACTCCTATCATGTGCCGGGCTACGAGGATGTGCCCGAATTAACGCGGGAATGGATGCTGGCCGACAAAAAGCCATTCCACAATGGTCACAACGTCGCTTTCCGCGATGGCCATGTGGAGTTCCAACGGACAAATCAATTTCGTCTCTTTGGGCCAACAATCACCGTTGGAGCTTCGGAATGAATTCTTTGACGGCCAGATTCAGGTCGTCCGCGCTCCGTCGGCACAGGCCACATTTGGATGTATAGCAAATCAAGCATCGACACAAAAAAACAAACGACCACATCATGAAAATCAGCATGCGCATTTCACTCGTCTTCCTTGCTCTGAGTTTGAGCATTTCCGCAGCCCGAGGCCAAAGCGGCCCGACGATCCAGCTCACTTCGGGAATTAGGCCGAAGTCGGTCCATTTGGGCGAGAACGTCTCGTTCACGGTCAGCGCCGCCGGCGTCGAACCGCTCAGTTTTCAATGGCGCCTGGATGGCAAAGACCTGGCTGGAGAAACGAACAGCACGCTCACGATTACCGGGGCGGAGCGCGACGATGAAGGTGATTACACGGTGGAGGTTAGAAACCCGGAGGGCAGGACTATCAGCCCGCCATCGCGGTTGTGGATCGTGCCACCATCTTCGGATATTCGCCAATCCGATTTTGTCAACTCCACCGGTGTCCGGATGCCCTACTTCTATCATCTCCCGGAGCGCTATGATCCTGGGCGTCGTTATCCGTTGGTTCTCCACCTCCACCACGCGGGGTTGTACGAGGCGGCCGTCCTCGACTGGTTCGGGAACAAGCCCGGCATTATCCGTTACATCTCCTATCGCCAACAGAAAACGGATCCGGCCATTTTGGTTCTGCCCACCCATGAACAGAATGTTGGGTGGACCGACGCGGACGTCAGTGCGCTCAGCGAGTTGCTCGACCGGCTCTTGTCCGAATTCAGGATTGACCCGGATCGAATCTATCTGAGCGCAACTTCCATTGGGGGCGGGCCGCTGATGCAGCTCCTGGCCAAGCGGCCAAACCTCTTCGCCGGCGCGGCGATCCGCTCCGCAGTGGCAAACATTCCCAAAGCCGAAGTGCCCCTCATGAAGCACGTGCCCGTCTGGGGTTTCGAGTCGGCCACGGAGGGATCGTACACCCGCACGTTCATCGCCGACCTGCGCGCCGCTGGCGGGCGTGCGTTGCTGACCGTCTATAACTCGGGCACGCACTCCGAGGCCGTAACAGCCGCTAATTCCGCGCCTCACATAGATTGGCTCTTCTCCCAACGCCGGGGTCAAGTGACCTTGCCTTCTCTGGCTATCACGGGCCGCACGCTCGAAACGACCTATCGGACCGGAGCAGACTTCCTGGATCTCCGTGGGTCAGCTCAAGGGTTCGCCTATCCCGTTTCGAAAGTGTCTTGGTTGAATCTGGCCCTGAACCGAAGGGGCGATGCCATCGGCACGGAGGCTTGGTCCGCTCCCGGCATTCCGCTGGCCGCCAACAGGACCAACGCAATCGTGGTGACGGCGACCCTGAACCTCACCTGGGTACCGGTGGAGGGGACGACTACGTTCAACGACACGGTCTCCGTTTTCAGTTCGCCCTTGCAGGCCACCCTCGCCTTGCAAGGGAATCAACTCATCCTGAACTGGACCGGGGGCGTGCCGCCGTTCCGACTTCAGCGAAGCTCAGACCTCGGAGTACCTGCGTGGACGGAGATGGGCAATGACCTCACCCCACCTCTGACCCTGCCCAAACCAGCCGGGATCGAGTTCTTCCGCGTCGTGGGGCAATGACGCTTCAGCGTGAAATGATGCGATCCAGACTAAAGCCGTCCGGGAACCGCATAGAGGAAAAGGCAATTGATACATCAACCTGAATTCAGACAGCAAATCAATCATCGACACGAAAAAATAGAGGACAACACCATGAACATCAGCATACGCATTATTCTCACCTTCGTTGCTCTAAATTTGAGCATTTCCGCAGTACAAGGCCAAAGCGGGCTGACGGGCAAGATTGTCTATGGCAACGGCGGCGATCTTTATTTGCTGCACCTCGACAACGGCCTGGTCCAGCGACTCACTACCACCCAACAGAGCAGCGAATACACTCCCAAGCTCTCCTCGGACGGGACCCGAATCGTTTTTTACTCGATCCGGAAGAACATCATCGAGGGAATTTACGTAATGTTTGCTGCCCCAGAGGGATCAGGCAATCCTCGCGTGCGCCTGACTTCGTTCGGGGTCGATCCGGCCTGGTCCCCCGATGGTACCCGGATCGCCTTCAGAGCGAATGACAGGGGAATCTGGGTGATGAACGCCGACGGCAGCGGCCTGAGGCAACTGACTACGCATGGTGGCGACGCAGCCTGGTCGCCGGACAGCGCGCAAATTGTCTTCGTGTGTCGTGAATACTGCTCCCATGCGGACAACGAATTGCATCTTGTCAACGCCAACGCATCATCGCTCGATCAAGATCAACAAATCCTGGCGTTCCTCGGCGACGATGTCAGACCAGCTTGGGCGCCTTCGGCCAAGATCGTCTTCGCCCATTACACCGACAGCAAGAATGGCTATGACCTGTTCACCTTCGATCCGGTCACGCTCGTCTTGACACAAATCACGGTTGGTTCGCCCGGGGACAATCAGCCGGCCTGGTCGCCCGACGCCACGTGGATCGTCTTCTCGCGCAGCGGCACCCGCATCACCGGCGGCATTTACATCATGCCGGGGGACGGCTCACAAATGCCGACGTTGATTGTCAAAGGCGGCTACCAACCGTCGTGGGGACCGTGACGGGATTTCGAATTTGGGATTCTCTAAAATGAGCCGCACGACTGCTCATCCCGTCCGCGAAGCTTCGAAGTCTATGCATCGTCACCGGCCCCCTTTCCCCTCACCCCGGCCCTCTCCCTTGGGGAGAGGGAGAACCATCCGCAAGGAGATGGAAAGGCGGGCGGCTCTGGACTGTCCGAGGGCGGTAACGGCGATTCCCATTCCTTGGGGAGGGGCAGGGTGAGGGGAAAGGAACCGTTGAACAGCACGTGCCAGCCCAACGCGTTTCCACGGCAGTAGAAGGCCCGATGTGATTTGGATTTCAACGGACGGCGCAGCGGGAGCGGCGCGCTAGGTAGTGCGGAGCTCCTGCTCCGCCAACGCCAGATGAAAACACTCAACGCCCAACGTCCAACGTTCTAACTCAACACGAGCAAAGCCTATGCAAAAACGAATTCCCAAACTTTCGCCCATCTTCCTCCTCGCGTCGCAATTGAGTTTCGGCGCAACTTTCACCGTGACCAATACTGAGGACAGCGGCCCAGGCTCGCTCCGACAGGCCATACTGGATGCAAAAAAGTCTGTGGACGCGGACCGGAACACAATTGAGTTTAAGATTCCAGGTCCGGGGCCTTACATCATCAGGCCAGGGTTCTCTCTGCCCACAATCACCGTGCCTATGACCATCGACGGCACCACGCATCCCGGTTTCTCCGGGCAACCGATTATCGAATTGGACGGGAGCCGCATTACCACGCCGACTCAGGGCCTATAC
>JACQWK010000264.1 GCA_016209525.1 Verrucomicrobiota bacterium
GCGCTGCGGCATGAATGACTTCGTCGTCGTTAAATCGTTAAAACGTTAAAGCGTAAAACGTGGTGCGTGATGCGTGACTGGCAACTGACAACCGATAACTGATAACTGACTCTCAACTCTCATGAATGATTTGAAATTCGCCTTCCGCCAACTGCTGAAGAGCCCCGGCTTCACCGCCGTGGCCATGCTCACGCTCGCGCTCGGCATCGGGGTGGGCCAGGACAGCTCGCAAGCCGCCCGCACCTGACGGGACTTCAGGTGCAGCCCAATCAATCACCAGACAACCCACTTCAACCCCAGGACGTGACCGAAGTGTTGATCGCGACTGACCAGCATCAGGTCGTGCTGTTTGGCCAGGGCCGCGATCCAAAGGTCGTTGTCGGGAATGATCTGGCCAGCGGTCATTAACTCCGCTTTGAGCTGGCCGTAGAGCGCCGCGGTCGTCGCATCGACAGGCACCAGCACCACGGCGTTAACGAAGCGCTCAATCCGTTCGAGGTTCCTCGCTGGATTCGGGGAGCGGTGCGCCCCGAAGTGCAATTCGGCACGCTCGACGGCGCGGTTCGATGGCGTGCCGCGAGCCAATGGAAGACGAACTACCTGATTTACTCCGGCGGATCGCACTGGGCGTTTTGGTGAAGCGAATCCGTACGAGCAACAAACCCACCGCAAATAAAGGGGTCCAGCGGTTCCTAACTTCTTCAACTCTTGCGCGAGCGCGGCTCCAGCCGTCAGTTAGAGCAGACCATGGACGCCGCTCCCCAGGTCTTCGGTTATGCCGGTCGCGATTGATACCAGCGTCCTCAGAGCTCCAGACCCGCAGCGCGATTTCCGCGACGTTTGGAAAATGACTGAACCGGAATTTGCAACGGAATGACAACCTTTTGTTGCATATGCAACAAAAGGTTGTAGGCCCGCCGGCTCAATGGGTGCCATGGAATTCCACGCGGGTCAGGATGTCTGATCCTGATCTCCGCCGAGAAGCAAGGAGACTTTGTCCCTGATACCCACTACTCCAGGACGAGGCGATAAAAGATGGCGGTACTTTGGCTGGGGAGCGGAATGTTGAACTCGGCGACCTTGCCCTCGCCTCGAATGCTTTCCGAAAGATTCTGCCAACCGTCCGCCGCGCCCAAAATGGAGGTGGCCTGGAGGCGATAACTCTTTCCATTCACCGTGTTCCACCGAAACCGCACGTTCCCATCGGCGACGGACACGTTTTCTACCGCGAGACGGGAACGCGCATCCAGCGGATCGGTGCCCGTGCGGTTGAATTCGGTTGCGTCGTCGATGCCATCGCCGTCCGAATCCTTGTTCTTGGGGCTGGTGCCTAGTTGGTATTCGGCGTCGTTGCGAAAGCCATCCGCGTCATTATCGCCTTGGGCCCCTTCCGCCAGACCGCCAAAGTGGAGTCGCTCCCAGTCGTCCCCCAGCCCGTCTTTATCCGAATCTTCCTCGAATCGACTGATGTAATACGTCCGCGGCGGCGCGAACTGACTCCCTCCGACGGGAACACTTTCGGTTAAGACGGTCTTCAGATCGTCGGAGGCATCCACCAGTCTGCCACGCCACCAGTTGATGTTAATCGCTGGCTCCGTCTCGCTCGGCCGGTAAAGCCCGCCTTCGGCGCGCCAGGCATAGATGAGTTCCTTGGCGTCAGCGCCAGGGATGAACAGGCTCGTTTGGTCGAAATTGAACCGATCTACTTCGCGCTGGATCAGCGCGCGTTCGGCGGACCCGGCAAAAGTATTGACCCACGTGGCGTCATCGTCCTGGGTGTTGCCGTTGCCCCAGAACGAATAGACCGCATGCTCCCCGTCCCGGGTCAAGCTCACGTAAGGCACGTCCGTCTTCGTCGAGATCACATGCCGGCCGGTGCCGTCGAAGTTCACCCCAACCACTTGCTTCGGGTCGGAGTAGGCAAATACCACCCGGCTGCCGGCACCATCGATGTCGAAGGAATAAAAGGCACTCGTTAGACTCTCCGCGTAGAGCTTGGGGGCATTGGTTCCATCTCCTTCTGAAAGTTTAGTCGGCTCGGTGTTGCCGGAGAGAGCCAAAGAGAAAATCTGCACGGGTGCCGCTCCGAAATAGTCCACTCCGAATGTCCGGCCGGGCTCTCCGCGTGGTTCGTGCAGAAAAACGGCACGGGTGCCTTCTTGGTTGAGTTTAACCCCGTAGCCGCTTTGGGAAATTCCCCCTGAAGCCATTCGCTTCTCGAAAATCACTCGCCCAGTTTGCGTTTCGATCAATTGCACGACGGTGTGGTTCAGAAGACTCGTGGCCACACCATCGGCTGAGTAACTCATCTGCTGATCGGTGCGGAGAACAAGGACCCGGCTGCCATCGTAGTTCACGTCGGCCGTGACCGCGCAATCCATCTGGGTAAGTAACGACCGGCCATTCTGGGCCTTCCGTTGCGCGTGTCCTCCAGTGAGGATCGGTTTCAGATCCTTTGTTTCAAGGCCATAAAGATAAACCTGAGCCACGTCGCTTTCCGTCAAGGCGTTTTCGAAGCCCCCCAGCCACGTCGTCAAAGCGATCCCAAAGCCCAAGGCGTGCTGGCGCACCAGGACAAGTTTCTTGCCGTCGCCGGAAAGCCGCGCCGTGCCATTGAACCGCGGGTCATGATTGTTGACGAAATAGGGAACTTCCCAGGAACGAGAGGTGAGGGCTTTGACGGTGGCCAGCGGCGGACTGACGACGCCGACGCTGAAGACCGCGCTCGCCAGAATAGCATAGCCATCGTCGCGCAAGAGATGCACGTCATACGTGCCGCTGCTGGACAAGCCGGCGGCGAAGGTCACGGAACCCGAAGCCACACCGGAGGTAGCGGTTTGGGTGCCGTTCACATAGCTCCAGCGCGTGGATCCCGTGCTTCCGGGAGTAACGCCTTTCGGGTAGATACCGATCCAATCTTTGGCGTTCGCCGGACCGTCCCGAAACGTCACCGTGATCGGCTGACCGGGCGCATAGACGGGCTGGCTGGTTTGAATTTGGGGCGATTGGGCCTGCGCGGTCCAGTCGGCACAGCCGATAACGAGGGCCGCCGCACTGAGACGAA
>JACQWK010000280.1 GCA_016209525.1 Verrucomicrobiota bacterium
AGGCGCGGAGAAACACAGACCAAACAGAAACCGGAGCAGCCTCCAAGAATGCTAGCTTAAGAAACGCGCCCAGTGGTCCGAACATTGGGGTCCACATCACTCGCCTCAATCCAGCCGGCGAGGGCTGAATTTAGAAAGCAATCTTTGGGGAATTCGGAAATCACTTCTTCCAGTTAATGGAAGGGTGGCGGCTCACCTGAGGTGCTCACAAACGGTCCCTCCTATGAATAACTTTTTCTTGTCCTCGCGTCGCCAAGAGAGTAAACACTCAGGCGTAAGGATTAGGTCGTTCCATGGCAATTTCCGCTCGGTCTGGCGCTTTTCGCGGCGTTCCCCACGCCCTCTCCTTGGCGCGCTGGACGGGCCGCAAGGCTCACTCGGCGCTGTTGTAAGCAGGGTCACACCCTCACCTCCTTGGCCGGCGCCAGCGAGCCGTTGGCTCGGTCGTCGGTCTAGTTGGCAGTCTGAGGTCGGCGGTCGAGCTGCTTTTTGTGAGAGGAGCCGCGCGGGCAACACTCACGCGGCTCTCGACTGCGTCAGTCAAGCCTGCCCGCAGCGCCACGTAGTAAATTGAGCCGCCAGTAAGTCTCGAAGAATTCATTCCAGCTTTTCTCGTCGCGCCAGTCACCCAAGCGCCTCAAGAAAGGATGAAAATTAAGGCAGTCCAAGTGAGCCGTGGAGAAAAAGGACCGGAAGTGACTCCAGAATTTCTAGCGAATGACGCTTTGTAGAAAAGATCACGGGAAGCGCGAGCGTGGGTTGAACAATTGGAGTCTGAGGGCATTCTTAACCATCAACCAAAAGTCCTTCGAATTGCTTCCCGAACAGCATCCTCCATGAACTGGTCAGCGGATTGTGGTTTCCCGACGAGACCTCGTATGAGCCTAATTATTTCTTTGTCAGTAAGCCGAATGTTAGGAGTCAGTATATTAAGTCGCTCAGCCAACGCAGGAGGATCTTCTTGATTGTCCGGCGGGATAATGTCGATAAGCTTCGCGCTCGGAGTAGTTCTGCATTCGCGTTTTCGCTCCCTCTTCAGCATTCGCTTCCTCTCTTGTCACCGGTCGCTTCAAACTGACCCACCCAGGGTCGAAATGAAAGGCTTCAAACTGATCCACCTTGAGTGCGGCCGAAGGCTGCAAATTCTTCCGTTCACTTGGAGGATGCGCGGCCTTTATGGCCAACAAACTTAACGTGCACGAGCAAGAAGCAATCAGGAATCCAAGAGTGCTGGGCTGGGAGATTCGACGAATCGCCCGCTGACGGGCCTCGGCATTGACTGAATAAGTTATGAACAATCATGACGGAACTAATGAGACACGTGCGAGCGATTTGAGCAATGACGAGTTGTTGAAAGTTTCCTCCGTCCGTTCACGGGCTTATTCACATCCATTCACCGGTCATTCACACCGTTTGCCATGGCTATAGCGGGCAACGCCACAATCTTCCCATTCCCCGCCCTCTCATACTCCTCCAATGCCGGCAGCCGGAAGTCAGCATTCCTCGCGTACGCCCGATGCACTGCTTTTGAGTTGTGGCCAAGCGCCTCCATCGCGAACCGTTCCGGATAGCCTGCTTCTTTCGCCCGCTGCGCCCATGCGTAGCGATAGGAGTGGAGCGTCACGCCGCGAATTCCCAGACCCTCGCAGCGCTGTTTGAATTCGGTTGCGCGGTCAGACGGTCTGACAGTGATGAGATACGGGAACAGCGGACCTCGCCGCGGCAGCGAGCGCAGAAGGTGTTCGACGTAACTGCCGAACGAAATCCGCACGGGTGGCTGATTCCGAAATCGCAATTTTAGACGGTGAAAACTGATGACTCGATTCGCCCAGTCAATGTCCTCAGCATGGAGATTCGCGAGGTCTGACTGCGACGCGCCGAGATGCCACGCCAATTCATAGAATGCACACCGCTCTGGATTCGGCTCGCGGTCAATAATTCTCAAATGTTCGTCCCACGTAACCGCGCGTTTTTCCTGATAGCGAACGGTCGGCCATTGTTTTTTCGGCAACACCGGGGCAAGCAGCCAACTCATATCGAGGGCGAAATTGTGGAGGCGGCGAAGGTAAACGTTGGTCGAGACAGTGCCGCGCTCCAGAACCCGCAGGAAGTGCTCCGCGCGCGTCTCGAAGAGCGTCAAATTCTTGAGCGACGTAAATGCCGGATCTCCTGCCGCGCGGCTCCAGCGAGCTTTCGTCTCTCCCTGTTTTGTCTTGATGATTTCCTCAAGGACTGTCTGCCACGTGCGCTCAAGCGTCTCAGGGCTGCCGACGCGCAAATAGGTGCGTGCCAAGTGAAGGTTCAGCGTCGGCTGGCGGTGCGCCTGATTTTTCGTCAGCAGTAATTCGAGAGCTTCGTCCCTGTCGTTCGTTTCGAGGCTTTCGCGTTGTCCTGTGTGCCGGTCAAAGGCGTAGTAAACACCGGTTTCCTTCCGATACATGCGGTAGCGTTGTTTCATGGGGTGCCGCATGGAGCAAAGGATACGGATTCCATTTTCCTCGCGTGAGCGCGTTCTGGAAGCGTACGTTCAAGTTCAGCTCGAGTAGTGGACTGGTAGTCATTTTAGACACTGTTTTAGACACTCTCAGAGCGCGCATTCCTCCTAAGTCATTGAAGCCCAAGCATTCAAGATTGGAGGCGAGGGTCGGAATCGACCGTTTTTCGCCGCGATTGTGATGTAAATATGCCTGATTTTATGGGGGAATCAAGCGTACTCGGCACTTATCCAACTATACCTTTTTTAACTCTTTTGGTGTCCGTTTTGGTGTCCGCGGGTGTCCGGCAAAATCGGGCGAGATTAGAAAATCTCTGGCACGAGCGATCTCGTTTTGTTGTGATTCAATCCGAGTATGACTACGGCCACGAAGAAACCCGATACTATCGACGCCTACCTGGCCGCCGTTCCGACAACGCATCGCGCAACGCTGGAGAAACTACGCAGGCAAATCAAGAAGCACTATCCGAAAGCCACTGAGCATATCAGTTACGGCATGCCCCTGTACAAGCTGGATGACCACCCGCTCGCGGGCTTTCGGGCAGCCAAGCGCCATTCCGGGTTGTTCGTCTGGAGCAGTACGGCACTCGGGACGCTGGGCGACCTGCTCGATGGATACGATACGGCGACCGGCACGGTCCGCTTTGCTCCGGACAAGCCTCTACCAGAGCGAATCATCAAAGCGGTCCTCGCCGCCCGCGCAAAGGAAATCAAGCAACGCTGGGGACGCAAAAGCGGCGTGGGAAAATAAAACGGCTCGCATTTCGAATTAGGGCGCTGCGGGAAAAGTCACGCTCGCTGCATGGCCGCGGATTCTGCTATGGGAGAAAACTCCGACTGCTTTGACTTGCGCGCATTCTTTTCGCTCCAGTGCTCCCGGATAGTAGCGCTGGCGCGGTGAAGCCATTTGGTATCGGCCCACAATTCTTGCAGGGTAACAGTGGCGAAATATTTAACGCTGCTCTGGACTGGATTGCCCAAGGGTTTGAGCAGGCCGTTGGCGACCAGAATCGGAATGTCGTGCGGAGACATGCCTAAGTACCCTGCCGCTTCCTCTACGTTCATCCGGGCGAGGAGATGTTTCAGATTGAGGAATTTTTCGCGTTGCGGGTCCATAGACTACATCCGAATGCCGCGCGACTGCCGGACGGTCTGGCGCTCCGATTGAGTCTCTTTTAGAGCTTCTGGATTCTCAACGGCCAGCGTGCAACGTTGCGAAATGGCGCGGACTACCTGACTTGGATTGTCATCTGGATATTCCTGCCAGACGACTTTCTGCGCTTTGGCTACAATGTTCCTGGCCATGAAGCGCAATGTGTGCTCGGCCCGTTCAGAGTACGCGGCCACAAGTTCACGGGGACTTTCGTTACGAGTCATGAGGATTTGCGCTTCCCCATGAGATCGGGCGTACAGCCCGTTGTTTTCGAACCGTTGGATAATCGCCCATTCACCACCTTCAGGCTGTCGGCAGAGGAGAATCTGACTACCGCGCAGGCTCTGCAAATCGAGCAGGATGGCGCAAGCATCCCAACGTTTTCCGTCGCGAGTTTCGATTACCCTGAAAGGCTTTGGGTCAGCTTGTTCCCACCGGATTCTAGCCAATCTCTCCAACTGTTGCTTAAGCTTTACGATTTGCCGGAATTCACGTTCGATAGGGGCAAAGGCCGCGTTGTAAGAAGCCAATTCACCGTCGGTGAGTTCTGATTCAAAACCCGGCACATGGCGCGAAGTAGGCTCCTCTTTGCCTCTCAACATACCTATTCCTTTCGAGCGATCAATTGGTCCAGGTCGTGTTGCGAAACGACAAATTCACCCCAGGGAGCGAGGAAAGTCGGGATTTCGTCTCGTTGAACCAGGCTGTAAAAGGTGAAGATATCCAAACCCAGATAGCCCGCAGCGTCGGTGAAAGAAACCGGGGCAGGACTATCGGCCAAATTCGAGTTTAACGCTGGGGTGCGTTCAACCATAATCTTATTTTGGGAAATTTAGCTCAGAAAATGGCCTTGTCCATCATGAGACCGTCGGCCACAAATTCCCGAGCAGCCAAAGCGGGGACGAATGATCTGAGCTCCGGACAGCGATTGATTGGGGGGCCATAATCACGGGCAATCAATCGCGACGGGGCCGCGCGGACCCTAAGAGCGCAGAAGCAACTGATTCTCTCCAGAGCGTTGCCAGGAACGAGCAGATGAGATTAAGAACGGCCCGAAGGGCAGCGGGACAGACCCTCTAAAAGCAAAAAGGACCCGCCATACTGCCGAAGATCGACAAGCAAAACAGCAACGAGAGAAGAGCAGCAGGCCAACGTTCATCGGCCTTGGATGGAGGGCTAGTGAATGGAAATAACAGCACCTTCTCGGAAGAACGCAGTTGCCGTTATTCCGCCGTTAAATCAAGGCGTCAAGTGATTGAAGCGTTTCTCGAAGTCACCGACAACGCGGAGGATTTCGTCGAAGGCGGGCACCTCACCGAAAAACATTTCGCCGCGCATTTCCTGATAATCCTTTCGCCAGGCGTCGAGGTGGTGGGTCGGCGGCACAAACCGGAGTGCGCCGGGATGGAGCGTCGTGTAATCCACCCACGACCAGCGGAAAAAGATTTCTCGGTGCGCGGCCACGCGGTCGAAGAGCAGGCGATCTTGGGCAGCGCGTTCGGCTACACCGCGCGTGATGAGACACCAGACATCGTAGTAATGCCGGGCCATGCGAAATTTGCGTGGTTTATCTGCGGGGCGAAATGTTTCCTCGTGCAGGAGCAGGGCTTTTTCCCAGAAAGTGCGCTCGGCGGCAAGAACACGGACAGAAGAAGCCGCCCCGGTCGCCAATTGTGGGAAGACTTCGGTGAGATAAGGTTGAATCGCTCTTTCTTGATGTGGCCAGTCATCGGAACGAGCGCCGAGTTCGATTTTCACAGCCGGACGAACATACCCGGCCTCGGTTGGGGCAAAATCGCCGGGGTAATGGAACAGCAGGCACTGGCCGTCGTCCATGTCGGGGTCAACTTCAAGTTTCCAACCAGAGTGTCTGAGCACGGCGCTGATGCGGTCGGCAAGTCTGGGTTGCAAAGTTTCCTGCACCCAGCGGCGGCAAGCTTCCATGAGCGCTTCAAGACGGAGTTTACGTTGCTTTTTGCTCGGTGCCTGGTCGGGAGAGGCAGCGCCATCGAAGCCAAGAGTTTGCTTGTCAACAATGAGGTCAATGTCTTCCGAGAAACGCTCGATGAGTTTCCACGCTTTGGAGAGTGAAGTGCCTCC
>JACQWK010000256.1 GCA_016209525.1 Verrucomicrobiota bacterium
CTCGCAAGACAGGCGAAGCTGCTGCGGCCTGGAAGGCCGCGCGCCGGTAAACAGGCACGACCGTTGCGCCGCTCCACCGACAACTTGTGGATGCACCGGGTGCGGCGGTGCAGCCCGGAGTAGTTGGTGACGGGAAGTAGCGGCGGGCGAGACACACACCGCTGCGAACCAATTCGGGATGCGCGAGAATGCGTTGGTGGCTTCCGCCTGCCTGCTTGTGCATCCTTTCGCCAGAGGCCATTCTTAGCCACGGAGTGGCGCCAGAAAGTAGCGCACGGCGCGAGCCGTGGGAATACTGATGGGGCCGCAGGATGGACTACACGGAGAATGTTTGTAGTCCCGCCTTTAGGCGGCCCAGACCGACTAAAGCCGGGACTACGAACCCCGGGCTGTCGTCCATCTCACGGTCTCCTTAGTAAGCCCGCCGCGGATGCAAGCCCCGGATGGGGCGACAGAAAGGGTTGCGTATTACCCTGAGTTCTTTCGCCGTTTCGCGGCTTCCGGTCCTTTGAATCCATCGCTTACCCAAGGCTTGCGCCGTGTGCTAATTTCTGTCGCTGCTCCGCAGCATTCGCCTGCCTCTTCGCCTGGGGACCATCCGAGGCGGCGCCTCCGCATCGAAATCCGATCTCCTCAAGCGCAGTTCTCAGCCGCTGCACTTCCGCGTCCGGAAGAGGCCGGACTGGGCGGCGGAAGTGAGGGCTGGGAAATTTGCCCATGAGCCAGCGGGTGACCTTCATTCGTTGATGAGCGCCGCAGCCGGGTTCGCCAAAGTTGTAGATCAACCTGGCCAACGGCGCCACCAACTTCTGGGCGGCCTTGGCTCGCGCGAGATCGCCGTCGAGAGCCGCGTGAACCAACTGAACCATCAGTTCCGGGGCGAATCCGGCGAAACCGATGAGCGCGCCGTCCGATCCTTCGACAAGGCTCGGCAAGAGAAATTCATCGTGGCAAGTGACGATAGACACGTGTGGAGCGGCTTCTTTGAGCCGTTCGTAATCCCAAAGCCAGCGCGCCATATCGCGCGTTCCCATCTTGATCATCACCACTTGCGGGATCTTCACGATCTCCAGCAGCTCCGCGAGCGAGTAGCTGGCTTTGGTCCAAGCGGGATATTGGTGAACGACGATTGGAATGTCAGCGCCTCGCGCCACATCTTCGAAGAAGCCCACCGCGGTGCGAAGGTTCCGGCCGAAACGCAACCAGTGATGCGGCGGCATCAGTAGGATTGCATCCGCGCCCGCTTCTTTGGCGGCCAGGGCATGATCGACCGCTTCCAGGCTGCCCTCGGCCGAAAGGCCTGTGACAGCCTTCACGGGCCGCCCGCTGGGCCGGACGGTCTCGACCAGGATGCGCGCGACACGCGCTCGCTCCGGCGGTCGAAGCGACATGATTTCGCCGGTGTGACCGTTGCAGACGAGGCCGTTGACGCCATCGATTCCGGCCAATTCGCGGAAATACTCACGCAGGCTTGACTCGTCCAGCGATTCATCCTCGTGAAAAGCGCACAGCGTCGCCGGAAATACGCCGGCCCATTCGTGTTCTCGCCAGGTTTTCATGGTTATCGGTCTAGTAAAGCGGAGCGCCGGGCTGCAATCCAGCCGCAAACACTAAACAGCGAATTCGCAACTGCCGAGGCAACCAGGCGGACCGGGCAGGTCCGAAATGGGCGCTTCTGCGAATGAGGACGGGAGTGCGTGCCGTCGTAACGCAGTGAGAACCGCAACCGAAACGGCGCGCGGCCTTCCAGGCCGCAGCGGACCCAATGGGTAGGGGCGCACGGAATCTTCCCAGCGGCGCCTTCCGTATGCGCCCGCTGCGGCCTGGAAGGCCGCGCGCCGGAAAAATCGTGGCAAGCCGCGCAGCTTAGTTGGTGGGGCGAGACTCCTCTCGAGCCCTGACTTCATTGCCAGTAAGGATTCCAGGGCTCGACGGAGTCTCGCCCCACCCAGCTTGTTTGCGGCTTCGCCGCGCTGCGCAGGATCGCCGAGTTGCACTCGGCTTACCGATTGCCAAGGCGGATACGCCTGGAAATTCGGGACGGCCGCAGAATGCAATTCTGCGATACAGCGGATTAGAAATCTGAGCTACGAGTTTGGCTGCCCATGCCCGGTCCGACCGATCCTATTGCCAAGTCAAAGTGCCAAGTCAAAGTGTTGAGCCCGGGTCGGAAAACTGGTAATCCGGGCGCGTGCGCAGGTTCCTCGTCATCGCCGCGGCGTTTCTCGGCTGGCTTTTCTCGGGCGTTCAATTGGGTCTGATGCCGCTGGCGTCGCTCTCGGTTTCCAGGAACCTCATGGGATCGGAATTCAGTGACGCGATCGCGGGCGATTGGTTTGCGCGCTACACGGCATCGTTAATGTTCGGCGCCGCCATCGGGGGCATCATTTTTGGCCAATTAGGCGATCGCATCGGACGCTCGAAGGGACTGGCTTGGAGTGTCCTTTGTTACTCCGTGTTCGGCGGGTTGGGCTACATGGTGAGCAGCCAGGAGCAATTGCTGGTGTTGCGTTTCATGGTGGGCTTAGGTATCGGCGGTGTCTGGCCCAACGGCGTTGCGCTCATCGCGGAGTTTTGGCCGGACGTATCGCGGCCAACGTTGGCCGGGATCTTCGGGATGTCCGCCAACCTGGGAGTCTTTGTCATGTCCCAGCTCGGTTCGTTCAAGCAAGTGACCCCCGATTCGTGGCGCTGGTTGATGCTGGCCGGCGCAACACCGCTCATCGTGGGCCTGGGCACAATGGTGATCGTTCCGGAATCGCCCAAGTGGCTCGCCGCGCGGAACACCGGCGAAGGAACGAAACGCGCGACGCCGATGCGCGAATGCTTTCGTCCGCCTTTGTTGCGGTTGACGCTGATCGGAATCTGTCTGGGAGCCGTCCCGCTGATTGGCGCTTGGGGCGCGAGCAAGTGGATGATTCCCTGGGCAGACAAAGTGGGCGGAGCCGCCGGACTGCACGGATATAAAGCCACGACACAAGCTTACTGGGCGGTCGGCGCGGTGCTGGGAAGCCTGCTTGGCGCGCACATCGCTAACCTGCTGGGCCGGCGATTGACCTACTTCCTCATCAGCCTTGCCGCCACGCTCATGACCTGCGGGATCTTTGTGTTTATGAAGCCGCTGCAACCCGCATTCCTGCCGGCGATTTTCGCGCAAGGGTTCATCGCGACGATTTTCTTCGGCTGGTTGCCGCTCTATCTGCCGGAATTGTTCCCGACAAGCGTGCGGGCCACGGGAACAGGAGTGACCTATAATTTTGGGCGTTTCGCCACAGCCGCCGGCGTCCTGGCTGCCGGGGCTTTGATGCATTTGTTCAACGGCGACTATTCGCGAGTTGGCACAGTGACGAGTCTGGTCTATGCCTTTGGCATGATTGTCATCTGCTTCGCCCCGGACACGACTGGGAAGAAACTGGAATGAGAGACGTTTTGAGCCTTGAATCTTTCGGGTTTTGGGTCTGTTTCGGAATTCGGATTGCGAGTTTCCAATTTGTCGTGCCCCAAATGGCGGGATGCACGGTGTGATTCCAATTCGCTTTCAAAATGAGACGAATGCCCCTCACCCCGTCCCTCTCCCCATCTGAGGGGGAGAGGGTGTCCATAGGACGGGTGAGGGGTATTTTCAAACAGAACGTTCCTCAGATTAGTCTCATCTTGATCGCTCTTTAGAATGACGATTTTGCCAGCAAGTCAGATTCTGTTGGGGCACAGTCCCTGTGCGATGCATTGGCCAACCGTAGTTACAGAGGAGACCGCGGGATGGACTACGCGCGGAAGGTTTGTAGTCCCGCCTTTAGGCGGCCCGAACCGGCTAAAGCCGGGACTACAAACGCCGACCTGTCGTTCATCCATCGGTCTCGTCAATAAGCGTGCTGCTAATCGCCAAACGATCATGCACTGTTTTCGATCGGTTTCCACGACCGTTTTCTGCGCACTCATCTGCTGGTCCAGTTCGTTGCTGGCGCAGGCTCCCACGGCAGGCGGCCAGCCGCACCCCAGCGCCCTGAGTGAGCCTCCCCGCGAAGTCTTCGGTTCCGAACGCGCGCGCAAGACGCTCTTCAACTTCCCCAGTCGAGGAGCCCGCACTGACCTCTCGATTCCTCCAAAATCTCCTGCTCAAACGATCGCCTCGTTTAAATTAATGCCGGGCCTGGAAGCGGAGGTCGTCCTCTGCGAACCGGTCGTGCGCCAGCCGGTCTTTCTCAACTTCGACGAACGCGGGCGGATGTGGGTTGTCCAGTTCCTCCAATATCCATATCCGGCCGGCCTAAAAATTCTCGACTTCGACGATCAGTTCCATGCCGTGTATGACCGAGTGCCGCCGCCTCCGCCACGCCACGACCGCGGGGCTGATCGCATCACGATTCACGAGGACCGCGACGGCAACGGAACCTTCGAGACGCATAAGACGTTTCTGGAGGGCCTGAATATGGTCACGTCGGTGGAGCGTGGCCGCGGGGGTGTATGGGTCTTGAATCCGCCTTACCTCGTTTTCTGGCCGGACCAAAACAATGACGACGCGCCGGACGGCGAGCCGGTTGTCCATCTCGCGGGTTTTGGGCTTGAGGACACGCACTCGACCGCGAACAGCTTGCGCTGGGGGCCGGACGGCTGGCTCTATGGCGCCCAAGGGTCCGGTGTCAGCTCAACGATCAAGCGCCCCGGCCTCGACGACGGCCAGCCAGGCTTTTACTTCAAAGGCCAAACCATCTGGCGATACCACCCGGAGACGCACGCGTTTGAATTATTCAGCGAAGGAGGCGGCAACACCTTCTGCGTCGAGTTTGACGCCGGCGGCCGACTGTATTCGGGCATCAACGGCAACAACCACCGCGGCTTCCACTTTGTCCAGGGCGGCTATTACAGCAAGAATTTCGGCGAGCACGGCTTCTTCACGAATCCGAACACGTTCGGCTACTTGAGCCCCATGCCCCATGATCGTCCCGTACCCCGCTTCAGCCACACGTTCGTTGTGTACGAAGCCGGAGCTTTGGGTGCGCCATTCGAAGGCAAAATCATCGCGCCCGTGCCGTTGCAGAATCACGTCGTTCTCAGCGAATTCGTCCCCAACGGTTCCACCTACTCGACCAGTGACCTCGGCCTGTTTCTGGAGTCGAGCGACCGGTGGTTCCGTCCTGTCGATATCAAAGTCGGTCCCGATAGCGCCGTGTACATTGCTGACTGGTACGATACGCGGCTAAGCCACATGGACCCGCGGGATACTTGGGACCGCCAACACGGGCGGATTTATCGGATCAAAGCCGAAGCCGCGAGCCCGGTAAAACCGTTCGACCTGAGCAAGCTTACCGGCGATCAACTGGTCGATGTCCTGAGCCATACCAACAAATGGTTCCGGCAACAGGCGGTGCACCTGCTCGCGGACCGGCGCGATCACGGTGTCACTGACAGGCTGCGCCGTCTCGCAATGCAGCCGGACAATCCTCGCGCCCTCGACGCTCTGTGGGGGCTCCACGCGGTCAATGGCTTCACGAGCGAGGTCGCGGTCGAGTTGATGCGTCACACGCAACCGGAGCTGCGCGCGTGGGCCGTGCGGCTCATCGGCGACAATTGGGGCGCAGCGCGCCGCGGCACGCATGAGGTTGAAAAGACGGGGCCACGCGCGTTTCCTTCCGCCTCGCTGGCGGAGGCCCTGCGGGCGCTGGCTCGGAAGGAGCCCAACGCACAGGTGCGCAGCCAGATCGCCTCCACTGCCAAACGTCTTCCCTGCGAAGTGGCGCTGCCACTGCTTGCGGAGCTGCTCCGTCGTGGGGAAGACCATTCCGATCCGCACATTCCCCTGCTACTCTGGTGGGCCTTGGAAGACAAACTCATCTCTCATCGCGATGAGGCTGTTCAGCTCTTCGAACAACCTGACCTCTGGTCGCAGCCCCTCGTTCGTCATCACATCCTAGACCGGTTGGCACGCCGCCACGCGACGCTTCCCACACCCGAGAACCAGCGGAGCCTTGCCGCCCTGCTGCGTTTGGCACCCGACGCCGAATGCAAACGGCGGCTGCTCGACGGCGTCAACGAGGCCTTCAAAGGCCGCGCAGTCGAAGGGCTGATTGAGTCCTTCGAACGGACCCTTGATCAAGCGAACGCTGGCGGGAAGCGCGATCCGAGCCAAGTCGCCTTGGCTCTTCGTCGCGGGAGCGCCCCTGCCGTAACGGAGGCGATGGGCTTGATCGCTCAGGAGAATTTCGGCAACGAATTGGACCGCATCCTTTTAATCCAAGCGCTGGGAGAATCTCACCGGACAGAAGCCACATCGGTCCTGCTGGAATTGCTCGGCAGCTCAAAAAGCTCCGCCGTCCGTGGCGCGGCGTTGCAGGCCTTGGGACATTTCGATTCGCTGGGGTTGGTGGACGACGTGTTGTTCCGTTGGGCGAACTTGGATGCGCCGCTGCGCCGCTGCGCGCTTGCCGTGCTTTGCAGCCGCAAGACATGGGCCAGGCGGTTACTCAACGCCGTGGGCGGTGCCGGCGTGATTTCGAAGCAAGATGTGCCCGACGAAATGGTGAGCCGCCTCCGTTTCCTGGGTGACTCCGAAGTGAGCGCGCTGTGCGACCGATTCTTTGGCAAACCCACTCAAGCGAGTTCGGAGGAAAAGCAAAAACGAATCGACGTCGTGGCCGCAGCCTTGAAAGAGCCATCCCCTGTTGATGCGGCTGCGGGCAAAAGCCTCTTTGGAGCCCGTTGTGCGGCCTGCCACGAGCTTTTTGGCGAAGGTGGCAAGCTGGGCCCGGACCTCACCGGATACGAGCGGACCAATCTCGAGACCCTGCTTTTGAATATCGTCGATCCCAGCGTGGCCATCCGCGAGGGTTATGCGCTGTTTCAAATTACGACCAAAGATGGCCGCGATCTGGCTGGCTTCATCACAGAACGCGACGGCTTTCGCCTGACGCTCCGTGATCTCTCCGGCAACACGACCGTTGTTCCGCTCGATCAGATTCAACAGGAGCGGTCGATTTCAACCTCATTGATGCCCGGAGGGTTAATCGATGATCTGACTCCGCAACAGCTTCGGGACTTGTTTGCGTTTCTGGCCAGTCCCGTGCCGTCGAAACCATGAGCCGGGCCAAAATCCAGCTTGCGCATCGTCCACTCCGCTTCACAAGTTTTTGGCGGCAAGTTGCCGCCAAAAACGGGCTGGTAGCCCGTTCCACCCGTCTTCACATAGACTCTGAATGAGTAGGTTCGACACTCGGAGCGGGATTGAGATACGGATCGGCCAGATTCGCCTTCAAGGCGATCTGACTGTCCCGCGCCCCGCCTCCGGAGTTGTGTTATTCGCCCACGGCAGCGGTAGCAGCCGGCATAGTCCGAGGAACCGGCATGTCGCAAGACATCTGCAACAGGCTGGACTCGCCACGTTGCTGATGGATCTGCTCACTCTGGAAGAAGAAGCGACAGATGCGCTCACGGCGCATCTCCGCTTCGATATCCGTCTCCTCGCGGACCGGCTCACCCAGTCCGCGGACTGGGTCGCGAGCCAGCCCGATCTCCGTGACTTGCGTTTGGGCCTTTTCGGGGCGAGCACGGGAGCGGCCGCGGCCTTAGTGTCTGCGGCGGAGCGGACAAAGCTCGTTCGTGCGGTCGTTTCGCGCGGGGGACGGCCCGACTTGGCCTCACCCGCGCTGCCGACGGTGCAAGCCCCAACGTTGCTGATCGTCGGTGGAAACGACGGGCCGGTCATTGCCATGAATCGGGAAGCGATGCAAGAACTCTGCTGCGAGATGAGACTCGAGATCATCCCGGGCGCCAGCCATCTTTTTGAAGAGCCTGGGGCGCTGGACAAGGTCGCGCAGTTGGCCTGCCAATGGTTTCTGCAATATCTGGCGCCTTAGAGCGTGTTTTGAAAGTAGGGCAGGCTGGAAGCCTGCCCTGCGATGGCGAACCGACTCTTGAAACAGTCTCTTAGAACCTAAACGTCCACGCTGCTTGGGAATACTTGTCCCGGACAAGTTGCTCGATCAACTCATCAGGAACAGGCTCCAGAATTTCGCGCGCGTTCCAGGCCTTTCGGAGAGCTTGCTTCACCAGATCCGGCGGAAGGTTGAGATTCATCACAAAATCCTCATGTGCCCGGCCGCGGCGATAGGTCGGTTGATTCGAGGGGAACGCCAACCACTCCTCCATCAACGAAAGATCGAACCGCAACAAGAACGTGCCGTGAAACAGAATTGCCTGCAGCCTCCGCCTCTGCGCATTGCCGGAAAACTTCAATCCGCCAATCGCCAGATCCGTATGGCCTTCGATTACAACCGGCTCCTTCAAGATGGGAGCCATGGCTTGCTGATGAGTCTCGAGGATGGTGCGATTGGCTCCCGCGACCGTGGCCCATGGGCTTTCGTCACGGATTCGGAGCACGAGGGAATAGTTCAGACAACCGGGCCCTTGCAGGACAGTTCCGCCGCCGCTGCATCGGCGCTGAATAGGGATGTCTCGCTGCCGGCAAACATCCAGATTAACTTCCCGGCTCGCCTTGTTGGCGTAACCCAAAACGACGAAATGCTGGGATGGCTCCCAGAATCGCAGCACTTCCGGTCCGCCGTTCTTCCCGCACAAGTCCAAGAGCGCTTCGTCGCACGCCAGATTTTGCTCCGGCGTGGCAAAGGTTCGGTCAATCCATAGCATTCTTCCTTTTGGCTTCTCGCGCGTTTTCTGGCACCTTTATCTCAATGCCAGCCGAGATCGAAAGCAAAATGCGTTCAATGCTGAAGGACCCACCGAGGATAAACCGGAACCACAAAACCATGTGAAACCTCAAAGGAAAGAAGAAGACAGTTCTCTCGCCGTCGAGCGCACGCCAGCAACCGCTTCCCCGCTAATCCCGGACGCGAGCGCGGACGAAACCGAGCAGTGGATCAAACCGCTGGAAAACTTGCTCCAACTGGCGCTCAAGAAGCAGCGCTCGGAAAACGCGGCGCTCTTTCTTGACAACCTCATTGAGCGGCTTCGCCAGTCCGGAGTGCGCCTGCCGCACACCGTGAGCACGCCTTACATCAACAGCATCCCGCCGGACGCGCAGGCGCCGTTTCCCGGCGACTGGCAAATGGAACGGAAGATCAAGAGCTACATTCGTTGGAACGCCATGGCGATGGTCGTGAATGCGAACCGCCGACACAACGGCCTGGGCGGTCACATCTCCACTTATGCCTCCTGCGCCACCCTCTACGAAGTGGCGTTCAATCATTTCTTTCGCGCCGCCGCCAAAAGTCATCCCGGCGACATGGTTTATTTTCAGGGCCATTCCTCTCCCGGTGTTTATGCGCGGGCGTTCCTTGAAGGCAGGCTGGATGAGCGCCATCTCCATCATTTCCGGCAAGAACTGGCGGAAGGCGGCGGGCTATCCTCTTACCCTCATCCCTACTTGATGCCGAACTTTTGGCAGTTCCCGACGGTTTCCATGGGCTTGGGGCCGATCCTTTCCATTTATCAGGCTCGGTTCAACCGCTACTTGAAAGCCCGCGGTTTCCTCCAAGGGGAAGAGCCGAAAGTCTGGTGCTTCGTCGGCGATGGCGAGACTGATGAACCCGAAACCCTCGGTTCATTGACCCTGGCTTCGCGCGAGACCCTCGACAACTTGATCTGGGTGATCAACTGCAATTTGCAGCGGCTCGACGGCCCGGTGCGAGGCAACGGCAAGATCATCCAGGAGTTGGAAGCCTTGTTCCGCGGCGCCGGCTGGAATGTGATCAAAGTGATTTGGGGCTCGGACTGGGATCCGTTGCTCGCCGCAGACAAGAGCGGGCTTTTGCTCCGCCGCATGGAGGAAGCCGTGGACGGGGATTATCAGAAGTATTCGGTCGAGCCCGGCAGTTATACGCGAAAGCATTTCTTCGGGAAGCATCCCGAGCTCCTCAAGTTGGTGAATCACCTCACGGACGAGCAAATTCAAAAATTGCTCCGCGGCGGTCACGACACCAGAAAGGTCTATGCCGCCTACAAAGCCGCGGTCGAACACTCGGGCTCGCCAACGGTCATCCTCGCGAAGACGATTAAAGGATACGGCCTCGGCGAAGCGGGCGAAGGCCGAAACATTACTCACCAACAGAAAAAGCTGAATGAAAAGGAGCTTCGCGAATTTCGTTCGCGGTTCGCCGTACCGATCAACGATGAGGAAGTGGCCGACACCCCGTTCTACCGTCCGACTCCGGAGAGTCCGGAAACTCAATACCTCCTGGAACGGCGGCGGAATCTCGGAGGCTTTTTGCCGGCGCGCCGGGCCACGGCTCCTCCTCTTGAGGTGCCAGGCAAGGAAGTTTACGCCGAATTTGCCCGCGGTTCGGGAAAGTTCACGGTTTCCACGACGATGGCTTTCGTCCGGCTCTTGAGCGTTTTGCTTCGGCACAAAAGCATCGGCAAGCATATGGTCCCGATCATCCCCGATGAGGCGCGCACGTTTGGACTGGATGCGTTGTTCCGCGAGATCGGAATCTACGCCCACAAAGGGCAGCTTTATGAACCGGTCGATGTGAAATCCTTGCTTTACTACCACGAGACCCAGGATGGCCAAATTCTCGAAGAAGGAATCACGGAAGCGGGTTCGCTGTCCTCGTTCATTGCCGCCGGAACTTCCTACGCGACGCACGGAGTCAACATGATTCCCTTCTACATTTACTATTCGATGTTCGGTTTCCAGCGCGTGGGCGATTTGATGTGGCTGGCCGGAGACATCAAAGCGAAAGGATTTCTCCTCGGCGCGACGTCGGGCCGGACCTCGTTGAACGGCGAAGGCCTCCAGCACCAGGATGGCCACAGCCTGCTCCTGGCCAGCACCATCCCCACGTTGCTGACCTACGATCCAGCCTTCGCCTACGAGGTCGCGGTGATCATCGGCGATGGCATCCGCCGGATGTATCAGGAAGGCGAAGAAATCTTCTATTACCTGACCCTCTACAACGAAAACTATCTCATGCCGCCGATGCCCAATGGGGTCGAAGACGGCATCCTCAAAGGCCTCTACAAATTCAGGCCCGGACCGGCGCCGAAGAAGCACAAGGCCCACATCCTCGGCAGTGGCCCGATCATAAACGAAGCCCTCCGAGCCCAAGAGATTCTGGCCGAGCGATACGACGTTTCAGCGGACGTCTGGAGCGCGACCAACTACAAGCTGCTTCGCAATGACGCGCTTCGCTGCCGGCGCTGGAATATGCTCCATCCGGCGCCACCGCCGCGAAAACCTTACGTTCTGTCGTTGCTGGAGCGCGAACAGGGCGTGTTCGTCGCGGTGTCCGATAACCTGAAGATTGTGCCGGATCAAATCGCGCCGTGGGTTCCCGGAGGCTTGATGACCCTGGGCACGGATGGATACGGCCGGAGCGATACGCGCCCTAATCTCCGGCGCTACTTCGAAGTTGATGCGGAATCGACCGTGATCGCCACGCTGCACGCGCTCGCGGAGAAGGGTGCGATCGAACGTCAAATTGTCTTGCGTGCCATCAAGGAACTTGCGGTGGACCCGGAGAAGGCGTTTCCAGCCGTGGTGTAGTTACGGGATTTTCTTACTGACAACCCCCTGCCCTTTTCTTAGCGTTCACCGCTCGCTGATACTGGCAGCGCTGCGGCAATCGCGAGGAGGATCGGGGTCTTCGAGCGTTACCCTGTCGGCCAGGTCGGATGCGGAAGAGCCTATGGAAATCAAACTGCCAAGCCTCGGGGAAGGTGCGGATTCAGGCACCGTCGTCAACATTTTCGTCAAGGAAGGCGAATCCATCCGCAAAGACCAGCCGATCCTCGATTTGGAGAATGAGAAGGCGGTGGCCTCCATTCCAGCCACCGCCGAAGGTGTCGTGGCCAGAATTTATGTCAAAGTCGGCGACAAACTCAGCGTCGGACAGCGTATCCTTTCCCTGGCCGGCGGCGTCGCGGATTCAACTCACGCGCCGGATTCGCCTTCTACTGTGCCAACAGTAGTGGCGCATGAGACGAACTCTGACGTTGGCGGCGAGACCGCTGCTGCGGACGAAGAACCGGAATTCCAAGCCTCCGCTGCGCCGGCGGCCGCGCCGTCCCTCCGCAAATTGGCGCACGACCTCGGCATCGACCTGAATCGCATCCGAGGCAGCGAGCGTGGCGGGCGCATCGTCATGGCCGACTTGAGGGCTTATTTTCAGCGTCTGCAGAAGCTGGCCGAACAACCGCGCCCCAAGGCGAAGGAACAACTGCCCTCGAAACCGACTCAGGAGCGCATCGATTTTTCCCAGTGGGGACCCATCACAAGCAAGTCCTTGTCGCCCCTCCGCCAAGTCATCAGCCGACGGATGGCTGAAAATTGGAACGCCGTTCCGCACGTCACACAATTTGACGAGGCCGACGTTACCGCGCTTCAGGAACTGCGCAAGAAACACGCTCCCGCCTTCGAGCAACAAGGCGTTCGTTTGACGCTGACGCCCTTTGTCCTGAAAGCCGTCGCTGCCACTCTGCAAAAGCATCCCGTCTTCAATTCCAGCTTGGACGAAGCCAATTCGGAGATTGTTCTCAAGCAGTATTTTCACATTGGCATTGCGGTCGATACTGAAGGCGGCCTGATCGTTCCAGTCATTCGAAACGTGGACCAGAAAAACCTGCGGGAACTCTCCAAAGAGCTCGAGGACTTGGCGCAAAAGGCGCGCGACCGGAAGGTGTCGGCGGACGAACTCAAAGGCGGCAGTTTCACGATTTCGAACCAAGGCGGCATTGGCGGCGCGCATTTCACGCCCATCGTGAACAAACCGGAAGTGGCGATTCTCGGTTTGGGCCGCAGCGCTTGGAAGCCCGTCGTTCGGGAAAACCAGATTGTCTCGCGCCTGATGCTGCCCTTGGCTCTCTCCTATGATCATCGAGTCATCGATGGCGGCGCGGCCGCGCGGTTTATGGTGGATTTGGTGAAGGCGGTGGAGAGTGTCAAAGAGGATGTATTGCGGGCTTAGCAAGATGCACTGGATTAAACGGAGTAATGGAGTAACGGAGTAATGGAGTGATGGAAACACCATACAGAAACAAAAATCGCGGATATCAGAAGCTACGAGTCTGGGAGGATGCGATTGAATACTACGTAATGACTTGTCGCGTCTTTCGGGATTTTCCTTACGAACTCAAACGCGTGGCGTCTCAGGCGATAGCTTCCGCCGATTCTGTCCACCGTAATATCGCCGAGGGTTATGCGAGGCGGTCGATCCGTGAGTACCTGAACTTCCTGAACATCGCTCTGGGGTCGATGGCGGAATCTGTGTCCGGGCTGCATGCTTACCGAAACGCCCAGCAGATCAAAGCAGCGGATTTCGAGTCACTCAACAGCTTGGCTTACAAACTCGAAAACCGTCTCCTCAAACTGGTGGAGAGCCTGGAGAGAAAACAAATGACCGGCGATTGGATTGATCATTTAGTCGTCAAAGAGAGCAACGTCGCCTACGGTGGCGAATGATTTGGACCATCACTCCATCACCCCACCACTCCACCACTCCAATCCTCTATGGACCCTATCACAACTGAGATCGCCGTGATCGGAGCCGGGCCCGGCGGCTACGCCGCCGCGTTCTACGCCGCCGACAAAGGCAAGAAAGTCATCCTGATCGAAAAGGACAAGCGCCTAGGCGGTGTTTGTCTGAATCGGGGCTGCATTCCGTCCAAAGCGTTGCTGCACGCCACCCACATCATCGCGGCCGCAAGGGAATCCTCGGCGCACGGCATCGCATTTGAGCCGCCCAAGATCGATCCGGCCAAATTGCGGTCATGGAAGGAGTCGATCCTGCAAAAGCTCAGCCAGGGCGTCACCTTTCTCGGACAGAAACGAGGCGTCCAGGTGATGCAAGGTCGCGCGCATTTTGAAGGCTCCTCGACTTTGCGCGTCGAGACAGGCGAAGGCCAGAAGTTCATCCGCTACGAGACCGCAATCATCGCGACCGGTTCGAAGTCCGCCTTGCCGAAGGCATTCGACCTGGGGAACCCTCGAATCATGACCTCTCGGGAGGCGCTCGAAGTCGAGGAAATTCCCGCGAATCTGCTGGTGGTTGGCGGAGGGTACATTGGCATGGAACTGGGCACTGTCTATGCGGCGCTGGGCAGTCAGGTGGTCGTGGTGGAAGCCTTGGACTCAATCCTCACAGGAGCGGATGCGGATCTGGTTCGGCTGGTCGCGGCATCGGCCAAGAAAACATTTAAGGAGATCCGGCTCAAAACCAAGGTTTCAAAGATGGCCACGAGCGGCAAACAGATCAAAGTCGAGATGGAATTGGACGGCCAGCGCCGGGAAGAACTCTATGATCGGGTCTTAGTGGCCGTCGGCCGAGTGCCAAACTGTGAGGATCTCGGCCTCGAGAACACCAAAGTCACGCGAGACGAGAAAGGGTTCGTCAAGGTCAACGACCGGCAGCAAACCGCCGACCCGGCGATATATGCCATCGGGGACATCACCGGCGGAGTTCTGTTGGCTCACAAAGCATCGAGGGAGGCTCGCGCCGCCGTGGAAGCCATCCTCGGCGAGGACGGCGCGTTCGGCCCCGTCGTGATTCCCGCCGTGGTGTTCACCGATCCCGAACTTGCGTGGTGCGGCCTGACGGAGACCGAGGCCAAACAGAAGAATCTCCGCGTCGAAGTGGCCAAGTTCCCGTGGGGTGCTTCTGGCAGGGCCTTGACGTTCGACCGCCCGGATGGCTTGACGAAACTGTTGATCGATCCCGAGACGGAACGAATCCTCGGGGTCGGGATTGTCGGCCACGGGGCCGGAGAGTTGATCGCCGAGGGCGTGCTCGCCCTGGAAATGGCCGCCACGGCAAAGGATTTGGCCTTGTGCGTTCACCCCCATCCAACCTTGTCGGAAACCCTGATGGAATGTGCAGAAGTGTTTTTCGGCCACTCCACCCATACGCTTCCACGAAAACAGGCTTGAAGTTCAGCCTTCCCCGTGAAATAAACACGCGGTCGAATGTGGCGTGTGCTCCGAACATTGAGAATCAACCGTTCATGACGACCAAAGCCAACGCAACGACCGCCAAAGGAAAACGCTCCATTGTTCTGGTCGATGACCATCCGATTGTCCGCCAAGGCTTGTCGGAACTGATCAACCACGAGAAGGACCTGGCCGTGACCGGAACCGCGGAAAACCTGCACCAGGCGCTGGACCAGATCGCTGCGCTCAAACCGGACTTGGTCGTGGCGGACATCTCGCTCAAGGGCGGCAATGACGGGATCGAACTTCTGAAGAACATCAAAGCGCGCTACCCGAAGACCCTGGTTTTGATGCTGTCCATGCATGATGAGACGCTCTATGCCTTGCGCGCCCTGCGCGCCGGAGCAGCCGGTTACATCATGAAACAGGAGGCCACCGAAAAGGTCCTCACCGCGATTCATCAAGTCTTGAAAGGTGAGATTTACCTGAGCGACCAAATGGAGAAAAAGCTGATGCAGCAGCTCGTGGGCGGGCGCTCCGTGCGCAGCGGATCCCCGGTCGAGGACCTGAGCGATCGGGAGCTGCAAATCTTTTCTTTGATCGGCCAAGGCCGGAGCACGCGCCAAATCGCCGAGGAGCTTCACCTCAGCATCAAGACGGTCGAAACCCATCGGGCACACATCAAAGAAAAACTCAATCTCAAGAGTGCCACCGAACTCGTCCAGCACGCCGTGCAATGGAGGGAGGCCTGAGAATTGGTTGGAGCAGCGACTCGCGTTTTAGCCGTAAGGCGGACACTCCTGTCCGCGGGATTTTCACGGAATTGGTAATCGGGTATTGACGATTGGTTATCGCTAATCGTTTTCAATCGCCAATAGCCAATCTTCCATGGCAATTCTCAAAACTCACCCGATTTCTCCATGCGCTTCGCCTGAGCGAGTGAGCAGCGAACGATCTGAGAAACGCTCCGTGCCTCCGGAATCGAACTCCGGACTTTCCTTTGCCGCTTCGTCCATCTATTTCTCTGCCTGAACGGACGACGCCATGAGTGCGGAAACGTTAGTCATTGTTCCGACCTATAACGAGCGGGGAAATCTCCCGGCGCTCGTCGAACGAGTCCTGGCCCTCTCAGCCCCGCTCGACTTGCTGATCGTCGATGACAATTCTCCGGACGGCACTGGACAATTAGCCGATTCCTTTGCCTCCAAGCACGCGCACATCCACGTGCTGCATCGCCAGGAGAAGAGCGGCTTGGGCCGGGCGTATTGCGCGGGTTTTGCCTGGGCGCTGGAACGCGATTATCAGTTCATCTTCGAGATGGACGGCGATCTGTCGCACAATCCGGACGATATTCCGGTTTTCTTGAAAGTGGTCCAGGACGCCGATCTTGTTTTGGGCTCCCGGTACTGCAATGGCATCCGCGTAATCAACTGGCCGTTGAGGCGGCTCATGCTCAGCCTGTGCGCGGCCAAATACGTGCAGATCATCACCGGCATGCCCTTCACGGATCCCACCGGCGGTTTCAAATGTTTCCGCCGGGCCACACTGCAAACGATCGACCTCCAAACCGTTGACTCTAACGGCTACAGCTTTCAGATCGAAATGACGCACAAAGTCTGGAGGCAAGGACTGCGCATCGCCGAAGTGCCGATCATTTTCACAGACCGTTTTCACGGCACGTCAAAAATGTCGCCAAAAATCGTCCGAGAAGCCCTCCACATCACCTGGCGGTTGCTTTACCAGAATCGGCTCCACCGGTCCCCGCAGCGGAACAGGGTCCCTCCTGCATGAAGCCTGCACTCTCGGTCAGCGCCGGATGGCCCGCGCGAAGCAAGTGAAAATTGCCGTGATGCCTATTGAGAAATGGCGATTGAAGATTGGCAATTGACTATTGGCTATTTGGCTCAGGGTCCAGGGACGGAGTTCACCAAGACAGCCCATGCCCGTTTTCCTTCGCCCCATTCGGGGGCTTTACGAGGTGGAAGTCGCCTCTTCCACAGCTTGCGCTGTGGGCTTGCCTCAAAACAGAACGGGCGTCATCCTTGGCCACCATGAAAACACCTTGGGTGGACCGTTTGGCCGTGTGTAGCTGGTCTCTCCAACCGGCCACACCGAATGAACTCCTTCAGAAACTGCGCGAAATTGGGATTCTGCGCATTCAATGCGCCATTGATCCGTTGCGCGAACACCCTTCGGTTTGGGGGAAATTTGCTGAGGAATGCTCGCAAGCCGGCGTGCAGATCGCCTCCGGGATGTTCGGATGCGTGGGTGAAGACTATTCAACCATGGATTCGATTCGTCGAACGGGAGGGATCGTGCCGGATTCAACTTGGGACCAGAATTGGAAAAACATCCAGAGCACCGCCGAGATTGCGCAGCGGCTTAATCTCAAGCTCGTCACCTTCCACGCCGGCTTCCTGCCGCACGAAGAAAAGGACCCTGCCTACGCGAAATTGTTGCATCGGCTCCGGATGGTCGCGGACTTGTTCGCCGCCCGCGGACTCGATCTGGCTCTCGAAACAGGCCAGGAGACGGCCTCGACGCTGAACGGATTCTTGATGTCGCTCGGCCGGCCCAATGTCGGAGTCAATTTCGATCCGGCCAATATGATCCTGTATGACAAGGGCAACCCAATCGAAGCGCTTCGCACCTTGGGATCCTGGCTCAAACAGTGCCACATTAAGGACGCGAACAAGACGCGAACTCCTGGCGCGTGGGGAGACGAAGTCGTGGTCGGGACCGGTCAAGTGAATTGGCGCGAGTTTTTCAAAGCGCTCGAAGAGCGCTCGTTCAAAGGCTGGCTCAGCATCGAACGGGAGGCCGGCCATCAGCGAGTCCAAGATATCCAAGCCGCCCACAAATTTATCGTGTCGCTTGCTTGATCACATTTGCTGACATGAATGACACTCGTGGATGTGAGTTTGTCACTGCAATGGCCCCTCACCCCATCCCTCTCCCCATCGGATGGGGAGAGGGATGGGGTGAGGGGCATTCCTCTTATGTTGAAAGTGAATAATCCATGCCTACTCCAACTTCGCAATCCTCCTCCCGCCCGGTCAACGTCGCCGTCGTCGGCCTCGGTTTCATGGGCGTAACCCACCTCAAATCCTACCGGCAGATCACATCCGCCCGCCTGGTCGCGGTGTGCGACGCCGTCCGTCTGCCTGTCAATGGCGTGATCCCCGGCGTCAGCGGCAACATCAGCGACGCGGACGCTTTCAAACTTTCGGACGACGTCAAGGTGTTCCGTAATGTGGAGGACGTTTTGGCCGATCCAACGGTGGATTTGGTGGATCTCTGCGTCCCCACGCCATTGCACCATCCGCAGGCGCTTGCTGCGCTGAAGGCCGGCAAACACGTCTTGTGCGAAAAACCGCTCGCGCGGACATCGGCGCTGGCTCGCGAAATCGTTGCGGCGGCGGCCAAGGCCAAAGGATTTCTCATGCCGGCCATGTGTCTGCGATTTTGGCCGGAATGGAGCTGGATCAAGCACGCCATCCAGGCGAACACGTACGGCAAGGTCCTGGCCGCGCGCTTTCGGCGAGTCTCCGAACCGCCCGGCTGGAGCCGCGACACTTACTTCAAAGGCGATCAATCCGGCGGCGCGCTGCTCGACCTGCACATTCACGACGTTGATTTCATCCAGTTCTGCTTTGGACGTCCCCGCTCCGTCTATTCGAGCGGGCTGAGCCGCTTTAGCGGCGCGATGGATCACGTCGTGACGATTTACCAAGTTGCCAGCGGCGCGGCCGTTTATGCCGAAGGCACCTGGCTCATGTCGAACGGCCATGGCTTCAATATGACGTGCACCTTCAATTTCGAGCGAGCGACCGTGGATTACGACCTGTCGCGAGGCGCCGAGGCGTTGCTGCTCTTCGAAGAAGGCCAGCCGCGTCGGGTCATTCGTTGCCAAGAGCCGGATGGCTACATCGGAGAACTGGCCCACATGATCGATTCGATTCAGTCGGGCCGCCCGCCGTCGGTCGTCACCGTCCAGGACGGGCTGAGCGCCGTCGAGATTTGCGAAGCGGAAGAGGAGTCGATCAAGACGGGAAAGCCGGTATCGCTCGCACCTGGATAGGCCGGTTGACCTCAGTGGCGCTTGGGAGTAAGTATCCCCGTATGAAAAGCGCTCGAACTTCCCCACGAGCCGTTGGCGCCCCGCCGCATCCCTTCGCGTTCACCCTGATCGAACTGCTCGTCGTCATTGCGATCATCGCGATCCTAGCAGGAATGCTGTTTCCACTCTTGGGCCGCGCCAAAGAAGGAGGCCGCCGCTCGCACTGCATGAATAACCTGCGGCAAATCGGGCTCGGCATTCAGATGTATCGAGATGATAACGATGATCGCCCGCCGCTGTATCTCGTGAATCCGGGCCGGAAAACGTCCGGTTACCCTGGAGGCACAAATGAGTATCTTGAAAAGGGCTACGTCGGAAGCACCAATTCTTTCATCTGCTTGTCCGACCGCACGCGCGGACATATTCCCATCGATCTTGGCTGGGAATACTTCGGAGATTTCACCACGAGCTACGCCTACCACTTGGGGCCCTGGATGCAGACCACGACCGATGGCAAAGCCTGGCTGAAAAACCAAATCACCCGCTGGAACGCCCGGTTCATCGTCGCGGCCTGCCCCTGGCACCGCCATCTCTGGCAAGGTTGGACGCGCACCAACACCACCGGATGGGGCACGCGCAGCACGAAGATCAAAGACTTCGCCCTCCGCTACGACACGAGCGTGGACAGCTTCATTTGGCCTTCACAGAACTGGGAAGAAGAGCCCTACGTGAAGTTGCGGTAGCCTCGCAGACGCCTCCTGAGCTGAAACGATTCACTTGGATGCGACAGCACCTTCGCCGGCCACACTCGCTCACCGAACCAAGGCACCGATCAGTGAAAGAGTTTCAATACCGTTCCGACCGTCGAGGCGCCGGTCGGAACACACGTGGGCGCGTGTGTTCACCCATCCTCATTTCGCCGCTAAGGCTTCACTTCACCAGCCGATAGAACCGCACGCTGTCGAGAGGTGTAATTCGGACGACGTTTTCTTCGCCTTCCACGACTGGCGCGGCCGCGACCGTGGTCCACTTTGCCGGAACTAATTCCGGCGTTTCCTCAAGCCGATAACCCGCGGCCACGGCCAACCATGAAAGCCTGACATTCCCGTTCGGCCCAATGCGGAAAACCAATTGCGGCGGTTTGCAGCCTGCCAGCAAATTGACACCCGCCTTGGGCCCGCACGGACGGATGACCGCATACTGGACCCGGCTGAAGTAGATTTTTCCGAAGGGTGGCTGGTTGGGTGTGAAAACGAAGCGGGCGGCCGCTTGCGGTCCCTGATTTACCCCGTTGAATTTGACGTCCGAGATTTCGAAGTACGCCTCTTGCCACTTCCCAGCGCCTTTCAAGGCTACGGCGATCGTCGGCTCAGTGAAGGCAAATGTCGTTCGGCCTTCGCGGTCGGATTGATACACTTCGGGCCGGAACGTGGCGCCGATCCGATCCGGATCGTCGAAATAAGTCACGCAGATCGCCAATCGCGCATTCGGCTGGGTTGATGGTCCCAGCGCCTCGTCTGTAATCGCGAAATTCATGTAGATGTGCCCCGCTCCGGGCGAACCATCATTGAACGCGGGCCGTATAGCTTTGCGTCGATCGTTGGGCGGCCCGGCCTCCTCCTGAATCATTTCCTGATCGCCGCCGGAAGTTCCGGGTGCCAGGCCATTCTGAACGTCCTTCGACAGATCAAGCTCGGCATAGCTCCCATATGCGTCCGTGCAGATCTTCAAATCCTCGACGCAACCTTCCAGGGGATCGCGGCCTGCGAGCGGATGGGTCCCGACGCGCAAGACCGCCAGATTGATGCTTGAGATGAAAACCTGTCCCCCTTCAAACGCCAGTCGAGGTCCGCCGGTGAGCGACCCTGTATTCACGCCTTTGAGATTGACCGAAGGCACCGTGAAGGAACGCCGCACCCACTTCCCCGTGCCCTCCAACTTGTGCCGCCGGTCCGCAGGATAGTTGCCCACACCGCCTAGCGCATCCGTGGCATAGGCTTCCGGGCCAAAGACCGCGCCTGTCAACGCCGGATCATCGTAGAACTCCACGCACATTTTCATCGCGCGCGGATCGTTGCACGGCTTGCCGAGATAATTCTCGGTGATCCCGAAGTTGAGATAGGTCCCATTCGCTCGGACGGCCCGCCGGCGATCTGCCACCGGACCGACGTTGTCTTGGAAGGTCACCGTTTGGTCGGCATTGTTCAGCACCGCGAGGTGATTGGTCGTGCCCTTGGCGATGTCGATGAACACCAGATTGGTTTCCGGTTCGGGATCGCACTTCTCCCCCGCCGCGAACACGTTGATCTGCTCCGGCTCCCCGAAGGCGCCTTTCTCGCCAAACGCCACCACTCTCACGATGAGGTTCGGGACGCCTTGCGCGCGGATCGTTCCGCCGTTGACGCCGCCGAACTGAATTCCGCCCTGCGCATTGGCGGGAATTGAGCCGACGTAGCGGGTCCCATCAGACTGCCGGATTCCATTCTCGATTCGGAACAACACCCAATTCCATTTCTGATTCTTGGCCTCGACGGGCAGTGAACCTCCGGGAGGCGCTGGCGGGCCGGGCAAAGTTCCAATCAGAAAATTGAAGGTGCGCGGCTGCCCGGTGTTGCTAAACAACGCGGCATCGCCATACACTTGCATGAGAATGTCGATGGTTTCGTCATCGGCCCACTCTTGATAGGACGCATCGGCGATGTTCATATAGTTCCCGGTCACCTTCACCCCCGAGTGGCCGCCTATCGCGACCGGCTGCGTGACTTGATCTCCGCCGCTCAATATGCGGAGTTCGTCCGCGAGCCAAGTTGCGCTCGGAGGCGCGAAAGGGCTGTCCGTGCTGACGTAGTGAACTTTCTTCTGCCGGTCTATCGCCGCCGGCCAGTCTTCGGGACTGAAAGGGCCCGTAACTGCGGCATCGAGTTGGAGGTGGGCCAGCAGCACGGAGAAGCACGCCAAATGGGAAATCTTTTTCATAGACAAACCCTGATTCGCAATGTGGTTCTTCTTGAAGTTTCGGCAGACGCCTCCGAGATCGGAGGCACGCCCGCCTGCCGAACTCCGCAAGAATTAATTGGAATCAAAGTGACCGCGCGCCCGGGTGTCAACGAAATACAGCAATTCTCATTTTGACGACAGGCACGACCTGCGACCCGCTTGTAGTCCCGGCTTTAGCCAGTTTTCTCGCGCTGGCCGGCTAAAGCCGGGACTACATACGGGTCATAATGAGAATTGCTGAACGAAATACGCGAGGCTGGATCTCACTTCAGAGTGTGGGTTCAAGAATCGCACCCACGGCCGTCGCCGCCGAGGTGACGAGGCGGACATTGCCGACAATGTCGGAATCCGCCTCCTCACGTCGCCGGCTACGATTCTTGAATCCGCCCTTTCTCACTTGGGTCGGACGTCGAATTGGACGAAGTCAACGTGATCGATCACGCGGGCGCCGAGGACCGCGTTGAACTCGGAGAGGAGTTCCGACGCAATTGACATCTGCACGCCGGACGTCTCGAAATCGGCCAAGGTTTTCCGCGCCAGGGTCGTTTCCGCCGTCTCCAACAATCGATACCGGTTGACATTTACCGCCTCGATCAACTCAGGAAACAGACCGCGGACCGTGAGGCTGGCGATCACCAAGTACGCTCGGTTCCCGCCGCGGATGTTGACCCGGATGATGTCCGGCCGGGCTTCACCCAGCGCGTCACCGTTGACGTCCATGATCACCAATTTGCCCAGGAATTTTTTGGGATGGAACCCGGTGGGATCCCGCGTGAGCGGGGCGATGATCACATCTCCCGCTTTCGGTCCCTCGACTATTGGCTTGGCTTTGGGACGTTCCCGATGCGTTGGGACTGGTTCAGCCGGCTCTTCCTCCGCCGCTGCCGGAGCGGAGTGTCCTTTGGCTCCGAAAGGAATGAAGCGATACGTGAGCCAAGCCACGGCGGGCGCAAGAATCACAATGACGATCAGCGGCAGGTACGCCCGCAGGCCGCCTTTGGGATGGCCGCCGTCGGTTGGGGATCCTGTTGCATTGGGTTTCGGTTCAGCCATGGGATCTCCTTGAATCCACTGCGGCCAGCAAGCTTTTGTTGACCTCCTCAGCATCCCCGTGCGCATCGATTTCGATGAGTTGCCCCGATTGGCGGTAATGGGCGACGACGGGGCCGATGGTGCGCTCGAACACCGCGTGGCGAACCCGGATCGCGTCCGGATCGCAGTCCTCAGGACGGTAGAGATGTTCTCCGTGGCATTTATTGAACGGACAACTTTGGAACGGTGCGCTGGCGGGAAATGGCAACTGGCATTCCCGGCACAGCTTCTGGCCGGAGAGACGTTTCACGATCTCGTCCTCCGAGGCCCTGAGATAGATCACGGCATCCAAAGCCCGCGAAAGCTCCGCGAATAAGTCGCTTAGGAATTGTGCCTGGTTCAGCGTGCGCGGGAAGCTATCCATCACGACGCCTTGCGCGGCAGGGCACAATCGCAGCCAAGACTCGAACATCGCGTCCACGACTTCGTCCGGCACAAGTTCCCCGCGGCTGACGTAGCGTTTAGCCAACAATCCCAAACCCGTGTGCTCCTTGATGTTCTTCTTGAAAAGTTCGCCGATGGAGATAGGCATCAGATCAAACCGGACCACGAGTCTGTCCACCTGCGTCCCTTTGCCCACCCCCGTCGATCCAATGATTGATATATTCATGTTGCTTGGATACGAACCGGCTTCACTCTAAGCGCTCCTCTCTTGCTTTCAAATCAATTCCTCCTTCGTTGACACTTCAAATCCGCTCGGATAGGTGTGCCCGAATGATGCTGAACTTTGTGTTACTCGCGCTCCTGGCCACGATCTCCCAATGCGCCGCCCATGATTGGCCTCGGTGGCGCGGGCCGGATTTGAACGGCATTTCGATGGAAACGGGTTGGACTGTGGGGTGGCCGAAAGAAGGGCCAAGACAGATTTGGAGGGCCTCCGTCGGTATTGGCTTTTCGTCCGTCGTGGTGGCTCAGGGCCGAGTCTTCACCTTGGGGAATGCCGGCGAGCGGGACACGCTTTTCTGCCTGGACGCCGAAACGGGCCAGGAGATTTGGAAATTCTCTTACGCGTGCCCGCTTGACGCCAAATACTACGAAGGCGGCCCCGGTTCAACGCCGACGGTGGATGGCAATAGGGTTTTCACGCTGAGCAAACGCGGGCATCTGTTTTGTTTCGATTCCCAAAGCGGCCAGGTCGTCTGGCAGAAAAATCTCATGCAGGAACTCGGCGTGAAAAAGCCCGAATGGGGCTTCGCGGGCTCTCCGCTCGTTGAGGGCAATTGGGTGATTCTGAATGTCGGCGGCGCAGGCACGGCCGTCGATAAGTTCAGCGGCAAAACGGTCTGGACCTCTGACGCGAGCGCTTCCGGATACGCGACGCCGGTGCCGTTCAACGCCGGCGGCGGGCGGTGCGTGGCGATTTTCTCCGGGAAATCCTTGGTCGGCGTCCGAATCGCGGATGGCAAGGAACTCTGGCATCAGCCGTGGGTGACAAAATGGGACATCAACGCGCCGGATCCGATCTGGATTCGAGACCGTCTGTTTGTCTCCTCCTTTGACCGAGGGGGCGCCTTGTTGCGACTGACTTCAGGCAAGCCCACGGTGGCGTGGGAAAACAAGAGCATGGCCAACCATTTCAACAGTTGCGTGAGCATCGATGGCTATCTTTACGGAATCCACGGCAATACCGATCAACCCGACCGGGATTTGCGCTGCGTTGATTTGGCGACCGGAAAAGTGATGTGGACATACACGGGTCTGGGGCTTGGCTCGTTGATGGCCGCCGACGGCAAACTCATCATCTTGAGCGACCGTGGAGAGCTTCTCGTTGCGGAAGCCATTCCGGATCGGTTCACAGCATTGGCGCGGGCGCAAGTGCTCGGTGGAAAATGCTGGACGGTCCCGGTGCTGGCCAACGGCAGAATCTATTGCCGCAATGCCCAGGGAACACTGGTGTGCCTGGACGTTCGCCCCTGAAATTCAGGGATCCTGATCCCTCGCCTTGGACTGCTATCTGTCACGAAAATGGATTGATCCCAACCGTCAATGGCGTGCATGAAATTTGTTCCGTACGGAACAAGTTTCATGTACGCGGGTCGGCCGGTCGGGCTCGATAGAATTCCTCCGAAGCAGGACTTCTGAAATTACGTGAAACGCCACTCAGAGCGTGCTTTAGAAGTCGGGCGGGCATCTTGCCTGCCTCCCATTTGTTGTTGAAATTGCCCAAAGAAGGCAGGCTGGAAGCCCGCCCTACGTTGGGGACACCGACTTTTAAAACACTCTCTCAGGTTGAGTTCGCGTCCTGTGCCTCCCCTTGGCGGGGGGACCTGCGGGTCCGCCCTGCCCAGTGAAGGAATGTGACGCGCGCTGACCGTTCCGGAAG
This sequence comes from Verrucomicrobiota bacterium, assembly GCA_016209525.1. Taxonomy (GTDB): domain Bacteria; phylum Verrucomicrobiota; class Verrucomicrobiia; order Limisphaerales; family SIBE01; genus VHCZ01. The sequence continues at coordinate 25,348 of JACQWK010000256.1, forward strand.
ATTGCTGCGTCTTCAGGGCACTACGCCGTCACCGCACCGGAAAAGCCGTTTCGGGAAAACGCATTTCATCGACGTAAATCTCCTGAAATTGCGGGTCTTCGTTCAATGGCACATGCTCGATCTTCTTGAGAAGGTCGCTGTAAGCGCCGTCATGCTCGTTTAGACCAAACAAAGCCAGTTTCGCTCCGAGCAAAGCGGTATTGCCTGAGGGTTGAACTCGTTCAGGCTCGGTACAGAGCAGCCCGATGCGCCTGCCGTTGATGACATTCACGTAATTGCCAAATGCCCCCGCCAGGTAAAGGCGCGTCACATCCTTCACCCTGACGCCTGAACGTTCCACCAGCATCCGGAAACCGGCTGCAATCGCTCCCTTGGCCAGTTGAAGCTCGCGAATGTCGCCTTGGGTCAGTGCAATCCCGGGGCAGGCCAGCATGGACGAACCGCGCGCCAGCTTGCCGCTCGATTCAATCCATCCCAGATCCAGACCTGCGGCAATTGCGTCCACCAACCCGCTGCCACAGATGCCCCGCGGAGAACCCCCTCCAATGGCGCGGCATTGCAACTGGCCGTTCACCGCAGCGACCTCGGAAATTGCCCCTGTCGCAGCCCGCATGCCGTGGGAGATGCGCGCGCCTTCGAACGCCGGCCCCGCCGCTGTGGAAGCGCACAGCAACCGCTTCGAATGGCCCACCACGATCTCTCCGTTGGTGCCGAGATCGATCAGGGCGACGAGCGAGGAACTCTCGTGCAGCCGAGTGGCCAGGACGCCGGCCAGAATATCGCTTCCGACAAAGCCTCCCAGGCAGGGCAGAAAGCGGATCGTTGGGTTGCCTCGAATTTTCCAATCCAGATACTCGGCGCGAAAGATCTGCAAACCATAGTACACCGGCTCGAACGGATAGTGGGAGAGGGGTTCCAGATCGATGCCGCAGAACAGGTGATGCATGACGGTGTTGCCGACGACTACGACTTGCGTCACATTCGCCGGGAATTCCTTGGCCCCTTCGACCATCTCCTGGATCATCTTCCCAATCTGGCTGCGGATGACATAGGTCAGTTTCGGCTGTCCCCGTTTGGCCACGGCGTATTCGACCCGGCTCATGATGTCCGCGCCGCGTTTCGCCTGCGCATTCAGCGCCGCGCGAACCGACACCACTTGAGCTGTGCGCAAATCTACGAGCTGAGCCACGACGGTGGTCGTACCCAAATCCACCGCCACTCCGAGTCCTTCCTGGGGTGTGAACTCGAAGGCCGAGTTATCCACCAGAACCGCGGTCTCCCACTGCCCGATCTCAACCTTCAAATCGGATTGCGCCGTGGCCCGGCAGGCCAGCCTCCAGCCCGCGCCAATCTGAGCGGCGTCCAGGAGACGCGCGTCGTCGTCGCTCACGGGCAAATCGCCCTTCGCCAGGCGGATTTTGCACCCTTGGCACCGGCCGCGCCCGCCGCAGGGGAACTCGACGCCGAAGCTGAACAGCGCGTCCTGCAAGCGGGTGCCGCGTTCCACCCTCAGCGATTTTCCCAGCGGCAAGAGATCAATGTGAACCGGATCACGCATAGAAACTCTTCGCTGATACTCCGAAACGAGCCAAATGCAAGCAACCGTAATGCGGACACTCCTGTCCGGCTCATCTTGACACTGCCATCTTGATCGGTAGGGACAGCGCGCCTGCGCTGTCCGCGCCGCGTTCAGCGGCGCAACTGGAACGCCTACGTTGTCTGCGGGATTCGAGTTCCGCCCGCTGCACGCGGGCGGGGACGCCGGAAGCCCGGCCTATGTGTTTAGCCATGGGTAGCGTAGCCGTCGCGGCGGCGGGTTTTGGCGGCGTCTCGCTGCCAGTCGTGGCGATGGTGGC
>JACQWK010000272.1 GCA_016209525.1 Verrucomicrobiota bacterium
GAATCACTCCTATCGATTGCTTCGACAGCCCAAACGCGAGAGCGATCTCTCCATAGGAGGCGCCCGACTGTCGCATCTGGAGAATCCTTTTGTTGCGGTCGCGTAGGCCGATAAAACTCTCTCAGGCGCGAAACGGTCTGCGCTACGTCCTCAATCGCGCGTTGGATCGTGGCCAGGTACTCGCGCGCCCGCTCGCTCAAGTTGGGTTCCCGCTCCAGGAGCGATTCCGTGTACAGCGCAGCGGGAGAGATGGCGTTATTAATGTCGTGGGCGATGCCGCTGGCCATTTGACCCAACGCACGCAAACGTTCCTGCTGCATGACCGCTTGCTGCGTCAGGCGCAGTTCGTCATAGGCCCGCTGCAATGCGCCATAAAGCCGGGCGTGGTGCGCGGCCAGGGCTACATGCTCGCTCAACTGCCGGAGAAATTCGCAATCGGGGCTTGCGAAGCCCTGTGGCTGGCGGCGGGCCACCACCAGAACGCCGAAGACCTGGCTCTCCACCAGCAGCGGTGCTGTGACCAGCGAGCGCAGGCCTCCCCGCGCGAGCCGCTCTGGAAACGGAAAGTGGACCTGTCTGAGATCCGGTTCGTAAACCAACTGGCCGCCCACGCATCGCGACAGACCGTTCTGGTCAATGTCGATCCGGGCCTGGTCGGTTAGCGCTAATTCCATCGCCAGGGCTCCGCTCCGCACGCCAACGCTCGTCACCGTCAGGGTCTCCATGGTCGCGTCGTAGAGACAGACACAGCCGAAGTCGATTGACAGGTTGTCTTCGAGGCTGCGGATGACCACCTGGAACATGCTGCGCAGGTCCTGCCTTTCCCCAATGGCTCGCGTAATGCGGTTGAGCAGGTCCAGCCGGGACAGTTGCGTCTGGAGCTTTTGCTCGGCTTGCGTGCGTTCGGTGATGTCCCGGCTTGTGCCCACCAATCCAATGATCTTGCCCGCGGGATCCCGAAGGGGCACTTTGATGGTGAGATACCAGCGCGCCTGCCCTGCGGCATCTACTCCTGGCTCCTCGCGATTGAGCAGAGGCTCCCCAGCGAGCACCCGCTGATCATCGGCACCGTAACTCTCCGCGAGCGGACGTGGATAAAAATCGAAGACCGTTTTGCCGATCAAATCCGTTTCGCGCGCGAGCCCCAGGTGGCGAAGCTCCGCCGTGTTGCCCATCGAGAAACGGCCCGCCGTGTCCTTGGTGAAAACGAGGTCTGGGAGCGCATCCACGAGCGTCCTGAGCAGTTCGACGGTCTGCGACAGCTCCGCCGTACGCTGCCCCACCCTCTGTTCCAGTTCGAGATTGTTCTGCTGGAGCACTGCCTCTGCACGATGCCGCCGCCGATTCGCTCTCGCGAACAGGGCGAGGAGAATGGCAAACAACCCCATGCCCAACAGCGACACGAGCACCGCAAAGCCCTCCGTCCCTTTCACATCTTGGTCTTGAATGGCCTGACGCTCCTTCAGGCGTGCGGTTTCCAGAGCTGTGATTCGATCGGCGAGCTGGCGGATTGGCTCCATGGCTTGTTGACCTTGTTCCATGAAAGCCTGTTGGGCCGGCACCTCCAGGCCGTTCTCCCGGCGCGCCCGGATGCTGTTGGTGGAGATCGTCAGCCGGCGCCGGATCAATTCTTCCAATTGGTCGCAAGCGGCGGTATAGCGAGCGTCGTCCTTGGTCCGCCCGCGCAATTCCCGCACCGCCCTTTCCACCCGCGCGACTCCATTCGAATGATGAACCAAATACCGGTAATGCCCCGAGAGCACAAAGCCCCGCCGCCCGTTCTCCGCATCGCTCAAGGAATTGACCAAATGGTCGAGGCTGCTCAGGACCTCGTGCGTTCGCGAAACCCAGGCGGCCGTCTTCCTTTGTTCCTTCACGTTGCCCAGCAGCAGGAGGGCGGCGAAAATCAACCCGGCGAAGGCCAGAACCAGCCCCAATAGGATTCGCTTCTCCTTGGGATTACTCATACATCAAGTCGGGCCGGGGAAACCTTGAAGAACGCCTCGAAAAGCGGTGCTCCTAATCTGGCCGAAAGCTCCTGGCTCGAACGACCGTCTCATACGCTGTTCTTCGTGGGGTCAGTGAACGAACTGAAGCCCCTCTTCTCTTGGCACCCAGTGTCGTCGTCCCACGCTGTAGCCCATGCTAGCTGTGTCGCGCGGTTTGGGCAATGCAAAAGCCTGATCCCAGACTCCACCTTACCTGTACCTTCCTCCACCGGCGTGCTCGAAATTCAATCCTCGTGGCGACGCTGCCTCCACAGACCAATATCTTCGCCGCACCTTGGCCAAAGAAGTTTACGGCTTGGGAGTTGGCGTTTCTGTCACAGGCAAGCCATCCAAGCGCTGCCGCACCGTTCGCGCCAACGTGAGCACATGATAGGGCTTTTGCAGGAAGTTGACTTCCTCCCGCAAGCGAAACTTCGGAGCCACGACATCGGCGCTATACCCGCTGGTGTAAATCACCCTCAAGCGCGGGTTATCCGCTTGCAGTTTTTCCGCCAACTCCAGACCGGTCATACCGTTCGGCATCACCAGGTCCGTCAGAAGAAGATCGATTCGGTCTTTGTGCTCTTCCCAGGAATTCAGAGCACTGGTTCCGTCCGATGCTTCCAGGACCGCGTACCCGTACCGTTCCAGAACACTGCGCGCCAGTTCACGCACACTTGGATTGTGTTCGACAATGAAAATGGTTTCACGGCCACCCCGGATGTTCATCGAGTTGATCTCGGTCTTGCCCGTGGGCTTCTCTTCGGTTGCCGGCAAGCAGATTCGGAAAATCGTTCCTTGGGCGACTTCGCTGGAGACTTTGATCCACCCGTGATGTTGCTGAACAATCCCATAAACCGTGGCCAAACCCAACCCGGTTCCTCGGCCCACTTCCTTTGTCGTGAAGAAGGGCTCAAAAATGAGCGGCAAATGTTCGGAGGGGATGCCGCACCCGGTGTCGCTGACTTCCAGACAGGTAAAGGTCCCGACCGAAACTTCGGGATGGGTCCGCCGGTAGTCCTCATCCGCGCATAATTCGCTGGTCGTAATCATCAGCCGTCCGCCGTGAGGCATGGCGTCGCGCGCATTCACCGCCAGGTTCATGAGGACTTGTTCGAGCATGCCTTGATCGGCTTTGATCCACGGCAGTTTGGGCGCGTAGCTGACCTGGAGCATGATGTCTTCGCCGAGGATGCGCTGCAGCATCTTGGTGACGCTGCTGACCACTTGGTTCAAGTCCAGGCAAGCCGGCTGCATCGCCTGTCGGCGACTGAATGTCAGCAACTGTCGCGTCAAGTTCGCGGCCCGCTCGGCGGACAAGGCGATTTCTCCGATGGCGTCTGTGACTCGGCCGGAGAGGCCATTTTCCATCAGCAACAACCCGGTATGGCCTTGAATCACGGTGAGAAGATTGTTGAAGTCGTGCGCCACGCCCCCGGCCAGTTGGCCGATGGCTTCCATCTTCTGCGACTGGCGCAATTGTTCTTCGGCGACCCGCAGCGTTTCTCTCGCCTGGATGCGGCTGAACGTACCGCCACAATAGTCCGCCACGCTTTGCAGCGTCTCCAGATCGTGTTCAGTAAAAGCCTTGGCGATATAGCTCTGGATGGACAGGACGCCGATGACATTCGCGCCGTCGCGAATGGGGACGAACATGAGGGTGGCGGAGGGACGCGACGTATCGCCGAACGGAATGCTGCCGGGTGCGTCCTTCAGGATCAAGTGGGCGCCGTATTCTATGGCGCGCCGTGCTGGCGCGGACGGCGCTGCCTCCGCGTCAGGAGCCGGGCAGTCCACGCGCTGGCCGTTGATCCGGTCCTTGGTCAGGACAGGATACACCCGATCTTTTTCCGCCGAATACAAGTCAAGCACTGCGGCGTCCCAGCCGAACAGTTTGTCGGCTGCGTCCAGGATGATTTCCGCCGCTTCCCGCGCGTCCCGGGCGGAGCTGAGCCTGCGTCCCAACTCGGCGAACGCCGCGAGGCGCCGCTCGGCCTCTTTGCGTGGCGTGACATCGTTGACCAGCACTTGAAAGGCCTGCCGCCCCTCGAACGTGATTACCGAGGCGGTGGTCTCCACCGGCACCTCCGATCCGTCCAGCCGCAGGTAGCGTTGATCCACCAGGGGCACCGGTGCGCCGGTTGTTAGAACATGTTGCATGCGCTCGCGGATGGTGTCGTGAAATTCAGGATGAAACCGGTCAAAAACGGACATCCCGAGTAGTTGCTCCGGTGAGCGGGCACCCAGGATGCGGCAGAAAGCTTCGTTCACGTAAACAAACTTGCCGTCCAGGTTAATGAAAATACCTGTCGGCGCGTGGTCCACCAACGCGCGGTAGCGTTCCTCACTGGCGCGCAGCCGCTCCAGCAGACGCGCCCGCTCCAAGGCCACGGCCAGTTGGTCCGCGATAGTCACCAGCAGTTCTTCAGTTTCCCCGTCAAACGCGCCCGCCTCAGCCGCATCGATGTTGAGCACGCCGATCAGGTGGTCGCCGGCCTTGAGCGGAAAGGCCGCCTCGGCGCGGATGGGGCGGCCTTCAAGCTGAAAGAAGCCTGGATGCCGCCGGGTCTCGTTGACCACCACGCGCTGGCCGTGCCGGGCGACCTGCCCCATGATCCCGACGCCGATCCGCTGGCGATACTCCCCGGGCCTGGTCAACGCTTCGTATTGACCAGCGTTGTAAAGCATCACCAGCTCGTCTCCGTTCGTGGAAATCTCCATCACGCACGCGTTGAGATAATGCAGGCTTTCGACGATAAACCGGCATCCAACGCGAGCGAGATCTGCCGGTGGCCGCAGGCCGCTCAACATCTTGGCCAACTCGTTCAGAAACGAGAGCCGGCGCATGCTCCCACGCATGACTTCCTCAGCCTGCTTGCGCTCAGTGATGTCATGAACCGTGCCCGCAAGGCGGGCTGGTTTGCCGGTCTGCTCGTCGAAGAGAACCCGGCCTTGCTCATGAACGAACCGAACCTCTCCGCTGGCAAGGACAATGCGGTGGTCCAACGAGTAATCCTGACGGTCGAGGACGGCTTGGGCGACAGCCTGGCAGATTATCTCACGGTCGTCCGGATGGACCGCACGGAAGAAGTTTTCATTGGTTCCCTCGATCTGGCCCGGCGCGTAACCGAAGATGCGAAAAACCTCATCAGACCAGCGCAGGGGATTCTGATTCAGGTCGGCGAGGTTCATGAGAGCCAGCTCCCAGTTGCCGAGGTGCGCCATTCGTTGCGCTTCGCGCAAGCTGAACTCGCTCTGCTGGAGCGCCTGCTCGGCGCATTTGTCCTCGGTGATGTCACGCCCCACAGAGACGAAGTGAGTGATGTGGTCCCGCTCATTGCGCAGCGGGGTGATGGTTTTGTCTTCGTGGTAAAGCTCGCCACTCTTGCGCCGGTTAACGAACTCGGCGTGAAAAGGCTGGCCGCCGGTGATAGTCTCCCAAAGCCGTTTGTAAAAGGCGGCGGCGTGATGGTCTGACTTGAGCAACCGCGGCGTCTGGCCCAGAGCCTCGGCCTTGGTGTAACCCGTGATCTTGCTAAAGCCCCTGTTGACGTATTCGATGACGCCTTCTCGGTCGGTGATGATCACGTTGTCCTCCGTCTGTTCCATCGCGCTGGAGATTTTGCTCAACAAGGCGTTGGCTTCGGACAGCTCGGCGGTTCGTCGCCGCACACTTCGCCGCAGCGCCGCCGCCCATCCGACCGCCGCGAGAATGCTGACTCCCATCAGCGCCAGCGCGGACTGAACGCGCTGGGACGTCCACCACGGTGGCCGTTCCAGCACCACCACGTCTTCGGCAGACCGGAGTACGACGCGAAAGGACCGTGGTGTTCCCTGCTCATCGGTTTGGAGCCGGCAAATGCCCGTCAATTGCAAGCGGCTGCCTCGATCCAATGAGGGCAAGGGTGTCGCGCCTCCCACGCCGTCCAAGACCGCGTGAAAAATCAACGAGCCCGTGTCGTTGTGTAACACAAGGACCAGATTGCTCGACCCCGACCGGACATAGCTTTTGGACAACAGACCTTCTAGCCGCACCAATCGTTTTTCGTGAGAACCTTCAAGAACTTGCTCCGGGCTCAGGTCCGCCGGAGCGGGCGGAGGACCCGTGCCGATGCGCCGGAAGACCGCGTTGCGCAGACTGGGCGAACGCGGGTCGGAGGTCCGAAACCCCGCCACCTCGACTCGCTCCCCAACCTGCACGGGCGTGCGTTGCTCGGTTTGCACGTAGAGTCCCAATGTCTCATCCTGGATGTAGAGTGATTTTCCAAGATGCTGGCGAGTCACCACCCCCTGCACCTTGATCCGGTGAGTCGGCCCGGTCAACGGGATGTATTGTCCAATGGCGCGGATGGCCTGCGTCGGAACTGAAAACGGATCCGCCGGTGCCGGTTTCTCCACTCGAACCTCATCCGGAGCGCAAACCAGCAATTCCAATCCGAGGAACCGTCCTCGCGGGTTGAATTGAGCGCTCGCCACCCCGTGGATACGCACAGCCGAATCCACAAGGTAGGTGGGGAGAGAAGTCGCCTGTGAGGACCGGGTGATCCTTGCTTTGTAGATTCGGTCTGTCTGGCCCGCAACCTCCAGGAGGACGTCACCACCCGACTCGCTGACGGAGCGGATGACGCCTTGCAATTCCACCCACTGCCCTTCCAGCAGGCCGCTCCACCAGGGCGCAGGCGTCACCGGGATCGGTGTCGGCATTGCGCCCGTTCCGATGATCCTCCATTTCGTTTGGGTCGCCGTTGACGTCAGTTTTCCAGGGGCTGTCACACCTTCAATTTCAACTGATTGGCCCTGTTCGATGCGGGCAACTTGTTCTTTGGCCTCAATGGAGATGCCGGCGGTCGAATCCTGCACGAAGACAAGGTTCCGAGCCAAGTCACACCCCGTCACCACCCCGCGCAGTCGGACGGGATAGCCTCGTTGCGCTTCATTGCGAGCAAGCTCCCGAACTTCCTTCACTTTCGTCAGAACCGGAAGCGGGTCTTGGGCGCTTACCTCACCGATGATAGACGCAGCGAGCGCTGTGACCACGATAAAGGGCAGTCGAATGTGATTCGTCAATGAACCAGGGTATGAGAGGGGCGTCATAAGGCTGTGCTTAGTCCGAGATCTGCAATTGGGATGCCAAGTCAGCGTCACCGACGAAAAGCTACTGATAGAACACCACGGAATGGTTTCCTGATCTTTTCGAGAGAGAGACCGCCTGAAAACGAGACAGTGGAGTCGTATTTTTAGACAGCAAGATGAGCCCTTGGCTTGCACCGCAGTGCCAGTTTTCCCTGTTGGTCTGGCCGTAGCACATGGCACGGAGGCCATCGTCGAGTTGATGGACGTGGCGCTCGACGAAAGTCCAGCCTTCGGCAAAGCGACAGTGATTCGCCTCGTCGCGCACCGGTCAACACCGGTCCGTAGAACAAAGTCGCGCTCACCACGCGAGGGAGCCGCCGGTTTGATATTCTGTCACGCGCGTCTCGAAGAAATTCTTCTCTTTGCCGAGGTCAATCGTCTCGCTCATCCACGGGAAGGGATTCTTGGATCCGTAGCGCGCCGCAAGGCCGATGCGCTCCAGGCGGCGGTCGGCAATGTGTGGGACGTAATCGCTAAACAAGCCGGCGTTCAAGCCGAGAATGCCGTGCGGCAGACAATCCTCCGCATAGGCGATCTCGAGTTCGACGGCCTGCTCGATGAGATCTTGCAACTCAGATTGAAATTCCGGCGTCCAAATCTCCGCGTTCTCTGCCTTGATCCCGTTGATGAGATCGATTCCGAAGTTCAGATGAATCGTTTCGTCGCGGAGGATGTATTGAAACTGTTCGCCCACACCGGTCATGCGGTTCTGACGATGGAAGCTCAGCATCATCACGAAGCCGCTGTAAAAGAAGAGGCCTTCCATAATGACGTAGAAGCCGACGAGATTCTTGACGAAGCGCTGTGTCCCTTCGACCGTCTCGGTGCTGAAGCCGGGCTGGAGGATGTCCTCGGTGAGTTTCATCTCGAAAGCGTCCTTGTCGTGAATTGAGTTCACTTCGTGGTACATGTTGAAGACTTCGCGATCGTCCAGACCGAGCGATTCGCAGATGTAGTGGAAAGTATGGGTGTGAATCGCCTCCTCGAACGCCTGGCGCAGGAGATACTGACGGGCCTCGGGATTGGTGATGTGTTTGAAGATCGCGAGCACGATGTTATTGCCGACGAGGCTTTCGGCGGTGCTGAAGAAGCCGAGATTCCGCATGATGAGGAGGCGTTCGTCGGCGCTCAGGCGATTGGACTTCCAAAGTTCGATGTCGCGTTGCATCGGCACTTCGGTAGGCATCCAGTGATTGGCGCAGCCGTTCAGGTAATGTTCCCAGGCCCACTTGTACTTGAGCGGCATGAGTTGGTTCACATCCACGGCGCGGCAATTCAACAGTCGTTTATCTTCAGCGTTGATGCGTTTGGTGAGGTCGTTGGGTTGCGGACGTTCGGTCGTGGCGTTGCAGCAAGACATAATGGGTTATGGGTTTGAAGGGATTGACCATGCCACCGCTCTGCGTCCTTGCCCGCTAAGACCAGCAGAGAGGCGGACAAGTTCTTTGAGGGACAGCGAATCCGTTGGCATGGTCCAAATGTTCATGAAAGGGCCGTGCGCGCCTCTCGCGCGGCGGCAACCAGGTTTTGCACCGCACGCTTCACTTCCTCCCACCGGCGCGTCTTGAGGCCGCAATCGGGATTCACCCAGAGACGTTCCCGGGGAATCACCTTCGCAGCGGCGCGGATGAGGTCGAGCATTTCGCCGGCAGACGGCACGCGCGGCGAGTGGATGTCCCAGACGCCCGGGCCGATGTCGTTTGGGTAACGGAACTGCGCGAACGCGCCAAGCAGTTCCATGTTCGAGCGTGAGGTCTCGATGGAAATCACGTCGGCATCGAGTGCGGCAATGCTGTCCAGGATGTCGTCGAACTCGCAGTAACACATGTGGGTGTGGATTTGGGTGTTATCGCGCGCGCCGCTAGCGGCGAGCCGAAAGGCGTCCACGGCCCAGTTCAGATATTCCTGCCAGTCGGCTCGCCGAAGGGGCAGCCCTTCGCGCAACGCGGGTTCGTCAATCTGGATGATGGGCAGGCCCGCGGCTTCGAGATCTCGGACCTCATCCCGCAACGCGAGAGCGATTTGCTGGGCGGTTTCACGGCGGGGTTGATCGTCGCGCACGAAGCTCCACTGCAGAATTGTGATCGGGCCGGTGAGCATTCCCTTCATCGGCTTGCGCGTATGCGATTGCGCAAACTTCGACCAACGGACGGTCATTGCCTGTCGCCGCGAAACGTCGCCGAAAATGATCGGTGGTTTCACGCAACGCGAACCGTAGCTCTGCACCCAGCCGTTCTCGGTGAAGGCGAAGCCTGCGAGCTGCTCACCGAAATACTCCACCATATCATTGCGCTCGAACTCGCCGTGAACCAGCACGTCGAGGCCGGCCTCTTCCTGCCAACGGATACACTCGGCGGCTTTCTGTTCGAGGAACTTTTCGTAATCCGCTTTTGAAAGCTCGCCTTTCTTGAAGCGGGCGCGAGCGGTGCGCACGTCCTCGGTTTGTGGAAATGAGCCAATGGTTGTGGTGGGAAGCAGCGGCAGGTTCAATCGCGCTTGTTGTCTGGCCTTGCGGTCCGCGAAGGTGCTCTGGCGCCGCAGGTCCGCCTGAGGAACGGTGCCAGCTCGCGATTTCACAGCCGGATCATGAATGCGCGGACTGTTGCGCCGACTGGCGTTGGCGCTCCGGTTTTCGCGCAACGCCGCAAAGTCGCCCCTCTGCCCGATGAGGTGCGCGAGCAATCCTGTCTCCGTCAACTTTTCTTCCGCAAACGCCAGCCAGGATTTCAGTTCCGGGTCCAGTTTCGTTTCGCACTTGAGGCCGACTGGCGAGTGGAGAAGCGAGCAAGACGGCGAAACGATCAGCCGCTCAGTCCCGATGGCCTTGGCCGCCGTTCGCAGCAGCTTGAGTGACGCCTCGAAATCGTTTCGCCAGATGTTGCGGCCGTCCACGATGCCGAGCGAGAGTTGCATTCCGACCGGAAGTTCGGAAAGGAGCCGATCCAGTTCGTGCGACGCACGCACCGCGTCGAAATGGAGCGCGTCCACTGGCAACCGGCAAACCGCCGTAAGATTATCGCGCAAGTCGCCAAAGTAAGTTGCCAACAGAAGCTTGAGGTCCGGGGCGGCCGCGCGTAGGTGATCGTAGGCCGTGGCAAAGGCAGCACGTTGCTCTGGCGTCAAGTCAAGGCAGAGCACGGGTTCATCCAGTTGCACCCACTCCACTCCTTCACTGCGCAGACGGCGCAAAAGTTCGGCGTACACCGGAAGCAGATACGGTAACAGCGAGAGGCGGTCGAAATTCCCTCCCCGTCTCTTCGCAAGCAGGAGAAAAGTCAGTGGCCCGAGCAGCACGGGCACGGTGAGGATACCCAGAGAGAGCGCTTCCGCAAACTCAGCAAAGGGCTTCGCGCCGGTGAGCCGGAAGGTTTGGCCCGCGTGCAGTTCCGGCACCAGATAGTGGTAATTGGTGTCGAACCATTTTGTCATTTCGAGCGCGGTCGCGGGCTTGCTGTGACCGCTATCGGCGTGTTGAGCCGTTTGGCCACTCCCGCCGCGCGCCATTGCGAAATAGGTGGCGAGATCCATGGTGTCCCCATGCCAGTCAAACCTTCCCGGCACTGCGCCGACGAGCGCGCAGGTATCCAGCATCTGGTCGTAGAGGCTGAAATCGTTCGAGGGGATCAGGTCAATTCCCGCCGCCTGCTGGAGGCGCCAGTTTTCCGCGCGGATGGCCTTGGCAGTTTGGAGGAGTTGCGCTTCGCTCGTTTTTCCAGACCAGAAGGATTCGAGGGCGCGTTTGAGTTCGCGCTTGGCCCCGATGCGGGGGAAGCCAAGATTGTGGGTGCGGACGTTTTTGTTCATGGCAAGTTCTCAGTTACTCGCACGCCTCGCAAACGCCGCCGTGGCGCGTCGCCGCAATGGAACACGCCGCTTTTTCCGCGCCGGTGAATTCGCGTTGCACTTTGATGTCGGCGCTGGCGGATTTGTTTTTCATCCAGCGCGGCTGCAGCCCGCGGCGATTCACATCGGTCGTGGACTTCTCAATTTGGGTCGCCGCCTGCGAACGCAGATAGTAAGTTGTCTTCAATCCCTTCTCCCACGCGAGCAGATACATTTCGTTCAACTGCTTTCCGTCCGGCTGCGCGATGTAGAGGTTCAGCGATTGACCCATATCAATCCATTTCTGCCGGCGGCTGGCGCATTCGATCAGCCAGCGGGGTTCAATCTCGAACGCCGTGCGATAAAGCTCCTTCAACTCCGCAGGCATTCGCTCGATGGCCTGAATCGACCCGTCGTAATGCTTCAGATCGTCCACCATCTCGTCATCCCAGAGACCGAGTTTCTTCAAATCGGCCACGAGAAACGTATTCGCCGTCGTGAAATCGCCGCTCAGGTTCGCTTTGGCAAAAAGGTGCTTGTAGGTCGGCTCGACGGACTGGCCAACCCCGACGATGTTCGAAATGGTCGCGGTCGGTGCAATGGCCATCGTGTTCGAGTTGCGCAAACCGTGCTGACGAATGGCATCCCGGACGCGCTGCCAGTCAAGCCGCACGGTGCAGTCCGTGTCCAGGAAGCCGCCGCGCTCTTTTTCCAGAAGCTCAACCGTGTCGAGCGGCAGGAGACCTTGACTCCACTTCGATCCGGGAAAGGTCGAGTAAGGGCCGCGCTCTTTCGCAAGGTCGGACGAAGCAAGCAACGCGTGAAACGAAATCAACTCCATGCTCGAATCTGCAAACGCCACGGCTGCTTTGCTCGCGTACGGCTGGCGGAGTTTGTAGAGCGCATCCTGAAAACCCATCAGGCCAAGGCCCACCGGACGATGTTTCAGGTTGGAATTCCGCGCTTCTGGCGTCGGGTAGAAATTGATGTCAATGACATTGTCCAGCATCCGCATCGCCGTCCGAATCGTGCGGGCGAGCAACTCGCCGTCGAGTCCCTTCTCCGTGACGTGCGCAGCAAGGTTCACCGAGCCGAGATTGCAGACGGCGGTTTCGTCCGCAGCGGTGTTCAGCAAAATCTCTGTACAGAGATTCGAGCTGTGAATCACGCCGACATGGCTTTGGGGCGAGCGGATGTTCGACGGGTCTTTGAAGGCCAGCCACGGATGCCCCGTTTCAAAAAGCATCGTGAGCATCTTGCGCCAGAGCGCGCTGGCTTCGACGCGCTTGAAGAGTTTGATCCGGCCGGCGTCGGCCTCACGCTCGTAGTGCTCATAACGTTCCTCAAAGGCGTGCCCGTAAAGATCGTGCAAGTCCGGTACATCGCTAGGAGTGAAGAGCGTCCAATGGGTGTTGGCCTTCACGCGCTTCATGAACAGGTCTGGAATCCAGTTCGCCGTGTTCATGTCGTGCGTGCGTCGGCGTTCGTCGCCGGTGTTCTTGCGCAATTCCAGAAAGTCCTCGATGTCGAGATGCCATGTTTCGAGGTAAGCGCACATCGCCCCTTTGCGCTTGCCGCCCTGGTTTACGGCCACGGCCGTGTCGTTGGCGACTTTCAGAAACGGAATCACGCCCTGGCTCGTGCCGTTGGTGCCTTTGATGTGCGCGCCGGTTGCGCGGATGTTGGTCCAGTCATTGCCCAGGCCACCCGCCCACTTGGAAAGCTTCGCGTCATCGCTGATGACTTTGAAGATGTGTTCCAGGTCATCCATCACCGTGCTGAGATAGCACGAACTTAACTGTGGATGCGGCGTGCCGGAGTTGAACAACGTCGGCGTGCTGTTGACGAACCGGAAGGTTGAGAGGACTTCGTAGAATTCAATGGCGCGCTCCGTCTTGTGTTCACCTTCGTTGATGGCCAGGCCCATCGCCACCCGCATCCAGAAGTATTGCGGCGTTTCAAGCCGGCGGCCTGTGTCGTGGACGAAATAGCGGTCGTAAAGCGTCTGCACCCCCATGTGAGTGAATTGCTGGTCGCGGTCCAGGCGCAGCGCGGAGGCGAGTATCGGCAGATCAAATTTGAGCAGTTCCGGGGACAGACGTCCGACTTCAATGCCCTGCAAAACGAAGTTGTGAAAGTGCTCGCGATGGTGCGCCGCCAGTTCCGCAGGCGTGCGGAACGCTGGCAACGCTTCACGGTAAATCTTTCGCAGCAGCAATCGGGCCGCGACGAACGTGTAGTCCGGTTCGCGTTCAATGCGCGAGCGCGCCGCAAGAATCATCGCCTGTTCGATTTCCTCGGGCTTTACGCCGTCGTAAAGATTCTTGAGCGTTTCTTCAGCGAGGTCGCGCGCGCAACAGCTCACCTCCACGCCGCGACAGGCGCTGATCAGCCGGCGGCGGATGCGCTGGGGATCAAGCGGCTCACGCAAGTCGTCCGGCCGCGTGACGAACACTTGCGTTTGCGGCACGCCTTCCACCGTGCGGTCCCCGCGCAATGCCCGCGCCTTGCGCCGTTCCTCGCGATACAGAATGAATCGGCGCGCCGCGCTGTGATGTCCGGCCTCCATGAGCCGGGTTTCCACCAAATCCTGGATGAGCTCGATTTCCAGTGCGTCGCCTTTCACGGCGCGCGCAATCGCGGCGCGAATGACCGCATTGGCTACGCGGATGACGTTGCTTTGCGCCGCGTCCGGCAGTGAGTTATCCCGGTGAAGCCCCGCGTCCGCTTTGAAGGCGCTTTCGATGGCGATAAGGACGCGAGCTTCGTCGAAGGGAACGACGCGGCCATCGCGTTTGCGGACCGAGAAAGTTTGGCCCTGGAGTGGATCGAGTTGCACCAGCCGAAGCTGGCCGTCGAGTTGTTCGTGCAGCATTTGTCAGCGTTTCCGTACTGCGGCTGCCAAACCGCGTTTCACCTGGGAGGGAAACCACCCGCGACGGAGAGATGCGGGCACGAAAAATCCCGCGTCCACTCCGAAGCGAGGGAGTGAAGGCGGGCTTCAATCGAACCAGCTCGTCTTTTCCCTCATCCTGTCTGTGGCGAGACAGTTGCCCGCGCTTCCGCGCAGGACTTGATGAGCGTGAAAAAGCAGGTCTGCTGGCTCCGAGTTCATCCTACTTGCTTCGCCTTCCCATCGCGCAATGCGGACAGTGGCTTTCTTGAAGCTTTGGTCCTCGATACAGCGGCGCTACCGCTCAGGATTCGCACCTGTTTGTCTATTCTCCCTTGGCATTTCTCCAAGGGCACTCTTTCACGTTGCACCACATCTTGTGTGGTAAGCCAAAGAACTACACCACATATAGATTGTAGCCCTACTGAACGTCAACTCCCTTTTTCGCGTTGCGTTCAAAAGTTCAAAAGTTCTACTTTTGCGCGCGACCTCCTTTCAATGCCTGTCAGGTTCAGGAGAGAGAGGGTTCATGCGCCGAGCAATGCACAGACCATCTGGTAAAACGCAGCGTTCAAGCTTCGGCATTCGTCTAAATAATCTGAAGGCGCTCGCTCTGCAGCCGAAATTTTGTCGCACCAGTCGTGTTCGGCACAGAACTGAGCCACTGGCTTTAGTCCGTGAAACCGGGTCGAGAACGCTTTGTAGATGACGACCTTCCGCCCCAGGAGCAGCGCCCAATACGCTCCGTGGTAGCTGTTGGTAATGACGGTCTCTCCAGACGCGAGAAAATCGAGCACGGCATGGAATTCATTCGGGCGTTTGCGATTGTTTAGCACCGGCCACTTGGGTGCGCCGTTCAGGGTAACTGCTCCAAGCCGCTGCTCGTAAATGACCGCTTCGTATCGCGGAGCGGATTTGATCTGATCGAACGCCGGATGGCAGCAGGAGACGCAGGGCACGTATGGAAACGGCGTGCCCTGATCGCGAACTCCAATCAGGTCGAAGCCATCGAGC
>JACQWK010000257.1 GCA_016209525.1 Verrucomicrobiota bacterium
AATATGGGTGGAACGGGCTACCAGCCCGTTTTGGGCGGCAACTTGCCGCCCAACCAGATGCAGTAAATCTCATTTTGACGACAGGCACGACCAGCGACCCGCTTGTAGTCCCGGCTTTAGCCGGTTTTCTCGCGCTGGCCGGCTAAAGCCGGGACTACATACGGGTCATAATGAGAATTGCTGAACCAGATGCGCGACGGGTTGATAGTCAATTGCAGGAGGGTCAGCCTGGATGCCTGTCCGGTGCGGGCTTGGTAAAGGTGCCGGACTTCCAGCCGCCTTCAACCTCACTTACGAGGAGCCTGAGCCCAATGGCCTCGTAAGCTTTTCGCACTTGAGGGAACTCACTGGCCAGAATCCCCGCCGCCACCAAATGCCCGCACACCCGCAGCCGGTTGAAAATTCGCTCGGACTCGCGGACGAGCACATCGCTGAGCAAATTCGCGCAAATCAGATCGAACTGCGCCGAGCCGCGGCAGGACAACTTTCTCAAGTCGGCCCGCGCGATGCGGACGCCATCAGCCACGCGATTTCGTTTCGCGTTGGCGTTAGCCACTCGAACCGCCACGGGGTCCGCATCGAAGGCCTTGACGGGCGCGTATCCGAGCCTGGCTGCCGCGATGGCGAGAATCCCCGATCCGGTTCCGATGTCCAAGAACGATTGCCGCTGCCCGTTCTTTCGGCACGCCACCAATTGCCTCAGGCAAAACGCCGTGGTCGGATGCTGGCCGGTGCCGAAGCTCAGGCCCGGATCCAGCACAACCAGGGCTTCCCCTTTTCGCGGACGGCGCTTGCTCCAACTTGGCTTGATGAGCAACGCTCGGCCCACTTCGAGCACCTTAAAATACTTCTTCCATGAGCGAGTCCAGTCTTCGCGAGCAACTCTTTTGATGGAGATCACGCCTGGGCTTGTCTCCAGGCCAAACCTGGCGAGTTGGTTCAACTCCAGTGCCAAGGCGGCTTTCGCTGACAAAGCGCTGCCGGGCAGCTTTGAAGCATACACCGTGACCGTCGGTTGCACGGAGTCGTGCGCCACGTAAATCGAGGCTTTCTGCTTAAACTCCCTTTCCAAGAGCGCGGCCAAGGCTTCTTCAGCCTCGGCCGAAGTCGTCACAGAAATCTGCCACAACTTGGCCTCTTTCATGAACGCCAATCCCGCCACGGAGCAAAGTTCAGAAGCCGAACTTCTGTTTTGTGCGGGAAACGCTCGACCACGGTCACGCTGGCATAATCGATGTCGAAACCGGCCATCTTGGTCAGCGGCAGATCCAGCAAAAGGGCGAGCATCATGCGGATCACCCCGCCATGGCACACCACGGCCACCGACCGAAATTTTAAGCCCTGCTGACGTCGAACACCCTCTCCCCTCCGAGGGGAGAGGGACGGGGTGAGGGGGCTTTCTTGAGGTACATTGGCGGATTGTTCCGCTAAATCCTTAGAATGCTTGAAAATCTTCTCCAGGGCTGCCTGTATCCTCTGCCGAAAGGCCGCGCTGGGTTCTGCTCCAGCGATGAGTCCTCGGTCGAGCTGATCGAGCCACTGAAATGCGCTGACGTTGAATTGGGCTCTGACTTCGTCCCAGGTCAATCCCGTCCACGCTCCAAAATCGACTTCGCGAAGTTCTTCGATAAACACCGGAGGCGGATTCTGCCGTTCGATGAGTTTCGCGAGGCTTTGCCGGACCCGTTTCATTGGGCTGGCGAAAATGGCGTCGAACGTGACTTGTGCGAGATGCTCCGCCAGCGCTTGAGCTTGCCCATGGCCTGCCGGTGAAAGATCCATGTCAATGCGACCGCCGAAGACTCGCTGGTAGCGTGCTTCAACTTCGGCGTGACGAATCAAGAAGAGTCGAATGGGAGAATCCATGTCGGCGGAGATTTATTAATGAGTTCAAAAGTAAGCAGGGAGCCCCTCACCCGGCCTTCGGCCACCCTCTCCCCATCTGATGGGGAGAGGGATGGGGTGAGGGGCTTGTTTCATGTCGGCTTGCTTATGAACTATTTAATACGCCGGCGACGTCGGGCGGTTTGCTGTAAGGGAGCAGGCGTCTTGGGCGCTCAACGCCTGCCGTTGTCTTTCGAACAACTCACGAACGCCGGCCTTGGCCAGCCGGATCATCTCCGCGAGCTCGGAATCGTTGAACGTGGCCTCCTCTCCGGAGCCCTGCATTTCGATGAATTCCCCCGCCGCCGTCATCACGATATTCATGTCCACTTGCGCCGCCACGTCCTCCTCGTAGCGAAGATCCAACAACGGCTGGCCGCCCACGAGGCCCACGCTCACGGCCGCGACCGGATTCAACAGCGGGTTCTCGCTCAGTCTGCCTTCGGCGAGCAGTTTCGCCATGGCCAAGCTCAAGGCGACGTACGCGCCGGTGATGGCGGCCGTACGGGTTCCGCCGTCCGCTTGCAGCACGTCGCAATCGATCCAGATCGTGCGCTGGCCGATCTTTTGCAGATCGACGGCCGCCCGGATCGAGCGCCCGATCAAACGTTGAATCTCCTGAGATCGGCCGTCGATTTTGCCCTTTGAGCTGTCCCGCGGTTTCCGCTGCAACGTCGAGTACGGGAGCATCGAGTACTCCGCCGTGATCCAGCCTCCCGCGACGTTCTGGTCTTTCATCCACCGAGGCACCGAGTCCTCCACGGTGACCCCGCAGATCACCCGCGTCTGGCCCCATTCAATCAACGTCGAACCGCTGGCAAAGGGCGCGATGTGATTCTGGAACCGGACCGGACGCAGTTCGTCCGGCCTTCGTCCATCGCCGCGCGCTGTTCGATCCGCCACATTTTCGCTCATGAGTGCGGTGTATCGTAGTGAGGGTCCGATTGGTGAGCAACGCCGAAGATTGGAGCTCAGCATTTCCATGAACCACGCCGGCCAAGAATCAAGTTGCCGCCTGTCCCTCGACTTGCCTACGCTCCGAATCAGATTCTTATGAACAATTCCTGGGACGCAATCATCATCGGGGGAGGGCACAACGGACTGGTAACCGCCGCTTATCTGGCGCGCGGCGGCTTGCGCGTTTTGGTCTTGGAACGACGGCCCGTCCTGGGCGGCGCGTGCGTGACAGAGGAAGCCTTTCCTGGATTCAAAGTCTCCACCGCGGCTTACCTTTGCAGCCTGATGCACGAGCGGATCATCCGCGAACTGGATCTGCCGCGTCATGGTTACTTCGTGTATGCCAAAGATCCCGCTTTCTTCACGCCGCTCCCCGACGGACGGCACATGACCATGTGGCAAGACCAAAGCAAGACCTGCGACGAAATCGCCAAGTTTTCAAAGAAAGACGCCGGGATTTATCCCCGATACGAAGAACACATCGAACGGCTGTCGCAATTTGCCGACGAGCTGATGCTGGTCACTCCGCCCAACATCCTCAAGCCCGGAGCGCGCGATCTTTGGCAATTCGCAAAGCTGGGTTACGGAATTCTCCGGGCGAACCCCGACGCGCGAGTTGGGCTCCTGAAGCTCTTCAGCCAAAGCGCGGCGAATTTTCTTGAACCTTGGTTCGAGTCGGAGGAATTGAAAGTCACGCTCGCCACCGATGGTGTGATCGGGACTTACGGCGGTCCGCGCACGCCCGGCACCGCCTACATCCTGCTGCATCACGTCATGGGCAAAGTGGAAGGCCACCGTGGACTTTGGGGATTTGTCCGCGGCGGGATGGGCGCCGTGTCAGAGGCCATTGCCAAGTCCGCCCAAGCTGCGGGCGCCGTGATTCGAACGGAAGCGGATGTTAAGCGCATTCTCTCGCACAATGGAAAAGCAACCGGTGTCGCGCTCGCGAACGGTGATGAAATCCAAGGCCGCATGATCATTTCCAACGCCGACCCGAAGCGCACTTTCCTCGGCCTGCTGGATGAGCGGCAGCTCGACTCGGAGTTCCTTCGGCAGATCAAGAACATCAAGACCAACGGCTGCTCCATGAAGATCAACCTCGCGCTGGATGGCCTGCCGAGCTTCAAAGCCCTTCCAGGGTCAAACTTGATGCCGCACCACAAAACAACCATTCATATTTGTCCGAACATCGATTACGTCGAACGCGCTTGGAACGAGTGCAAAGAGGGACGCCCTTCCGAAAGACCGATGTTGGAGATCACCATCCCCACGACCTATGACAACACATTGGCGCCGCCGGGCAAACATCTCATGGGTATCTTTCTTCAGTACACTCCCTACCATCTCCGCGAAGGAACTTGGCCTAAACTGAAGGAATCGTACGCTGATCACGTGCTCGACCTCATCGAGGAGTACGCGCCCGGTTTCAAGAACCTCGTTTTGGCCAGACAGGTGGTGTCTCCGTACGACATGGAACAAGTCTATGGACTGACGGGCGGAAACATTTTCCACGGCGACATGAGCCTGGACCAACTGTTTTCCCTGCGGCCAGTCCCGGGCTGGGCGGAACATCGCACGCCGATCGACGGACTCTATCTCTGCGGCTCCGGGACACATCCCGGAGGAGGCGTCATGGGTGTGCCGGGCTACAACGCAGCCCGCGTCATCCTCAGCGACCGTCGTTCGTGAGAAGGCAGAATAAGCATCGCATCGGTTCAAGACAGCGCAGAGTTGTAGTCTGCCACATGGCTGCCACTCAGCCCCCTGCCGGCGTGTTCGTAGAGGTCGAGCGGGTGCAGGCTGCAAGCCTGCGATACGGCAAATTGAAAATCTGCGCTACGCCGATACTCCGTCACTCCGACACTCCGATACCCCATCACTCCAACTCACCCATCATCGGCGGCATCCGCTAGACGGGAGGGCGTGCCCGATGACATTACCGCGCTAGCTTCGCCGCAGCCTCCGTTTTGGCCTTTGCCATGACGCTGGCCAGCGAGACCGGAGCGCCGCCTTGGCGTTTGCTTTCGTCCGCCGCCTCCATGAACGCAAAAATCTCGATGGTCTCTTGAGGGAGAACCGGCGGCTTGCCTGATTTAAAGAACCGGCCGATCTCGATGCACAATTCTTCGTAACCCCCGCCCCTGCCTGCCGGCACGATCGCTTTGCTGCCAAAGGCCACGGCCCCAGACGCAGCATTGTTGCGGCGAATTCCACGATACGTGCCAACCCGGCCATCCTTCCAGACACCGGAGACGACGTCGGTATCTTTGGTTTGAATGCGTGTGACCGATTCGCATCCCGTGCCCATGAGAACATAGAGCGGTTCAATGCCATGAATGCCGTAGAAGAACATGTCCGGCGTCCCTTCTTGGTAAGTGCAAGATCCCCAAGTGATCGCCCCCGCGATGCTGCCGAGCTTTTCGTTCTTCAAAAGCTCCTGCACACCGCCGAACCGGAGCGACGAGCTGGAAAAACACGGCACACCGTGCTTCTTGGCGAGTTCGAAAATGGCGATGGCGTCGGCCAGCGAACCGGCAATCGGCTTGTCGATGAACAACGGCTTGCCCGCTTTGATCACCGGAATGGCTTCCTGCAAGTGAATCCGTCCGTCCACGCTTTCAATCAGCACTACATCCACTTTCTCCAGAAGCTGCGGGATCGTCTCGACAATCTCAATGCCCATTCCGCGCAACTGTTCGGTGAACCCTTTGACGCGATCGCGGCTGGCCGGGATGTCCGTCCCGCCGGGATAGCCGGCGACCACTTTGATTGCGGCCAGATCGCCCGTTGCCTTGAGGCCGTTGAAGATTTTCGCAAAAGCGGGCACGTGAGAAGTGTCCAGACCAATCATGCCCGCCCGGAGTGGTGCTGAATCGGCCGCTGGGGCATTGGCACAGCAGAGCAACAGCAGGGTGGGCCAAAGGGCGCAGTGCCCGGGTTTGATTGCAGAGGCGAGAGTTCGATGTTTCATAACTTGAATTTGAATATCCGGAAGTCCGCAGTTGATCAACAAATCCGCCAGGAAGCAAAGTTATTACTCACTTTGCCGGGCGGACTTTGAAAAGAATTCTCGGATGCGCGTTTCCACGAAACTCAAGGTGGGGCGAGACTCCTGTCGAGCCCTGACTCCTTTTCCGGGAAGGATTCCAGGGCTCGACGGAGTCTCGCCCCACCGATGCACCTGTTCATCGTCCCATCGCGCTGTCGAGTACTGCCTGGCGGAAGCGATCGCGTAACCGCGCGTCGGAATTCTGCTGCTCCCGATACTGCAAAAACACAATCCCGATCACGCCGGTCTTCGGGTTGCCCCAAGCCAAGGTGCCGCTCGATCCGCTGTGCTGGAACACTCCATCCTTGAGTTCCCAGCCTAAACCCCATCCCGCCGTTTGTTCTTTCAACATCTCGGCGATGGCCTGCCGCGAGAGCACGCGCCCAACTTCGCGCGTGGATGCGCTGGATGTCGGAGTCGCTTTTGCCTGCGCGGCGATTGAAGGCCGATCGCGGATGAGAAATATCTCGAGAAAAGGCACAAGCTGGGCTGGGTAAGAAAACAGCCCGCCATCGGGCGCGGCGTTCACAATCTTCACCGCCGGATTAAAACGAAAAATCGTTTCGCGCCGGCCTTGGCGATGCGCATAAATCACGGCCACACGCCTGGCCCCCGTGGCCGGAGGCGCGTAATGAGTGTCATCCATGCCCAGCGGATTCAAAACCTTCTCCTTCACGTAGGCCGCGTAGGGTTTGCCGGATACGACCTCGATCACGCGCCCCAGAACGAACAGAGCCGAATTGGAGTATTCAAACTTGCCGCCCGGCTGGAATCGGAGCTGGCTCCGAGCGATCGTTTGCACGATGTCCGGAAGATTCTTTTCCAGCCACGAATCATCCAACGGACCGCCGATGGGCCAGCCGGACCGTCGCGTGGGCGGATTCGGAACGAGACCGGACGTGTGCGACATCACTTGCCGAATCGTGAAAATGTGATGAACGCCGTTGGTGTCCGTCTGTGCGCGGAATTCCGGCAGATATTTCTCGACCGGGTCATCCAGCGCGAGTTTCCCAGCATCCACCAGCGTCAGGGCCGCCGTCACCGTCACCGGCTTGGTGATCGACGCGATCCAGCAAAGCGTGTTCGTCGTGAAGGGAAGTTGATTTTCGATGTCTCGCAAGCCGTAGGCTTCGTGCCGCATCACTTGACCGTCCCGAGCCACCAACGCGATGTAACCCGGCACCTCGCCGTGATCGACCGCCTCACGCAGCAACCGGAATGCATCATCGAGTTTCTCCTGCCCGCGCCCTTGCAGGACGCCCGCGAACAAAATCAGGCAAAGCCCCCAAGCCGAACCTCGCGGCCAGTGGGACCATGCTGGAATTTCTTTCGAGACAATTTGTTGCGCCATGCGCGACTCATACGCCGACACGGAGCATCGTCAAGGGATTTGGCGGCAACGATGCTCTCCATGGAACCGACCCGCCCCGGCACCCCTCCCAGGAGGGGAACCTGCAAACGGCGCACGCAACGTAGCTCCCCTCCTGGGAAGGGAAGGGGTGGGTTCATGGTCCCAATGCGCG
>JACQWK010000258.1 GCA_016209525.1 Verrucomicrobiota bacterium
CGCTGGGTATCGGGGCCAACACGGCCGTTTTCAGCGTCATCAACGCGACTCTGCTCCGCCCGTTTCCCTACGAAAATCCTGAACGGCTGATAATACTTCAGGAAAGGAACGTCGGCGGGGGGCTGCAGGATGCTTCGTATCTCAACTTTGCGGATTGGCGCAGCCAGAGCGCATCGTTCGAATCCATGGCAGCGCAGCGCGAGGGAGAGAGCTTCAATTTTAGCGGATTGGGCGAACCGGAACGGCTCCAGGGGCAGATCGTTTCCTCGAATTTTTTCCAGACGCTAGGAATCCGGCCGTTTCGCGGGCGCAACTTTGTCGCCGAAGACGACCGTCCCGGCGCGGAGCCGGTAGCGATTCTGAGTTATGGGTTTTGGCAGCGCAGGTTCGGGGCCGAGGAAAGCGTCGTGGGCAAGGCAATCACGCTCAACAATCAAAGCTTCACCGTCATCGGCGTGACCCCTGCGAATTTCCAGTTTAGGACCGTTGCAGATGTTTTCGTCCCGATAGGGCTTTCCGCGGAACGATTCAAACTGCGAGGCCGCGACCCGGGCGTAGGTGTTGTCGCGCGCCTTATGCCGGCTGTTTCCATTGCGCAGGCAGGAAGCGAGTTGAACGCGATTGCCGCGCGCCTGGAGCGAGAGTATCCGGAGACGGGTGCTGGAAAGCGCGTGCGCGTCGAGTCATTGGGCAATTGCCGAAATAGCTGGCCGGCACGGTGTGGAGCGCCGATGGTTCGCGGGCGAGACCATGGATGGAAAGCGAGGACCAAAACTGAGTTGTCGCCAGCAAGCGCGCCGCTACATTAGCCTCCATGAAAGCTCTGGTTTTGAAAGACGAACAGTTCATTACCGACGCTAAAGGAAAACGTGTCGGCGTTTTGCTCGACGTGAAAACCTATGCGTATCTGCGCAACGCGGAGGAGGAATTGGCGGATATCCACGCTTACGATGCCGCTCGCCCTAAGGTTGCGGCCGAGGTCAAGGCCGGGCACGTCTCCTCGCTTTCTGATTATCGCGCAAAGCGATTCGCGAAACGCAAATGAGGTATCGGGTCATCCTGCCACGCTCGGTTCAGAAGGAGCTGGACCGCTTGCCGGATGAGGTCGTGACCAGAATCCTCGTGCGATTCGGGCAACTCGAAACGAATCCACGGCCAGCGGACGTTAAGAAGCTAAAGGGCCGGGGATGCCTGGCGAATTTGCGTGGGAGATTACCGGGTGATTTACGAAATTCATGATCGCGAACTGCAAGTCCTCATCGTCACGGTGGGACACCGACGTGAAGTCTATCGTTAACCATCCCCTTTTGGATAGCTCGCGCTCACGACCGGCTTCAAGGCGCTGAAAACATAAGGCTTGTATCCATTATCAAGAACTGACCCCTTTTCATAACCTGTGGATATTCGCCCGGCTGCGGAAAATCGCACGCAAGAAAAAGAAGGCCGAGCCTCGGCTCAAAGCGGCGTAGAGCTGCAAGGAGAGTTTGCCGGAAGTCCGACGGGAGCGGTGTCGCCAAAATCTGGGAACGAACGCATTTTCAGCCCGTAAAGTGTCCATCCCTCCGCCGGGAGCTTTCGATTTTCAACTCGGCGCACAACAGATCTCAAAAAGGGGCACTTTGGGGACAGGCTCTACTTAGCCTGAGCACGCTGAAAGTATTCCGGATACTTGAGCTGCAGCTTGCGCAAGCTTTCCGGCAAAGCTTTTGGCGGTAACGGCGACAGGCTCCCGGTGTGATCGATCCGCCTTCCGGCCAGCGTCTGCGCCAGCAATTGCAGGTCGCTTGCCGGCCAGTCGATCGGCACCAGTGGCCAGAGCCGCGCGGTGCCATCGGCGCTGGCAGTGAGCACATGGCGGCTGTCCGGGCTGAATTCGGCGTGCCAGACCTTGTCCTGATGCCGCAATGGTGGAGAAAGCGCCTGGCCGGTGGCGGCGTCCCACACGCGCGCGGTGCCATCGAAACTGGCCGTGACGATCTGTTCCCCGTCGGGGCCAAACGTGGCGTGATTGACCCCGGCAGTATGTGGTAAGGGCGGCGCCGCTTTTGCGCCCGTGACCGCATTCCACAATTGCGCGGTGTGATCGCCGCTGGCGGTCAACACCAGCTTTCCGTCCGGGCTAAATTCGGCGTACCACACCTGATCACGATGCTGGAGCGGTGGAGTGACTTTCTTTCCCGTCCGAGCGTCCCACACTTGGGCCGTGCTGTCGTAGCCGGCGGTGACGATCCTTTGGCTATCCGGGCTGAACCTTGCCGAGAACACCGGGCTGTTATCGGCGTTCCAATGCAGCAAGGGCGGCCCGAGTTTCACTCCCGTTCCCACCTCCCACACTTGCGCGGTCATGTCATAGCTCGCAGTCACTACCGCGCGTCCGTCCCGGCTGAATTCGGCATAACGCACGATTCCCTGGTGCTTCAGTGGTTGCCCGATTGCCTGGCCCGTCCGGGCATCCCACACTTGAGCGGTCCAATCCGCGCTCGCGGTGACGATCCGGCGGCCGTCGTGACTGAAAGCGGCGTAAAGGATTGCGCCCTGATGTTTCAACGGTGGAATCAATTCCCGGCCGGTGTCCGTCTCCCAGATTCGCGCCGTGCCGTCGTCGCTCGTGGTGATCACGCTCCGCGAATCAGGCGCAAACGTTGCGAAAACCACCGCGCGATTGGTGCCGCTGACCGGATGGGTCAAAGATCCTACATGCGCGAAGGGCAACTGATCCGCGGTATGGCTCGTGTGCAACTGAGGACCGATGGGCTTGATCGACACCGGATCCCACAGCTGCGCCGTTTCATCCCGGCCGACAGTCACAATGCGTCGGCTGTCCGCACTAATTGTTGCGTGAAAGACCGAACCCTGATGTGACATCTGCGGGATGGTCGATTCGGCCCCGCCCAGATCCCAAACACGGATTATGGGATCATTCTGCGCGCCAGCCGTCACCAGCCGGCGACCATCGGGACTGAACGCGATACGGCAATGATCGTTATGAGCAATCGGCGTAATCACGGCTCGGCCAGTGATCAAATCCCACACGTGTACATGTCCGCCGCCAAAGCCGGCGATTCGACGCCCGTCCGCACTGAGGACTGCGAACGAGCATCCTCCCTCCTGCCGGATCGTTGGACCCACTTGTGCGCCCGTGACAGCATCGTGCGTTTGGATCAGGCCGTTTTTCCAACCGGTCAGCACAATCTGTTGGCTGTCGGGACTGAAAAAGCAGTCCCCGAAATGCGCCCAAGGAATAGCTAAAAGCGACTGAGCCGTGACGCCATCCCAAATCCTAATCCCGTCCGGTGCGCGCGTGAAAAACCGGGTGGCGTCGTCGTTAAACATAATTGCGCCACCGGCATGCCTGATTGGCGAACCGATTCTTTTTCCCGTCGCGGCGTCCCAAAGGTTAGCCGCGCCATCCGCCCACCTGGTTCGCGTCAAGACACGCTGGCCGTCAGGACTCAGAACTCCAAACGTGACGGGACCATTATCGTGGAGAAGAACGGGCGAGACTTTCTGACTCGTGTCGACGTCCCAGACTTGCGCTTCGTTTCGACTATAGGTGAGGACACGTTTTCCATCACCGCTCAGCGTGCCCACCAGCCAGGGGTTCTTTTTTTCCTGGCCCAGCGGTTGGCCGATCCGCCGGCCACTTCTCAGGTCCCAGACTTGAACCTCACCAGCGACGCCTGCTTGGATGTCTCGTAGCGTCGTGCGCACACGCCGGCCATCGCGGCTGAGCCGGGCATAGTCAACGTTCGCCCGGTGTTCCAGGCGTTGTTGTATTTCTCCAGTTACGGCATCGCAGAGCAACACGGTGCGGCCGTAACCAGCAATCAGTATCTGCCGGCCGTCGGGAGTGAAGTGGGCCCAACCGCCGTAGTCGGCCACCTTCCCCTCTCCCAGATCGGGAACGATGACCTGCAAAAGCCTGGGACATTGCTGCAGGACCGCGTTGATGCGCAGGCGATGCTGGAGCCGTTCCTTGGGACTCAGATATCGCTCCGTCCCGGCTAACGCCTCGGTGAGCCACGCCAACGAACTGTAAGGATCGCTCTCATTGATCCGTTGAATGCCATTGTTAACCTGCAATTGCATCGCCAGACGTTTGGCTGTCCCGGTCTGGTGTTGTTGGTAGAAATATCCGGCCGTGACCAGGGCCGTGAGCGTGGCCGCGGCCAGGCTGAGCTTGGTCAATGCGGCCAACCGCGCCTCCAGCCGGCGCCGCGACCGAACCGATTTCCCGCTGTGCAACAACGCCAGTTCGGCGTGAAATTCCTCGGCGGTTTGGTATCGATCCTGAATGCTTTCGGCGCACGCCTTGAGGATGATCGCGTTCAGTTCCAGCAGCAGTTCCTGCTCCGAGACATTTGAGAGGTCCCGCAATCCGGTCATCGGTTCCGGATATTCCTTGCGGTCCTTGCCCTGGCTGGCCTCGTACAGCACCTTGCCCAGGCTATAAAGATCGGCTTGCGGCGACGTGGGACCTTCGGGCGGAATGAAACCCTCCGTCCCGACAAACGAAAATGCCTCCTCAACCTCGACCACTAAACCGATATCCGCCAGCTTGGGAACCCCTTGCACGAAGATTATGTTCGAAGGCTTGATGTCCCGGTGAATCAACCCGTGCCGATGCAGGTGGCCCAGGGCAAACGTCAGCGAGAGTCCCAGTTGCACGGCTTCGTCGGCCGGTAACCGGCTACGCTGCTGAATCTCGCTGCGCAGGGTCTTGGGACAATATGTTCCGGGTTCCGGGTTCCGGGTTCCGAGTTGTTCCTGGCCAACGGAACTCGGAACTCGAAACGCGGAACTCGGAACTCCCGCCGCGTCATCGGCCAGTTCCATCACGTAATAGAAACAGCCTTGCGCGTCGTTGCGTCCTACCTGCAGGATGTCGATCAGCCCGTCATTCGAGCGGGACACCGGCTCGAAACGTTGGATGCCGCGAAACTCCCGTTCATACGGTTGTTCGCTGCTGAACGAGTCGCGAAACACGACCTTGACCGCCCGGTACGTGCCCAGGACATTTCGCGCCAGCCAGACCTCGCCGTATGCGCCTTGCCCAATACAACGGATCAATTCGTGGTCCGGAATGACCGGCAGTTCCTCGCGGTTCCGCGGCTGCCGAGGAAGTCGAGTCCGCACCGGTGGACTTCGAATCGAGGCCGGCAGATCAAATCGTGGAAGTTCCATACGGCTCGCCGAGCGGTTCATTGCAACGCCGGTAAATGCCCTTCAGCATCCGCCGCCGGATCAGGAAGGCCCGCGGGCCGACGTAATACTTGCGGAACGAAGGACGGCGGCCCAGCAAGGCCGCGCTAACCGTCGCGACTGCCCGCCAGGCTGCATTTATCAAAAATGATCCCGTGGTCTTCAATTCGCGTTCATTCGCGTCCATTCGCGGTTGAAAGAATGGCACCGCTCAGCTCCGTTTTCTCGATCCGGTGCCGCTCCGCTTTCACCAGTTTCGTGATGCGGCGGCAGGCGAAATAAACCTTGCCGAGATTGATGCCTAACATCCGCGACACTTCGCGCGCGGGAATCTGCTGCACCAGGTGCATGTAAAAAATCTGGTATTGCTCGGCCTTGGTTTTGGCTCTGACCCGTTCCATGGCGGCATCCAGGAGGTTTCCTTCCCATTCCTGGTCCCACACTTCCTCAATCGCCAATGTGTGCGGGTCGGGAATCCGATTGACCGTATCGGTGGTGTTCGACTCAGCCGCCCGTAGCTTGAATGAGCGAAACTCCGGACGCCGTTTGCGCAACTGATCGAGAATGCGCAAGCGCGTGACGTGTTTGAGCCACCCTTTGAACGAACAACGCGCCGGGTCATACTGGTAAGTGGGCATTTTTTTGGCAATGGAAAGGACGGTCTCCTGCACGACCTCTTCCGCTTCCGTGTTGCTCAAGCCGGCCTTGAGCGCCACCGCGTAGATCAGCTTCCAATACGTGTCGAAGAACTCCTGCCAGCTCGCGCGATCTTCCCAATTGCGCAGACGGCTGATGAGGCTGCGCCGCGTGGGCAGCCAGTGGTCCGTGGTTTCCGGCATAAACGGTAAATCCCGTACCTAAGGAATCGTATGAGCTTAGCCCCTTTTCGAAAAAGAATGCAACCTTCGCCCACTCCGACAGCGGTTCGCACTTTGGCCAGTCTGTCCCAAAGATGTGTTCTTTGCTCTAGCGGCGGTCTGTGACCGTCGCTACAGCACAATCGTCGTCTTGGGACAAGCTCCAGCTAGAGCATCCGGCGGACGTTCATCCCAAAATAAGAAATTGCCGCTCCGCAAAGATTTTTTGCGATTTTTTCGAAAACCACTGCGCGCTGCCACGATTCAGAGATAGAGGGCGTCACTTGGTTCACCGTGATTCGGCCAACCGCCGAGCGCGAACGGATCGGCAACGGTCCGAATCTGAGGACAACTGATGCACCGCAGAAGAACATACCGATTTGAAACACGATGAAAACTTTTATGAACCCAATACTATGAAAGCCCCAAGAGTCTTTGCCGAATTGTTCACCCTCTCCTTGGCCTTAACGACCGCCACCGCGACTGATGCTGCGCCGACATTTCAACTTCTAAAATCTTTCGGAGTCTCGGGCGTCAACCCGCGTGGGAACCTCATTATGGGTGCCGACGGTGCACTCTACGGCACGACGTTCAACGGCGGAGGCGGTGGGCGGTGGGGGAATTTCGGCGGCGTTTTCAAAATGAATCTGGACGGGACTGGTTTCAGGATGCTGAAGAGCTTTGATTATAATTTGGACGGTGGCTACCCAACGGAGGGCCTGGTGCAAGGCGCCGATGGCGCACTCTACGGCACGACGCTAGGCGGCGGAGGCTTTGATGAGCCCGGCACTCTCTTTAAACTCGATCCCAATGAAACTAGCTTCACTGTACTCAAAACTTTTGATGTCTTTGATACTGAACCAGGAAGTCTTGTGCCGGGGATCGATGGTGCACTTTACGGAAGAACGGTTCGGGGGGGCGCCAGCGGTCGTGGTACCGTGTTCAAGGTGAACCTTGACGGGACCGGCTTCATGGTGCTCAGGAACTTTTCGGACAGCGAGCCCCATATGCCGGTCGCATTGTTACAGGGAATGGACGGCAGGCTTTACGGCACGACTGCTCGTGGCGGAACCAGCAACCCCGGGACAGTTGGGACGGTTTTCAAGCTGAATCTGGATGGAACGGGTTTCACGGAACTTAAGAGCTTTAATGAGTCTGAAGCCAGTCCCATCCGGATTGAGATGTGGTTTGAACACCGTAACGGTGATACTCCCATCTCACTTGTGCAGGGAACTGACGGCGCACTCTACGGCACAGCGCCCAACGGGGGTGCCGGCAATGCCGGCACGGTGTTCAAACTCAACCCGGATGGGACTGGCTTCACAGTGCTCAAAAGTTTCACCTCCACTGACGGCGCTGTCCCCTTGGGCACTTTGATGCAAGGGAGTGATGGCGCGCTCTATGGCACGACTCGGCAGGGCGGGGACACCGGACTTGGCACCGTGTTCAAGCTGAATCCTGACGGGAGCGGCTTTACGATCCTGAGGAACTTCAATTCTTCTGACGGCAATTACCCAGCCGCCGGGTTGCTGCAGGGACCCGACGGCTCGCTCTACGGCACGGCACCGAATGGGGGCACCACTAGCAACGATAACCCGTTGGGTTACGGCACGCTTTTCAAGCTTCGGACCGATGGAACCGGCTTCGCGGTCCTCCGTGCCTTCAACCTTACAGCACCTGACGGGCGGCACCTCGCCGGGCTGACGCAAGGAACCGATGGAGCACTTTATGGCGCGACCACCCAGGGTGGCGCCAATGATTTTGGGACGCTATTCAAACTGAATCCTGACGGAACTGGTTTCACCGTTCTCAAGGATCTTGACTTGACGACCGGCGCTTACGCCGGTGCGAAACCGATTCAAGGTACAGACGGTGCACTCTACGGCACTACGGTAGAGGGTGGCAGCGGCGGCGGGGGTACCGTGTTCAAGTTGAACATCGACGGCAGCAGTTTCACCGTCCTCAAGAATTTGGATTTTACCAGCAGCGGCGGCAGTCCGAATGCCGCATTGATGCAAGGAGCCGATGGTGCGCTCTACGGCACTACGGCGGGTACCGTGTTCAAGTTGAACATCGACGGCAGCAGTTTCACCGTCCTCAAGAATTTGGATTCGACCAGCGGCTACCAGCCTTTGAATGCCGCATTGATGCAAGGGGCCGATGGTGTGCTCTACGGGACGGCGCTTTACGGCGGCCCCGGGGACTATGGCACTTTGTTCAAACTCAACCCTGACGGAAGCGGTTTTACAGTGCTTAAGTCGTTCAGCCGAGATGCCAACGGCTTCCTCCCGTATGGCGGAGTGGTGCAGGGGACTGACGGAGCGCTTTACGGCACCACCTCCGAGGGTGGGGCCACCGGATTCGGCACGGTGTTCAAAATCCAGTCCGACGGCACCAGCTTTGGAGTGCTCAAAAGTTTCGCGTCCACTGACGGCGCCTACCCGCAGGACGGACTGGTGCAAGGGAGTGATCAGGCGCTCTATGGGACGACCTGGCAGGGCGGGTCCGGCGATTTCGGTACAGTGTTCACAATTCAGCCCGATGGAACCGGCTTCACAGTACTCAAAAGTTTCGCCTCCATTGACGGCGCCTTTCCGTTTGGTGCCTTGATGCAAGGGACCGACGGCGCGCTCTACGGCACGACGTTTGCGGGCGGGGGCTCCGATGAGGGCACTGTCTTTAGAATCATTTTATTCCAGACTCCGCCAGGCAACAATGTGGTCGTTCAGCCCGTCGATGCGTCAACCGGCCGAACGCCGGTGACATTGACTTTCCAAAATGTTACTGCCGGCGGGGAAACGACCGTGACCTCCAGCACGCCGGGACAGCAGCCGGGGCCGCCCGAGGGATTCAGGTTTGGCCAGCCGCCGATCATCTACGAAATCCAAACCACCGCGGCATTTTCTGGACCGGTGACCCTCTGTTTCAGCTACAACGATGGGGATTTTCAAAACGAAGCGACACTACAACTGTTCCATTTTGAAAACGGAGCCTGGGTCAACGTCACGAGATCCTTGGACACAATGAACAATGTCTTGTGCGGCCAGGTCACGTCGCTGTCACCGTTCGCGGTGGTGGAAGAGGTGAATTATCCGCCGATAATCACCAGCGTCAGCGGGCCGCTTACTCCTCTGGTCGTCAACTCGACGGCGACAGTCAGTGTCAACTTTACGGATCGCAATGCAGTCGATAGCCACACAGTGACCTTCGCCTGGGGCGACGCCTCGCCCGACACGATCGTGCCAGCCTCGGGTGGCTTTGCTGAGACGACCCATCCATATACAGTACCCGGCGTTTACCGTGTGCTAGTAACGGTGATCGATGCTGAGGGAGCATCCGTGGCCGACCACTTCGAGTATGTCGTGATCTACGATCCGACCGGCGGTTTCGTGACCGGCGGCGGCTGGATCAATTCGCCGGCGGGCGCGTATACGCTCGATCCTTCGCTGACCGGCAAGGCGAACTTCGGCTTCGTCTCCAAATATCAGCACGGCGCGGCCATGCCGACAGGCAACACCGAATTCCAGTTCAAGGCCGGCGACCTGAACTTTCACAGCACCAGTTACGACTGGCTTGTGGTAGCGGGCGCCAAAGCCAAATACAAGGGGAGCGGCACGATCAACGACTCGGGCGACTATGCCTTCATGCTCACCGCCACCGACGGCCAGGCCAACGGCGGGGGCGGCACGGATCTTTTCCGCATCAAGATTTGGGACCAGTCCAGCGGTGTCATCATCTATGACAACCAGCTAAACGCCCCGGACGATGCCGACGCCACTCAAGCCATCGTCGGCGGCAGCATCGTCGTCCACAAGCCCTGAACCGGAATCTACCAATGCCAAACGAATCAAAGATTTTGTCGATTTTTTCGAAAACCGCTCTTCATTGGCACGATTCAGAAATAGAGGGCATCGCTTGGTTCACCGTGGTCCCGCCAATCGCCGAGCGCGAACGTGCGGCAATCGTCCGGATCCGATGACAACTGATGCACCACGCATCGACTCCTAACAGAAATATTATTATGAAACTTTTATCAACCCAATGTTTCCTGCTGGCACTGGCATGCTTGCTGGTTCCGGTGAGTAGGGGAGCGGAGAACACTCCGCCGTCCATTATCGGTATTTCCGACATCACGATGGATGAAGATCAAACTTGAACGGTTTCATTTGGGGTGGGTGATGCTGAAACCCCTGCGGCCAGCCTGCAGGTAACCGCCTTTTCCTCCAACCCTTCTCTTATTCCAAATTCCCAGATTACCGTGGGCCAAGGCCCTTTCCCGTCATTTCGCTTTATCACGGTGTCGCCGCTGCCGGACCAGTTCGGTACTGCAAATATTACAGTCACCGTGACTGATACCGGCAACGCGGAGGGCACGGATGTCAAGAGCACGAGCCGGTCGTTCCAGTTGAACGTCAATGGAGTCAATGATCCCCCAGTCATCCAACTGTTGGATGATCCGAATAAGACTGTCCTGGTCGGCGAACAGGCCGAGTGGAATTTCGTGGTAATCGACCCAGACTCGGATCCGGGCGGCATCAAGATTTATATCGATCCGAATCCGCCCCCGTTTCAATTTTCTATAGTTCCAAACCCGGAGCCGCCCAAGTTTTCCATCCGCGTCACCCCCGATACACCTGGAACCTTTCCGTTCGTGTTACACGGGAAGGACGAACAGGGCGCAACGGCCTCGGCAGATTTCTTGTTGACTGCATTACCGGGGGTGTTCATCGAGGACGCAATTGTGTTCGAAGACCAACCGCAACTGTTCTTTCGAGTCGCATTGACCTTCCGATCGGAAAAAGTGGTGACGGTCGAGGCGTTTACCTTAGGGATGACTGCCTTTGATCCAATTGATTACATTCGAAACAGGGACCTGATCACCTTTGAACCTGGGCAGACCGAAAAGTTTTTCAAAGTCCAAGTTCTTGAAGACGAAGAACTAGAAGGACACCAGTTCTTCGAGTTTGGAATCTTCTCGGAGAAACTCTATTATGAATATCTAGATGTACTTTTGACGGCTCCGGTCAACGCCGTAATAAAGGAGGCACCCGACGCCGACATGCTGGGCAATCCCTACCGCGTCGGAAAGGCAAAAGGCTATATCGTCGACAATGATGTGTCCGAGAGCGCCCAAGCTGGTCACGTTTTCGAGGTCCCCTGCAGTGAGATCAGAGTCGAACTCCTTAGCGTTTCGGGTTCAGTGGTGAAAATCCTCCCGCCATCGGCGGATGACCCTTGTCGGGCGAGAATCGAATTGGTCGGCGATGGGAGCGCGACTTTCCAGGTTGATGATGGAAACCGCCGCTACTTCAAAACGCTGTATGGACCGGGAAAGTGGAGAGTTGGACCTGCTAACTCCGTCGTCATCGAGTCGGAAGAGGGTTTGGCGGTCATTCAGTACGAACTAGGCGATGTCGTCCATGACGTTCAAGTGGCCTCCGGCGGTTCGGTGAAACTCTCCGATATGTCCGATGCGACCGGCGCGTTCCAATCGGTTGAGGTCACGGCCGGCGGTGTGGGCGGCTCAGTGGTCGTGGATGGTTTTGTTCTTGTGCCCGGAGTGCCGGTCCTAACGATCACTGCGTCAATCGATATTAAGCCGGGAACCCTCGACAATACCGTGAACCTAAGTTCGCAGGGCACCCTGCCTGTGGCCATCCTCAGTTCTTCCGATTTCGACGCCCCGAGCGTTGACGCTGCTTCCGTCACGCTCGCGGGAGCGGTGGTGAAAATCCGCCGCAACGGCACGCCGCTGGCCGCATCCGAAGACGTCAACGGCGACGGCTTATTGGACGTCGTGGTGCACATCCTGACCTCCGAACTCCAGATCGGCGAAGGTGAAACTCGAGCTGTGCTCACCGCCATGGACCTAACCGGCGGCATCATCCTCCGCGGCTCGGACACGATTTCGGTGGTGCGGTAGGACTCCGCTGGTGAGTGGGGTCAGGTCTAATTGAAGTTGCCATTGAAGTTGTTCGTTCAATCGAAGTTCCCGTGAGCCCAACGGCGGCGGTTGCAGGACGTGGATTGAACGAGGCATACGCGAGCTCAGCGCCGGAGCCCGAAACCGGGCCCGTTCGACTGACCGAGCCAGCAGCTCTGGACCCTGAAAATGTCACTCATCGTCATCGCTGACGATGCGGGGATCCGGATTGACTCAATCGTCCGCAGCCAAAGCGCCGTCGCCGCTTCGCTTTGCCGGCGCACTCCATATGAAGGGCGGAGCTGTCGTACCTGTTGGGTTTTCCGAAAAAGCTCGTGCCTTGGTGGGGCGCAGTTAGGATAGACACCCGGCGAACCGCGCGCGCCATCGCCGCGAAATGGATCGCGGTACGCGACCATGACGCGAAAGCACCTATGAATCCGCCTCCAGACACGAGCGCGGGCGCGCCCGCCGATTCGTCGAGTGGCGCGCGGACCGATGCGGTGTTTGCGACCACGGAATGGAGTGTGGTGCTGGCCGCGGGCCTGGCGGGAGAGGCCTCGGCCGGGCCGGCTTTAGAGGCGCTCTGCCGCGCCTATTGGTATCCGGTCTATGCGTTTCTACGGCGGCGCGGCAAAGGGAGATGGCCCTGCGCGCGGCGCTGGGCGCTGGCCGGTGGCGCATCGTCCGTCAACTGCTTGGCGAGAGCCTCTTGCTGGCGGCGCTGGGAGGAGTGCTCGGGGTCCTGCTCGCGTACTGGGGAACCAAGTTGATCACGTCCTATCTGCCCGGTGGCGTCGCCCGTCTGCACGAAGTCGCCATTGATTCGACGGTTTTTGGGTTCACGCTAGGCCTCTCGCTTCTTGCGGGGGTTGTTTTCGGCATGGCACCCGCCTGGCAAGCTTCGCGGGCGAATTTGACACAGACGCTTCAGGAAGGAGGCCGAGGCTCGACCGGAAGTCGCCAGCGCTTGCGCAGCGCTCTGGTGGTTTCGGAAATCGCCCTCACGCTGGCGGTGCTGGTGGGCGCAGGTCTGCTGATCCGGAGCTTCTGGAGGCTGCAACAGGTCGATTCGGGTCTCGATGCGCGGAACGTGCTCATGATGCAGATCTCGGTCAAGGCCGGCCCCGGCGAAGGCGCGAGGATTACCGACTTCTTTGAACCACTGCTGCAAAAAGTCCGCAGTCTGCCCGGCGTCAAATC
>JACQWK010000259.1 GCA_016209525.1 Verrucomicrobiota bacterium
CAGGGGTGCATCAAGCTCCGCGAATCCTCCCTCTCCTCCATCGGATGGAGGAGAGGGTTGGGGAGAGGAGGCACGTTTTTATTGGTTCCCCTTTCCTCGGTCCTCTCCTCACTCGTTCCGCGCGGGGAGAGAAAGGAGAACAGTCCGTAGTATCTGGAGAAAGCCGACGGCTCCGGATTGGCCAGACTCGAAATGGCGATTCGTTGCGGCTGCACGACCAGTGGCCCCAATCGCGCTTCAAAGCTCCTTTGCTTTCACGCTTTGACACTTCAACGAATCAACCGACGCTTCGTCATGCGGCTGCACCTCGGTCTGTTCCAGCAAAGCCCGACCGGTGTAACTCGCTCGGGAGGCTGCAATGGTTTCAGGAGTCCCCTGGGCGACGATGCGCCCGCCGCCTTCGCCGGCTTCAGGACCAAGATCAATCACCCAGTCGGCGCATTTGATGACATCCAAATTGTGTTCGATGATCAACACGGAGTGTCCGGCGTCCACCAGGCGTTGAAAGACGCGAAGCAGAACGGCAATGTCCTCAAAGTGTAATCCGGTCGTAGGCTCATCGAAGAGGAACAGCGTCGGTTGGAGGTCGGGAGTGTGAGCATCCGCAAATCCGGCGAGATGGCTCACGAGCTTGAGGCGCTGGCATTCGCCGCCAGAGAGGGTGTTGATTGGTTGGCCCAGGCGCAAGTAGCCGAGGCCCACTTCTTCCAAGAGTCTCAGCCGTGCGACAGCCTCGCGTGTTGCGCGCGAACGAGGCAAGGCAGACAACCATCGAACTCCGTCCTCGACGGTCGCTTCCAAAACATCCGCGATGCTCCACGCTTGGAGTTTTACTTCGAGAATATGCGATCGATAGCGGCGGCCGGCACAATCCGGACAGCGGATATAGACGTCGCTCAGGAATTGCATT
This sequence comes from Verrucomicrobiota bacterium, assembly GCA_016209525.1. Classification (GTDB taxonomy): domain Bacteria; phylum Verrucomicrobiota; class Verrucomicrobiia; order Limisphaerales; family SIBE01; genus VHCZ01. Next base: position 911 of record JACQWK010000259.1, read on the forward strand.
TCAACCTTCTCGAATCCCGCGCCTCGGCAGCGCTCGCACTGCCCTTGGTTCGAGTTGAAACTGAACGCGCTGGCCTTCAGACCGCGCTGACAGGCTGCCTCAGATTTGCCGAAGAGTTCGCGTATGAAATCGAAAGCGCCGCCATAGACCGCCGGGGTCGAGCGAGGTGTCTTGCCAATCGGCGATTGATCGACGAGCACGACGCGTCCCAGATGCTCCGCGCCGGTAAGGCCAGTGATCAGTGAGCAATGATCAGTGGTCAGTGTGAGTGACTCAGGCTGGGCCTCTCCCGTTCTGCCAGTCTCACCGCCATCCTCTGGTGGTTGCCGACTGATCACTGACCACTGATTACTGATCACTCTCCTCGACATTTCACTTTCCCCCTCCCGCCGCCTCAGCCTCGCTTCGAGGCTCGGCAGGAGAACTCCTCGAACCAGAGTCGATTTGCCGGATCCGCTGACGCCAGTGATGCAGACGAATCGTTCCAACGGGATTTCAACGTTGAGGTCCTTGAGGTTGTGCAAGGTGGCGCTCGATAGAATCAACTTGCGCTGGCCCGCCAAGACTTTTCGGCGCCGGGGCATCTCAATTCTCTTTCGGCCGCTCAAGTATTGTCCCGTGAGGCCTCGCTGTGACCTAAGAATGCTTGCAAACGTGCCTTGGAACACGACTTGGCCGCCGGTTTCGCCATGCCCTGGCCCTAGATCGACGATGTGATCCGCCGCCCGCATCACGCTCGCGTCGTGCTCGACGACGACGACGGTATTTTCGGCGTCGCGGAGGCGTTGAAGAATCCGCACCAACCGAGCCGTGTCACGGGCGTGGAGGCCCACGCTGGGCTCATCCAAGACGAACAAAGTATTGACCAGTCCGGAACCCAAGCAAGTGGTCAAGCTGACCCGTTCGGTTTCGCCGCCGGATAGGGTCCGTGTGGCGCGGTCGAGCGTCAGGTAACCGAGACCCACCTCCTCGAGATAGCGCAGGCGCGCTCGCACTTCGTTCAGACTCACGGCCAGAGGATCCGATTTTTTCCGGGCTGCTTGCCGAGCCGCGAGGTTCTCGACAAACCGGAGCGCCTCCGACACTGGGAGTTGATAAAAGTGAGACAACGTCACGAGTCTGCCCTGGGGGTCGGGCAACTTGAACAACAACGCTTCCGGCTGCAAGCGCTGGCCCGAACATTCCGGGCACGTGCGATAGGCCCGATAACGGGAGAGCAGGACTCGGACGTGCATTCGGTAGGACCTGGATTCAAGCCAGCGGAAGTAACCCTTCACGCCGTACCAGGCGTTGGGCCATTCGTGGTTTTTATCTTTGCCATAGCCGGGATCCCCGTTCAGGACCCAGTCCTGCCACTCTTTTGCGAGATCTCGAAACGGCGTATGGATGGGAACTCGCCGCAGCTTGCAGAATCTTAAGAGGTCCTGTTGGCATTCGGCAGATTGGCCGCTTTGCCAAGGCCTGACCGCGCCGCCGGCCAAAGAGAGCGATGGGTCCGGAATGGCCAGATCATAGTCGATAGTGATCGTCCGTCCAAACCCGCGGCAAACCGGGCAGGCGCCGAGCGGGTGGTTAAAGCTGAAAAGCGCCGCGGTTGGTTCTCGGTATTCGAGATCGCATTCGGCGCAATGATAGCGGTTGGAGAACCGGCGAGGCGGCGTGCCGTCGAGAGGATAAACGATCAATTTGCCGCGTCCGAAGTGATAAGCTTGCTCGCAGCCATCCACGAAACGGGCTCGATTCGAAGGGGACACTACTAAGCGATCTTGCAGGACCGTCAGGCGTTTGGGGGCGGCATCCTGAAGACGCAGCGCTGCCTCCTCCACTCGGATAATTTCCGGCGCCGTACCGTCCGAGGCTGCGGTCGATGGTGAAGAGGCCAAGAGCAATCGTTGGTAACCTTGTTTGGAAATCAAGGCGAGCGATTCGGACAAGGAGAGCTTCTCAGAGAGATCGATTTCGAACGCGATCAGCACGTCAGTCTTGACTCGGCCTTTTGCTCCGAGAGTTGCCGCGTATTTGCTTGGAAGCTGGTCCCGCAGAACCAACCCAGCCCCCTGCCCCTCCGAGGGAAGGGCGATGGAGTGAACGGAGTCCTGGGCAGCCTTCGAGCGGTTTCCACGCGGATGGGGACCATCCACAGACTCCCTGGTGAGGTGAGACTCCAGTCGAGCCCTGGTATCATGACTGGCAACGAAGTCAGGGCTCGACTGGAGTCTCGCCCCGCCTTCTGGTTCAAGAAGCACATCCAAACTCCTCCAAATCATCTCCGGCGAGTCTTTGCGCACCGCTTGGCCGCATCGCCGGCAATACAATTGGGCCGAGTGGGACCAAACCAGCTTCATGTAGTCGCAGATCTCCGTGATCGTTCCCACGGTGGACCGCGTGGTCTTGACCGTATTGCGCTGTTCGATGGCGATGGCCGGCGGGATGCCTTCGATGCGGTCCACGCGGGGTTTGTCCATTCGGTCGAAGAACTGCCGGGCGTAGGGTGAGAAAGTCTCGATGTAGCGGCGCTGGCCCTCGGCGTAAAGCGTGTCGAAAGCCAACGAGCTCTTGCCTGAGCCGCTCGGACCGGTCACCACGATCAATCGTCCGACCGGCAAATCGAGATCAAAGTTCTTAAGATTATTCTGGCGAACGCCCCGAAGGCGAATCGCAGAATTGGCGGACCGTTTGGACCTCATGACGAAACTCGCCAATCATTTGGTAAGCTCATGCCCCGCTCTCTCCCTCGCCCAGCGGGAGAGGGCCGGGGTGAGGGAGAGACGTCGGCAAATCCGGACGGCTTCGGTTTGTCCAAGCCATTCACCCTCACCCTGACCCTCTCCCTCAAGGGAGAGGGAACCATGGCGGCCAGTGCTGAGCCAACACGCTGACGCCCGACTCCCCCCGCGATCCTGCATTCGAAGCTAGTGAATTGGTCAGGGGGAGTGGTGAAATGTGAGGGGCTCTTCGGTAATGCCATGACAGAAGTTCGGCAACGCCTCGTTAAAGCTATTTCCGAAACAGGACGATGCGGTTGGTGTTGGTTCCCTTCTCGCCGTTGTCCACTCCCCAGCAGTTCGCGGTCTTGGTGAACTCTTGGTCATTAATCAAAACCAGAGCCGGCGTCAGACCCGCCGCGATGCCGCAGGGCAGGACCGCTGTTTCCAGCTTGACCATTCCCCCTCGGACTTCCCCGACTTCAAAAGCCACATGCCCGCCGGGCTTCAACACTCGGTGAAACTCTCGGAAAACAGCCGTCATGGCTTCCTGCCATTCCTGCAGATTGTGCGGTGTCGTGATGGGGACGGACTTGGCGTCGATGCCCAGAAACCAACAGCGGAGCCAATTGTCTCCCGAATAATTCACGACATCGAGGAACGGAGGCGAAGTCACCACCAGATCGATGGAGTTCCGCGCGATCTGCGGCGTGGCATGGGCTGGCAGGGTCAAGAGTTGCGCCCGCTGAGCGGCTTGGGCCAGATTTTGCCGGACCCAGCCGTCGCACTCGCTTAACAAAACCCTGGTCTTCTTGAGCATGATTTCGCGCACGTGGCGTCGCGGAGGCGTTTGGTTGCGTTTTTCGTTAATGCGTTGCTGAGCTTTGACCGAGGTGGCTTGATTCGGCGGCAACGTATAGACCGAGAAGAACCCGTTGGAATGGCCCGTCAGCCGATTGATGGCCACCATGCGAATCCAATCATCGACACGGTCCATCGACTTCGAATTGTCGCGTTGGAGGAGATATTTTTTGAGAGACGCTATCTCTTTCAGCGTCTCGGGATGGTAGAAGACGAGCAACTCTTCCGGAAACTCGTCGCAGTTTTCGAGATTGATCTGCTTGAGCCGCTGAGCCACGGCATCGACGGTGGGCGGATCAAGCCGGGGACGCGTCAAAACGACGCTGAGCGGATTGATATCGCATGCGATGGGAACGCGTCCCAGCAGGGCGGCTTCGATGGGAGTGGTGCCTCGGCCCATGAAAGGATCGTACACGACGCCGCCCGGATCGGTGAGGCGCTCGATGAAAAACCGCGGCAACTGCGGTTTGAAGCACGCGCGATACGAGATTTCGTGGAGCCGGTTGGCGGCGCGCTGTTTGGCGGTCCAGAACTCGTTGACAAATGTATCGACCTCCCCGGCAGCATCTTTCCCGCCTTGGAAGGCCGTGAGGATTTTCTCCGTGGTCTTGCCAAACTCGCGAAATCGCATCAACTCGGCGGCAAATTGGCCGGTCGTGATTCGTTTGGATTGCTCTTCGAAGAGCAGTGGCAACACATTTTGATCGAGTCGTTCCATACAAGTCGTTCAACGGCCTTCGAGCCGCAGAGGACTATTAAGAGGTTGAGGAGTGGTGACAAGAAAAGACATGTTGAGAAGACCGTGAGATGGACGACAGCTCGGCGTTCGTAGTCCCGGCTTTAGCCGGCCCGGGCCGCCTAAAGGCGGGACTACAAACCTTTTCCGTGTAGTCC
>JACQWK010000021.1 GCA_016209525.1 Verrucomicrobiota bacterium
CCGTTCACCCGCAAGGTGAGCGAGCGGGTCTGCGCAAAGGATTCGATTTTTTTGGTTTCTTTCGTTTCTTTCTGCTGAACTGCTATTTCCAGGTTACAGAGGAGACCGTGGGATGGACTGCACGCGGAAGGCTTATAGTCCCGCCTTTAGGCGGCCCGAACCGGCTAAAGCCGGGACTACAAACGCCGACCTGTCGTTCATCCAACGGTCTCGTCAATAATTCGGCAGTTGGGCAGCCACAAAGGAGCACAGCGCGGCGGAGCCGCAATCGAATCATCTAGCCGCAAAAGAACGCATTGATCGCAAGGAATTCCGGTCTGCTCTTTTGCGTTCCCTGCAGTGCAATTGCCCAACTTGCTCGCAGGCCGGCAAGAAGTTGTTGATGGCCGAAAAAGGCTAGCCCACGAAAAACACGAAAGGCACGAAATGAGAGAGATGAGCGGATTGGATTTCATTCGTGTGTTTTGTGTCGTTCGTGGGCCAAACTTCAGTTGCGGCTCTGCCGCGCTGAGCTCTTTTGCGGCTCAACTGCCTTTTCCAGGACTCGGTGCGCCGCGCTAACAAGAGAACTTCCCGAACAAGTGCGCTGAGCGCCTCTGAACCCACCCCTGCACCCCTCCGAGGAGGGGAACCGACAAAGGCGGCGCGCAATGCAGTTCCCCTCCTGGGAGGGGCGCAGGGGTGGGTTTGTTCATGGAGGGGCTCCGAGCCGAAAAGGCGTGCATTGGAACCTTGAACCGCGCATTCGCCTGGAGCGCGGGCGGCTCGCCCGCACTTTCGGACGAGGGTGCGAAACTCGCGGGCGAGCCGCCCGCGCTCCGATCAGGCGGTCCATGGAGAGAGTTTATCCGTAGGGATTGAACGACGACAGATTCCACTCCTCAATCAGGTCATCCGGGAGATCGCTCAGAAATCGGGAGGGTTGTTGCATGAAGTCGCCGCTGGAACCAGCGGTCATCCGAATCATCGGGTAAGTCAGATAAAGCTCATTCTTGGCTCGGGTCAACGCGACGTAAAACAACCGCCGTTCCTCCTCTTCGTCGAGCGAGCGGGCTGCGGGAAACAGGCCTTCACAAAGCATGATCACGAAGACCACGCTGAATTCGAGCCCCTTCGCTTGGTGAACCGTCGAGAGCCGGAGTTGCTCGTCGTCCTGCGTCGAGGGCCGGTCCTGTTCCGCGTCGAGATTCGAAAGCAAGGCAAGTTGGGTCAGAAATTCCTCGGTGGTTTTGAATTGCAGGGCGTAACTGGCCAGTTGCTGCAAATCCTCGAGGCGCTGGCGGTAATTGGGGTAGTTTTCCTTTAGATAGTTTTCGTAGCCCGCCTCAAGCACCACGCGGATCATTTCGGACGGGCGTCCGCGCACCGGCTCGGATTCGAGTTGGGCAATGGTGGATGTGAACTGGGCCCAAGCGGTCGCCGTTTTCTTCGGCACGCTTCCGAGGCAGGCTTGCAGAGCCGAGGCGAGAGGATGGGGGCGGGGAGGCGGAAGGGTGGAGTCAGCGGATCGGAGTTCAGGGTTTGGATGCTGAGAGGCTGGTTGAGGATGAGAGGCAGACATCTTGTCTGCCGGTTCGATGGGCATCTTTGCCCCGTCATTCAGGCGGCAAGATGCCGCCTGAACCGGCAGGCTGGAAGCCTGCCCCACATTTTCCGACAGGCTCCGAGCGTCTGCGTCCGGGGTCAGAGCGCCAGATTCCTGCCGGGTGCGTCCGGCGACGCGCGCGGTGAAGGCGAGCCACACCTTTTCGGCGCCTTTGCTGCCGACGCCGGGCAGGAGGCAGACCAAGCGTTTGAAGGAGACTTCATCCAGCGGATTGGTGATCCACTTGAGAAAAGCGGCCACGTCCTTGATGTGGGCTTGTTCGAAAAACCGGATACCGCTGGTGATGCTGAAGGGAATGTTGCGGCGGGTCAGCTCCAACTGCAGCTCGAGCGCGTGGAAATGGGATCGGTACAAAACCGCCATCTCGTTCAACTCAATGCCCTCATCCCGCAATTCCAGCACCCGTTGGGCGATGAATCGGGCCTGCTCTCCGCCGTCGCCACAAACAACGAGCGCCGGTTTCATCCCGGACTTTCGCGCGGCGGTGAGGGTTTTGGCGAACTGGTTGCGGTTGGGCGCGATGGCGGCATTGGCCAGCGCGAGGATTTCCGGAGTGCTTCGATAGTTGATCTCGATTTTATAGACGCACGCCTCCGGATAGCGTTTCGGGAAATGTAGAATGTTCTGATAGTTGGCCCCGCGCCATGAGTAAATGCTCTGCGAGTCATCGCCGACGGCCATGACGTTTTGGTGGCGGGCCGCCAGCAGGTCGATCAAGTCGCTTTGGATTTTGTTGGTGTCTTGATACTCATCCACCAGGACGAACTGAAATCGGCGCTGGTACAGCTCGCAGATGTCCGGATGGTCTTGGAGCAGCCGCAGCCAGAGGACGAGCAGATCATCGAAATCCATCACGTTCGCCGCGCGCTTTCGGGCCGTGAAGCGATGCTGGATCTCGCGGAGTTGAGGTTCGAGGTGCTGAAAGTAATCGTACTGTTCTTTCAGGATTTCGGGCAGAGTTCGTTGGGTGTTGGCCGCCAAGGAAAATACGTCGCTCAAAACCTCCGGCTTGGGAAACCGGGTTTCCTTGAGGTCGATGTCTGCCTCGCCGACGCAGGCTTTCAACAGGTCTTCGGCGTCTTCACGGTCCAGGATGGTGAAGTCCGGGGTGAATCCGAGGTTCGCGGCATGGCGGCGCAAGATGCGATTGCCGATGGAATGGAACGTGCCGCCCCAGAGCGAAGAGAGATCGCCTCCCAACAAATCGGCGACTCGCCGCATCATCTCGCGGGCGGCTTTGTTCGTGAACGTGAGGAGGAGGATGCGATCCTGGGGGACGCCTTGTTCCAGGAGGTACGCCACCCGATACGTGAGTGTCCGGGTTTTGCCCGACCCTGCGCCTGCGATCACGAGCGCCGGGCTAGGCAAAGCCGTGACTGCGGCATGTTGCTGCTCGTTCAGCTCGGCCGTGTAATCGATTCGCAAATCGACCGGCGCGCGAAACGGGTGCAGCACATAGTCGCGTGGCATAGCGAGACCTTAGCCAGAGGTGAAAAAGTCGGAAACGGAAAAAGAACATTCAACGCTCAACGTCCAACGCTCAACGTTCAACGATCAAGGGAAGAGTCGTTGAAAGTTGAAGGTTGAGCGTTGGACGTTGAACGTTTTCGTTTTGGCTCCGCGGGGTTTTGGGGCAGTCGAGGTTTGGCTTCCGATAACTGGTCTCTGACTTGCCAAGCTTATCGATTCTCGGACTCTCCCTTCTTCATCCAATCCAGGAGCTGGCGTCCCCAGCGAGCTTGGAATGGTTCGGCATTCGTGCTCCAGGACAGCGCCAGAGGTTTCATGATCGACCTGAGTTCAGGGATTTTTTGGCTCTCCCAAGACGCCAGGAGTCTCCGACTCTCGTAGTGTCGGGAGGAGCCGAAGGCCAAACCCAGCAGCGCGCCGAGCAGCGGCAGAGCGATGATCAACACCGCGACATTTTTCCGAGAAAACGTTTTCATCATCGCGGTTCTTTGTGCATCTGCGATCACGAATTCGTCTCCGATGTCGTCGGCCCTGTCAACCATCTCGCTGGCAATTTCGCCAGTGAGAGAAGGGCCTGCTTCCTGCTCTTCTTAGCCTTTATTGACGAGACCGTTGGATCAACGACAGATTGGCGTTTGTAGCCCCGGCTTTAGCCGGTTCGGGCCGCCTAAAGGCTGGACTATAAACCTTCCGCGTGTAGTCCATCCCACGGTCTCCTCTGTACCAACCCTCTGTTCACGGGCCGCATATCCTTGAGTTGTTGGAGACGGGAAGTGGCGGTGGGCGTCTCACCTCCCTAAGAGGACGCGCGTTTCGCCGCCCGGCGTGGGCGGGTTCACGGGTTCACGGGTCGTGCTTGACTTTCGAATAGCTTGGCGAAAAGGTCATGCCCGAAATTTTCTAATCCTATGTCTGTGAAGTCAGCCTTAATTGATCCGAGCTGGGTCAGAATCCTGATTGTTGACGACGAAACCATGGTTCGATCCGTACTGAAGGATCAACTCCAACCGGAAGGCTACCATATCACGGAGGCTGACAGCGCGAGCATGGCCATGGATATTCTCCAGCGGGAGAATTTCGCCGTGGTCCTGGTCGATCATGAAATGCCCGGCATGACCGGGCTCGATTTTCTGGCGAAAGTCAAGGAAACCAACCCGCTGATCACTCGCCTTCTGCTGAGCAGCGGCCTCAGCTTGAGCGCCCTTGCCGAGGCAATCAAATCGGATGTGATTTATCGATTTGTGACCAAACCGTGGCTGCGAGAGGAAGTGCTGGTCACGTTGCGCAATGCGATCACGCATAACCGGTTGATCACGGAGAACCAGGCCCTGCACGAGCGAAACGTGCATCTCAACCTGAAGATCTCCAAGCTCGTTGAAGCTGAACAAGCCGCCACGGCCGAACCATCAACGACGAGCGCCGAGCGCGGAGCAGGCGCGGAAACCGAATCGGCTTGGGGCTATGGAACGGAAGGTGAGGCCGGTCTCGTGAGTCCGGCTGCCGCCGCTCCTCCGGGAGTGGACCTGGCGATCCAGTCCTTCACGAAGATGCTTTACACCTTTCATCCAAACCTGGGCAACACCTCCCAGCGCGCCGTGGCTTTGTGTCAAACCTTGGGAGAAGTGCTCGAGTTGCCGGGCGACCAGCTTAAGAGCCTGCTTTGGGCGGCTGCCCTTCACGACATCTCCTTGGTGAGCATTGATCGCGGCATCGTGCGGCGGTGGCTCCGTGGACCCGAAAAATGCACGGACGAAGAACTGGTTGTGATCAAGAGACACTCGGAGCTATCCCAGAAAATGCTCGAGGAATTCGACTTTCTGAAAGAGTCCGGCGAAATCATTCGATCCCACCACGAGAACTGGGATGGGACAGGTTATCCCGACGGTCTCAAAGCGGAAATGATTCCTCCCTTGGCTAGGTTATTGTGTGTGGTGGTTGCGTTTTGCAGCAGGCACTCCGCAAGCATCCAAGCCATGAGCGAAATCGAGGCCGGGATTGACACCGGACAGTTCGACCCGGACGCCGTCACCGCGGTTTCGAAGGCGGTGCCAATCACCAAGATGCCGCGCGGGGAGCGCGAGATCCTGCTCATTGAGTTGAAGCCCGGCATGGTTCTGGCGCGGGACATATTCAACGCCAATAACTTCCTGCTCCTTCCGAAAGGCCGCGAACTTTCCGATGCTTCCATCAACAAGCTTCTGAGCATTAACCGGGTTACGCCTCTCGATCCGCACGTCTTGGTGTACTGCTAATCCGTGAATCTGACGAATCCGCGAATCCTCGCGAATCGCCGCTAATGCCGGCGGATCGAACGGCGTGTCGCCATCCTGGTGGAAGGACGTGCAGCCTATGCTGCGGTCCCCTCAGTATGGGCAGGCGCTGCCGCATCCGAACGTTCAAGTTTCTACGTCCAACGCTCAACGTTCAAATGATTGTTGCGTTGAACCTTGAGAAAGCACTTGAGCCGCAAAAGAACGCATAGATCGCAAAGCGAGAGGAGGTTTCACCAACAGGTTCTTTCACCAAGCGGGTGAATTCGATTGGTCCATGTCCTCGCTTCTCTTTGAGTTCTTTGCGCTCTCTTGTGGCTGCCCAACTACCGGATTTAGGTTGAACGTTTTGGCGCCTCTGCTAGCCCAAGTCGAAATTGGACATTTGGTCGATTTCCCACTTAAATCGCTGCCGTGGCGAAGGCGACCGTGGCCAACGATGAAATCGAGACGTTGATGTCCGCCGCCCAGGAAGCTCTGCGGCGAGGAGACGTTCCCAAGACCATTGCACTGTATCGCGCGGTTCTCGCGCGCGATCCGGGGCACGGTTTGGCGAATTACTGGCTCGGCGTGCTGGCACTCAAAGCTTCGATGCCGCGCGAGGCGCTGATTCATCTTCAAACTGCATCCGCCAGGCATCCGGAATTGCCAGACATTCATATTGACCTTGGACTGGCTTGCCAGGCGCTGGGAGACACCGATCGCGCGCGGGCCGCATTCAACGCCGCTCGCGGAGCGGATCCAAACTACGGCTCCACGCAGCTCGCGCTGGCCGAGAAGTTCGAAGGAGAAGAGAAGACATCCGAAGCTCTGGAGGCCTGCCAGCGCGGTTTGCTGGCTGCTCCTCAAGACGCTGGTCTGCTGCGGAAGCTCGCTGGAGTTTTCTTCCGCCTCAAGCAGTGGCCCGACTCGATCCAAGCCTGGCGCGAGCTGTCGAGAATCCGCCCGGATTGCCCAGTCACCCAGTTCGCTCTTGGCGAGAAGTGCTATCAGGCAGGCGTCTTCGATCAGGCCGCGGACGCATTCCGGCGCGCGGTGGAGTTGCGGTCTGGCTTTCTGAGTGCCTTGCTCAATTTGGGATTGACCTTGCGGAAGCTGGGAGACGCTCGAGGCGCACTGGTTTGCTTCCAACGCGGTGTGGAAATCGATCCGGGAAATTGCGAAATCCACAAAGGCTTGGGGGATGTTCACCGCGATCTCGGAAACTGGCCGGAAGCGAATGCCGCTTGGCGAAGGGCGGTGGAATTACGGCCTGGCCATGCCGATGCCTGGCAAAACCTGGGTCTCGGTCTGGAACATCAGAACCGGCTCGAGGAAGCCTTGGAGTGCCATCGGCGGGTCGTTGGGTTGCGCCCGAACGACGCGACCGCCCACCGCTATTTTGGCATGATCTTGCAGGATCTCGGACAATTTGAAGCGGCTCAGGACCGCTACCGTGAGGCGCTTCGGCTCAACCCGAACGATGCGGAGTCCCATTGGCAAGTGTTTTCCCTACTCGCGGCCCGCGGCGACTTCCCCCGCGCTTGGGAAGAGCACGAGTGGCGTTGGACGCTCAAGAATCGATCGACGCCGAAACGCGAGTTCGCCCAGCCGAGATGGAGGGGGGAAGAACTCGCCGGGCGCAGCATCCTGCTGTATTCAGAACAAGGCTTTGGCGACACCATCCAAGCGGCGCGTTATGTGCCTCTGGTGCAAGCGCGTGGCGGGCGCGTTCTCCTCTGGTGTCCGCCGGATATGGTCCCTTTGCTGAGCACGCTTCCGAGCGCCGCGCGCGTCTTTTCGGAACTCACAGCGGAAATCCCCTTCGATTGCCATCTCCCGATGATGAGTTTGCCGCTGGTGTTTAGAACCACGCTGGCCACCATTCCCAACGACGTGCCTTATCTGAGCGCGCCTCTGGAGGCAGACTTGGCGGTGCCGCGATCAGACCACAGCCGGCCACGGGTCGGCTTGGTTTGGTGCGGTTCCCTGAGCCAGCCAAACGACCGGCGTCCCGTCCCTTTTGAGCGCCTGGCCCTGTTGCTCCAAATCGGCGGAGTAGAATTCTACAGCCTGCAGAAAGGCGCGGCGGCGTTGCCGAACCACGGACCTCATCCGGCCCGCGGATTGATCGACTTGGGACCCCAGTTGAGCCACTTCGGAATCACAGCCGCCGCCATCGAGCAATTGGACTTGGTGATTACTGTGGACACGGCGGTCGCTCATCTGGCCGGCGCGCTTGGCAAGCCCGTCTGGGTTCTCCTCTCCTTCGCCCCCGATTGGCGATGGATGTTGGACCGCGAGGACAGTCCGTGGTACCCGACAATGCGGCTTTTTCGGCAAATCAAGCCAGGCTGTTGGGAGGAGGTCATCGAGCGGGTTGGCCAGGAGTTGACCGCTTGGCTGCGATCATACGATCGCTCGGCGCCATTGAAGAAATGGTTGGGAGAAGGGTTGGCTCATCATCAAGCCGGACGCCTGCCGGAGGCTGAACGGGCTTATCGGCGGATTCTTCGCTTGGAACCCGCCCGTGTCGATGCCTTGCGCCTGATGGGACTTGTGTGCCGGCAACGCGGCGATCTGCAAGCGGCGCTCGGCTGGCTCGAGAAGGCCGCGGGCCTCCAACCGCACGGCGCCGATGCTCTCCAAATGCCTGAATTCGAGAGACGCGCGGAAAGGAGCGCGGGCAGCCCGCCCGCATATCACTTTAACATTTCGCCGAAGAAGGCTGCGGACGAGCCGTCCGCGCTCCAATTGGAATCCGCCCATGTTCACCATGATTTGGGTTCAGTCTGGTTTGAATTGGGCAAACTGGAGGACGCGGTTACAGCTTATCGCAAAGCGGTTGAAATCCTGCCTTCGTTTGCGGACGCGCACTACAACCTAGGCAACGCCTATTACGCTCTCAAGAGATCGTCCGAAGCCGAAACCTGCTATCGGAAAGCACTGGAGGTGCAGCCGGATTTGACCGAGGCGCGATACAATCTCGGCTTGCTGGCCCACGAGCGCGGCAAACTGCAAGAGGCGATCGAGGAGTACCGCCGAGTGACCGACGTCAATCCCGCCCATCCGGACGCACTTTTGAACTTAGGATTAGTGCTGAAGGATCTGGGGCAGCACGACGATGCGGAAGCATGTTACCGGCGGCTGCTTCAAACGTCGCCGGACCATGCCCGAGGGCAAGTCAACCTCGCTTCGGTGCTAATCTCGAAGGACGAGTTGGAAGAAGCGGAGAATTTGTGCCGAAGAGTGTTGCGGCACCACCCCGGCCTGGCGGAAGCTTGGCTCAACCTGGGTGTTGCCCGCCAGGCGGCGGGCAATGTCACGGAAGCAATTGAGTGCTTCCAGCGTGCTTTGGAACTGCGCCCGCAGTACGAGGAGGCGCGTTACAATCTCGGCATTGCCGAACTGCTCGCCGGCCATCTGGACGCCGGCTGGCAGAACTATGAAGCCCGGTGGCGCACGGAGAACCCATTGTTCGCAAACCGAGGATTCCGGCAACCCCACTGGCAGGGGCAATCGTTGCGAGGGCGCACCCTTTTCGTACATTGCGAACAAGGTTTGGGCGACGCGATCCACTTTGCCCGTTATCTGCCGCTCATTGCTCAGCAAGGCGCCAGCGTCGTGTTGGAGTGCCCTCAACCGCTGGTTCGCTTGCTGGCTGCGGTCCAGGGAGTCGCCAAGGTCGTTCCCCGCGGCGGCGAAGTGCCGCCTTGTGATTTTCACGTTCCGCTCCTGTCGCTGCCCCATCGGATGAAGACAACGATCGAGACCATCCCGTCGCGAACACCGTATTTGCGGGTCCCGAAGGAGGCGAGACTGAAACTTCCGCCGCTTCCGCCGGAACGCCGGAAGATCGGACTGGCTTGGGCGGGAAGCCCCTTGCACGGCAGGGATCGAAGCCGGTCAATTTCGTTCCGAAAGTTGCGGCCGATCTTGTCCATCGACAGCGCCGTATTTTTCAGTCTGCAGGTCGGCGCTGCCAACCGAGAACTAAGTGATATTCCGGAAGGCCGCCAGGTTGTGAATCTGGAACCGCAGTTGACCGATTTCGCCGTCACCGCCTCGGCCATCGAACAATTGGACCTGGTCATCTGTGTCGATACCGCTGTGGCACATCTGGCTGGCGCGCTTGGCAAACCGGTTTGGGTTTTGCTCCCCTATGCACCCGACTGGCGCTGGTTGCTCGGACGTGAGGACAGCCCTTGGTATCCGACCATGCGCCTATTCCGGCAGCCGCGCAGGGGCGACTGGGATGCGGTGATCGAGGGCGCAAGCGTGGCGCTTCGGCAGGGAATCGGACTTTACTCGGGAGTCTGAATGAGGAGGAGCGGTTGATGGCCCAAGCGCATCGTAGCCCCCGACGTGAGGAGG
>JACQWK010000260.1 GCA_016209525.1 Verrucomicrobiota bacterium
AGTCGTTTACGATTCCAGTCGCCATGCTCCGCGATCAGCCCACGCACCCAGTCCAATTCTTTTTCCCCCACCAAACGGCCTTGGATGTAGCGGTGTTCTCCCATTCCCCCCACTTGGGGCAGACTTCACCAAAGTAGGCCAGCCCAAAAATCAGCCAGATCGAGAATACTTTCCCCCGGCGTCAACTCGGAGATGCACCCCCGCGCAAGCGATGGCTTGCCTGAACCCTGGGCTGTGCTTGTAATGGGAACGCTTCGATCAATCAAACCCTGCACCCTATGTCACATCGCACCCGTATCCTGTTTTTGCTGGCCGGCGTCCTGCTGCTGGCTCGTTCCAATGCCTCTGCCGAGACCGCGAAAGGATTTGTCTCTCTCTTCAACGGCAAGGACTTCACTGGCTGGAAGGTTCCCGAAGGCGACGGCGGCCATTGGAAGATCCTCAACGGCGTCATTGACTACGACGCGCGCAGTGAAGCCGCAAAGGACAAGAATCTCTGGAGCGCGAGAAGCTACAAAGATTTCGTGCTGCGCATCGACTGGCGCATCAAGGAAACGACCGGCTTGTATCCCGTCCCCACTGTCCTCCCCGACGGCACGCACCAGAAAGGCCCCGACGGCAAGGACATCGTCACGCCCACCCCCAACGCTGATTCCGGCATTTTTCTGCGCGGCGCGTCCAAGGCGCAACTGAACATCTGGTGCTGGCCCATCGGCTCGGGCGAAGTGTATGGCTACCGCATGGACAAGAAGATGCCGCCCGAAGTCCGCGCGGGTGTGACGCCGAAAATGAAGGCCGACAAGCCCGTCGGCGAGTGGAACACTTTTGAGATCACGATGAAGGGCGACCGCCTCACGGTGGTGCTCAACGGGAAGACCGTGATCGCGAACGCCCAGCTCCCCGGCGTGCCAGAATCGGGGCCGCTTGCCCTCCAGCATCACGGCGGCTTCAAGGACGGCAAATACTCCCCCGCCTCCAGCCTCGTGCAGTTCCGCAACATCTCCATCAAGGAGCTGTAATTCTAACGAGGCGCAGCCGCAGACCATTCTACACGCTGAGGCAATCGGGACTCTTGGGTTGACGAACAGGGTGGCGGCGAGCGCCCCGTTGGTAAGGTCCGCACCGCGGACCGGCGGAACGGAGGGGAACCCCGGTTGGGCGATGAGGCACCTTGCGGTGTCGGCGCGCAGGACTCTTGGCGAGGAAGGCTCGAACGGGTCAGGTTTCGGAAAGTGATATTTCAAGTCTGACGTCCACCCAATTTTGGGGTCACGGTGGGATCGCTTCGACGGGTCGCCGAGATCGAGATTCCCGGCATGGCCCGCAAGCTACGCCTCGAATTCCCCGGCGCGATTTACCACGTCATTAACCGGGGCAACTATCGGTCCTGGATTTTCCAGCACGCCAAGCCCCGGGCGGCGTTTCAGACGACGCTTTTCCAAGCATGCGAACGCAGCTCGTGGCTCCTGCACGCGTTCGTGATCATGAGCAATCACTTCCACCTCGCTCTGGAAACACCCTTGGGAAACCTCGTCGCCGGCATGCAATGGCTCCAGGCCACCTTTGCCTGCCGTTTCAATCGGAGGCGTGGCGAGCACGGACACTTGTTCGCCGGCCGGTACAAGAGCCTGCTGGTCGAGCCCGGCGCGCCGCTCGGACAACTGTGCCACTACCTCCATCTCAACCCGGTGCGAGCGGACATCGTACCCATTGGTCGACTTGATCACTACCGGGAGAGCAGCTACTGGTATTTGCTCCACCCCGATCAGCGCCCGAAATTCATGCGCCCCGACACGGCCCTCGCCGCCGCGGGCGGACTGGCCGACTCCCCTGCGGGCCGCGCCAGCTATCAAACCTATCTCGCATGGCAGGAGGCAGAGGGTTCCGCCGGAAAATCAAAGGCCTACGTCAACCTCAGTCGGGGCTGGGCCTTGGGTAGCCACGAATTCAAAGCGGCTTTGGTCGAGGAGCACAATCTCACTGCCGATGCTCGCGCCCTCGGAGTGCTCGGCGCCCGCGAGGTGAACGAACTTCGCTGGACCACCGCGCTGGAGCGTGCTTTGCGCCAAATCGGCAAGACTCGGGCGGACGCACGCGACGCGACGAAATCAGCTGATTGGAAAGTCGCCGTCGCCGCTTGGTTGAAGGTTCAGACCGACACGAGCAACCGATGGGCTGCCACGGCGCTCAATCTCGGAGAGCCAAAGGCCGCGAGTCGCAACATTACCGCGTTTTTCCGAAATGCTCCGGAGCGGACTCAGTGGTGGCGGAGGCTGAAATCACTTTCCGACCCCTGACCCTTTCCGCCTGGCCTTCGTCGCCGCGCGCCGATGTATACGATTCCGCCGGATCGACGACGGCGATGATCTGAATGTCGTCCAGTTGCAGCAGATTCTGCACGTTCCCCAGTCCGTTGCCCCCGGCTCCCACGAGGGCGATGTTGACCTTCTCGCTCGGCGGGACAAAGCGCGGCCCGCCCAGGACATGCCGGGGGAGGATGGTGAATCCGGCGGCCAGAACCGCGGATTGTCGGACAAACTGCCGCCGCGTGGATGGCGTGATCTTCATGGGAGATTGGGTGCAATCGCGGAGTCTGGCTGCCCGGGCATCGACGAGGGTCCGCTCGACCGGAATTCGTTCATCGTTTGGTCAGGTCGCGAATGTAAATGTCTTTGAACCGCATCTGACCCTTGCCCCCCGAATGGAGCTGGAGGGCGATGTAACCGTCATGTGAGATCGGCGCGGGGTCGGTGAAATCGACGACGACCACCCCGTTCAGGCGCGCGACGTAGCGGTTGCCTTCGACCTTTAGCAGGTACTCGTTCCAATCATCGGGGCGAACCACCAGTTCGTTTTCCGCCGATGGCCAGACCAGAAATCCACGCTTGTCGCCCACCACGCCGCCCGTGTGGCGCCCGACCACGCGGTCGATTTCAAATTGCAGGCCGTGCGCGATCTTCGTCGATCCGGGCTCGAATTCGGTACGGAAAAAGACACCGCTGTTGCCGTCGGCCTCGCACTTGAAACGCAGCGACAGGTGAAAATCGACGTAGCGCTTTTCGGTACGCAGATAACCGTAGTTCTGCGTGATGCCGCGTCCAGCAATCGTGCCGTGGTCGACCTCCCATAGCTCCTCTCCCACCTTCACCCAGCCACTCAGGTCTTTCCCGTTGAAGAGCGAAACCCAGCCGGTGTCAGGCGCCTTGGTCTTGGCCTTGGGTGCGGGTGGAGTTGCACCGGGCGATTGACCCGCTCCCGGAACTGCGGCGAGCGAGATCAGGATCAGACATACAGTGACAGTTGCGATCGATTGCATAAGATCAAAGAGCGCGGGCGCCGTTCAGCGGGTGAAGCTCAATCTTGCGGTAAAACAATTCCGCGCCCTCGCTTTGAAAGAGAATCTTCCCTTCGCGGAAGGAAGCGTCGGTGCCGCCGTTCACC
>JACQWK010000273.1 GCA_016209525.1 Verrucomicrobiota bacterium
ATGGGTAGCGCAGCCGTCGCGGCTGCGGGTTTTGGCGGCGTCTCGCTGCCAGTCGTGGCGATGGTGGCGCCGAGACGGCGCCAAAACCCGCAGGCGTGGACGCCCGCGCCACGTTCGCTAAACACATACCCCATCCGATGGGGAGAGGGACGGGGTGAGGGGCATTCGCCTCATTATGGAAGCGAATTGGAATCACTCAATCGTGACTTGTTCCAACACGCTCGTGTGGTCGGCGAGGGCGCCGACCACAGCGCGCGTAGGCGCGTGCGCTCCCCGTCCCAAAGAGCAGAACACGAAACAAAAAAGGCCGGGCTTCGGCCCGGCCTTCTGTAATTGCGCAATCGATCGCCTGCGCTTACTGCTTGGCCCGATAGAATTTCTGGGCTCCGGCAGGGGTGACTGACAACGGACTCGACGCATTGGCGACGTCCGTCCACGGACCTGTCACTGAATCCGAAGATTGCAGCGTGCCTGTGAACGTCACGCTCAAGCCCGTGGCAGTGCGAGCCACTGAAAGCGTTGGACCTTGCGTGGGAGGTTTCACCGTGACATTGGCCGCCCAAGCGACCGCGGCATCAAACAGCTTGAGACCATCGCCGTTCAACGCAGCGAAGGTATTATCCGTCATGAGGAATTGAACTCTTCTCGCCGGGGCCTTTGTTGTGCCGTCGATCAGAGTCGCTCCCGTGTCATAACCGTAGATGACAGCCTGAGTGGGATTGCCCGGAACGGTGGCGATGACTGTTGCGCCAGTTCCAGGAACGCCCCAACTGTAGTCCGTCGCCGCGGAAACAGTCCTCAAGCCCGCCGACAACCCAGCCGCGAGCGGGTGGTCAGCCTTCACAACGTCGATCTGAGTCCAAGTCGTGCCGGCTGTGCCGCCCCGAGTGACCGCGTCTTGATCGAGGGTCATCAGCAGATTGTCCTGGAGCGCGGATTCCCAATTGATAACTGGCACGGCCACGGCGCGGAATTTATTGCCGACGTCGCCCGAGGGAATGGTCGAGGAGGTGATGATCAACTGTTTCCCGTCGGCATTGGTGGTCGCTGACGCGAGAGCTCCGACCACAGTGACTTGCCAGCCTTGCGACTCTAAGCGGGCCTTCACGCCGGCATCGGAAGCATTGAGCGAAGGCGCGCTGTTTGCGATGACGAAGAGCGCCTGCGGAGGCGGTGTTCCGACCGTGATCTTGACCGGCGCCGAGGTCGCGGTGGCGCCCACTTCGTCGGTGGCGGCGGCAGTGATGGCGTAAATGCCGTCTTTCGCGTTGCTCCAAGTGAAACTGAACGGGCTCGCTGTCGCCTCGCCGACCTTGTTCCCGTTGGCAGAGAATGCGACTTTGACGATTCCCAATCCCAAATCTCCGGCGGCGTTCGCCGTCAACGTGACGCTGGCTCCGGTTGCGAATTTCTGCCCTTCGGAAGGCGCGGAGATGGCGACTGTTGGTAGAGCGGGAGATCCCTCACGCGTTTCGGGAGGGCCAAACCCTGTGGGAGTAAAGGCCATGTCTGTCGTCAAGATGAATTTGTCGAAGAACGATCCGTCCTCCCGGCGCGCCAGACCAACGACGTGCTGTCCTGGAGTGGCAATGTTCACGCTCATCGGTTGGGCGCCGCCGAATGACTCGGCTCTCCAGACGAAATCGAATTGGCTGGTAAAGCCGACCATCGCGGCGCTGTTCCCGTCCACGCGCTCGGCCGGGCGTTCTCCATCGATGTGGAACCAGGCCGAATCATCGGAGCCGCTGTCGCCGCTGGCCGAATACCAGATCTTATAGGTCGCGGCCTGCTTGAACTCGACGTCGTATTCCAGTTTGGTGGCGCTTTCGCTGCCTCCCGCACCATTGGGATTGACCATGGAAGCGCCACCGGACGGATGGCCACGCGTCGTATCCTTGATCCATAGACCATCCAGATTACGGTCGTAGTTCTCCGCCTCAAACACGATAAAGCCATTCTGCTCGACGATCTTGCCGACCGGGAAGAACACTTTGGTGTTGTTATTCGCGGCAATTGCGTTTGGTGTGCTCGCGCGATCCGTGACATTATTGACGGTGACGGTGTACTTGGTCCGAAGCGTCTGTTTGGCGGTAGTCAATGTCACTTTGGTGCCATCCTCCGACAAGGCCACGCCGGTCACATTCAGGCTGCCGCTCGCGCTGGTGATTTTGTAGTTTGAGGCCGCCGTCCCGGAGGCTTGAGCCACTCTTTCGGAAAACGTCAAGACGACTTCCGTTTGGTTGGGCAGACCCTTCACCTCCAGAATCGTCGGGACCGTCTTATCGTCGGTGACCGTGAGCGTCGCTTCGCTGGACTGGGCCGAGGCGCCTGGCACACCGATCACGGCCCGGATTTTTGCGCCGTTGTCCGCCTTGGAAAGCAGGTCGGTCTTGTAGGTGGCGCCGACGGCACCGGGGATGTTGACCCCGTTCTTTTGCCACAGGACCACCATGGGTGAGATGGTGCTGGTGGCCTCAACCGTAAATGTGGCCGAGGCGTTCTCTTCCGCAGTCGCATTGACCGGGTGCTTCGTGATTGTCACGCTCCCTTTGGATGGAATCATGGAGGCGAGGAACGTTCCCGGAATGGGAGTCAATCGAGCAGCAGGCGTTGTATCGCCGGCCTTTCTCCAAGCCACCTGGCAGAAATCGCCTCCGGTGCCTTCTTTCCAAAGGGCTTGGATATAGTACCGCTTGCCGGCCACCAGACTCACGGGCGCTGAAGTTTCGGTGGCTCCAGTCTCTTCGAAGGCGCCGCAACAGCCGGTTTCCTCGGCGATTGGCGTCGCTTTGGCCGGATCGTCATCCGTGCTCAGAAACAACTGCGAGGCGTCGTCGCTGCGGATGAAAAACTCGTACTGGGCGCTTTCAGCCGGGATGATAAAACCAGAAATCCGTCCGCCATAAGCTTCATGAGTGTCGTTCGGATACACGGTCCGGCTATCGAACGCTGACGCCCACAGGACTTCATCTGGCTTGGCGGGATATCTTGGGTCATCCAAAAGGTTCTGGACCGGATTCCCGGTAATCCCGGCCCAGGCCTCAAACTTTAAGAAACCTTGCACAAGCACCGGAGCGCCTACGGCTTCGACAGTCAGAGTCGCCTCCTTGCTCGTCACGGTCTGCCCGGAGGCGGAGACTCGGGCGCTGATCTTAGCGCCATTATCCGCCGCCGTCAGGGTATCGGTGGCGTATCCTATGGCCGTCGCCCCGGCGATTGCGGCGCCGTTTTTCAACCATTGGTAAGTGTAAGTGACATCCGGTCCCAGACTATTGTGGGAAACGGTGAATTTGGCGAACTGGCCGACGTCGCGGGTGACATTCTGCGGGTCGGCTGTGATCTTCAGTTGCGTGTCCACCAGCGAAACGAAGAGATCCCCGCTGAGAGGTGGATCGCCGTCGGTCGGGTCCGGATCGCCCTGCTTGATCCACGTCACCGCGACGTTATCCCCGCCGCCGCCTTCGCTGTGGACGGTTTCCATGAAATAGCGTTTCCCGGCTTCAAGACGGATGGGTACCGAGCGGTTTTCGGGAGTCGTCGCGTTGCGCCGAGTCGTCGCGACCCAAGCGCGCACCGGATTCCAAGAGGGCTCTCTGGCGATGAGTTTCTTGTTGGCCTCCTTGTCATCCGTGCTTAGCCAGAGTTCACTCGGATCGTCCGAAGCGACGAAGAAGATGTATTCAGCCGTCTGCTTGGGGACCAGGAGCGCTGTGAGTCGGGTGCCGTAGTTGTTATACACGTCGTTGGGAGGCGCGCTGCCATCGTCTCCGCCCGGCGGAAACTCCCAAAATTTGAGGTAGCGCACTTCGGTGGGGTTGTTAGGAAACCTCGTATCGGCGCGGAGACCGGCGATGGAATTCGCCGTGGTTTTGTCAAAAAACAAATCCGCCCGAACGTATCCTGAAACCTCCTTTTGTTGAGCGAGCGCGCCGACCTGAACCATCCCCGCAAGTATCGTCAGGACGGCAAACGCCTGGAACATTTTTTTGTGCATACGCGTATTATGGCTTCTGGTATTAGCGGGTGGCGAAGACGCGAGACACACGGACGCATAGACACTCGTCTATGCTTGCACCACGACACATTCCGCGTTCTTCGGAGCCTTCGCCACGGGGCTAGGTTGTCTGGGATTTCGTAGTTAGTGCATCACAATTTGAGTGTCTTTTCAATAGAAAACGTTGCCCCCAAAACGGGGGACAAGCTTGAAAAAGGTTTTGGATTTCTGTTTGCTCAGGCAGTATCCGAAACATATGGAAGTCTTGCCCGTCTGCGACGATCCTCAAAATCCGAAATCCGAATCTCGAAATCCGAAACAAATCTTGTTCAGTGGTTTGGTGCTGGTCTTGCCTTGGCTGGGTCTCTCACAGGGACCCGCCCAACGGACATTCAATCCTCTTCCGATTCCCCATCCTTCCCTGGAAAAAGCCGGCCCGGATGTCAAATCTCACATCCAGGAGGAGCGCCAGCGATTTGAGGCCGCGGTTCAGTCCAGTCCGGGCCCTTCATCCGCTCAGCTTGCTCAGGCCTATTCAAAGCTGGCGAGGGTTTATCACACGTATCAATTTGAAGACGCTGCCCTGGCTTGTTACTTGAATCTGGACCGACTCAAGCCCGGCATTTATCCGTGTCATTACGCGATTGGATGGATTTATCATAGCCAGGGTCGTTTTGATCTGGCATTGCGCCATTTGTTGGAGGCCAAAAGAATCGCCGAAGGCTTGGCGGACACGCCGCCGTCGGTCAGGGTGGCCTTGAACTGTTTGCTTGGAGACGCAAGCCTGAAGCTGGACAAACTTCCGGAGGCCATGAAGACGTTCCAAGAGGCCGTGCGACTGGATCTCCAGTGTGCTTATGCGTGGCATGGAATGGGGTTGACACATTCCATCCAAGGAAATTCCAGGGCGGCGATTGAATGTCTCGAACGCGCGATCAAGCTTCAGCCGTATGCCTCAGCCGGGCGAGTGCTCTTGGCCCGGGAATATCGGAGAGCAGGGGAGGCTGAGAAAGCGGCTGCGGTCTTGGCGGCGCTGAATAACCAACGAACCACTCCTTTCACGTTCTATGATCCCATCATCTCGACGGATGTGGCGCCGTTGAATCGAAGCGCCGCCGACATGCACAGCCGAGCCTTGGCGGCCAGGCAACAGGGAAATATTCAGCTTGCCGTTGATTTGCTGAAGCACGCCCTGGAGTTGAATCCGCGTTTTACGCTGGCCAGAGCCAATCTGGCCAGCGCATATCTCACCTTGAATCGGCTGGAGGAAGCCGAGATGTTGTCGAGGCAAGTCCTCGAAGAGCAGCCGGACAACGCGTCGTTCCATGATCTTCTCGGACTCTCGCTGTTCAAACGAGGGAACTTCGACGAAGCGTTGCGCGCATTTCAAAGAGCTCTAGTCTTAGAAACTGATCGGGGAACTCACGCGTATTGGATCGGGGCGGTTTTGAGCTGGCAGGGAAATCACAAGGATGCGCTCGTCATGTTCGACCGGGCCGCCAAACTCAATGACGCCGACGCCGAGGCCCAGGTCGGCGCGGCGGTCATGATGGCCCGGCTTGGAAGAAATCCGGAGGCCATGGAGGGGTTGCGGCGATGTGTCGAACGGTTCCCCGG
This sequence comes from Verrucomicrobiota bacterium, assembly GCA_016209525.1. Lineage (GTDB taxonomy): Bacteria > Verrucomicrobiota > Verrucomicrobiia > Limisphaerales > SIBE01 > VHCZ01. Next base: position 5,612 of record JACQWK010000273.1, read on the forward strand.
CTCCGTCCAGGCGAAACTCAACTTGGCTCAATTCTTGTCGGCTCGTCCCGACTCCACCCGACAAGACGCAGAACAGGCGCTGTCATTGGCGATTCCAGTTTTTGAACAAATCAAATCCGTTCCCGCAGCCGCTTCAGTCGCGATGGCCTACGCCGCCGCGGGGGATTTCTCCAAAGCCGTCGAAGCCCAACAATGGGCGGTTGATCATGCCGCGGAACAAGGATGTTCGGTGGACCTCCCGTGGTTGAAACGCAATTCCAAGCGCTACCAAGAAGGCAAACCGAGTCGCGAACCCTGGAACAAGGAGCGGGGGTATCCGGCCATCGAAGGGTTCCCAGTCGTGGAAGAGGCGCGCTGAGCGCCGGCTTCGTGGGCTGAACGCCGAAAAGCCGAGGTAACTCCCGTCGATACCTGTGGCGTTTCCGAAGCCGTCGAGCGTGACAAAATCATTGGGGACAAAATTGCAGGCCATCTGCAACCCCCCAGCAATTCTCATTTTGGCAACGGGCGCGGTTCGTGACCGTAAGGCGGACACTCCTGTCCGCACATTTTCGGAAGTCTTGCGGACAAGAGTGTCCGCGTTACGGCCAAAATGAGAATTGCTGTGCAACCCCCCCACGGGGTTGACACCCGCGCTGCTATCGCAGTAGCTTCTGCAACGTGACCCCGAGTCAAAAGCGTTCGTCACCCTCAAAAACCTATCCATGAAGCGACTTTTTTCATCCGCAACCCTCGCGCTGGCACTGGGTCTGGTTCCAAACGCCTTTTCGCAGGCTGCCGGCCCCGTCGCCCCGCCTCCAAACAAAACCAACATCGTCCACCATCCGCTGGCCGAGGACATTCCGAGGATGCTGGCCGAACGCGCACGACAAGACATTGAAACAGCGAAACGCTTCGGAGCGTTTCACGGCTTTCAATTCACGGATCGCACCGCCGAAAGCAAGATCACGTTCGAGCAGTCGAGCGTGGAGGACTCTCTGAAGTGGTGGAAGGGGGTCCACTACGACCATGGCAGCGGAGTGGCCGTGGCTGATGTGGATGGTGACGGGCGATTGGACATTTACTTTGTAAACCAACTGGGTTCCAACCAGCTTTGGCGCAATCTCGGCCGGGGCCAATTCGAAGACATCACGGCCCGCGCCGGCGTCGCTCTGGAAGGACGGATTCATGTCACGGCATCGTTTGCGGACATCGACAACGACGGCGATCCCGACTTATTCGTCACCACCGTAAGGGGAGGGAACGTGCTGTTCGAAAACCTCGGTGGCGGGCGGTTCCGCGACACCACGGAGCAATCGGGGCTTGGGTATGTCGGGCACTCGTCGGGCGCGGTTTTCTTCGATTTTGACCGCGACGGCCTGCTCGATTTGTTTGTTTGCAACGTGGGTGTTTACACAACGGACGAGAAGAAGAAGAAGGGCGGTTTCTATGCGAGCGTTACCAACGCGTTCGGCGGTCACATGTATCCGGAACGCACTGAATTCAGCATTCTCTACCGGAATCTCGGCCAAAGGAAGTTTCGCGATGTCTCCCGAGAGACCGGCCTGCGGGATGGCAGTTGGAGCGGCGACGCGAGCATTACAGACCTGAACAGAGACGGGTTTCCCGACCTATACGTTCTGAACATGCAAGGCGACAATCACTTTTACGAGAACCTTTCCGGCAAGCGCTTCGCGGACAAGACTGCGAGTTATTTCCCGAAAACTGCGTGGGGGGCCATGGGCATAAAGTTCTTCGACTTCAATCGCGACGGGCTACTCGACCTTTTCATTACAGATATGCACTCCGACATGGCGGAGACGCAATCGAGAGACGGCCGCACGAACATGCGCAGCACATTCGAAAAGGCCAAGAGCGATCCCTGGTGCACCACTTATTTTGACGAGGCCTTCTTGCAGGGAGCGTCGAATAACGTTTTCGGAAACGCTCTCTATATCAACAAAGGCAGCGGCGCGTTCGAGGAGGTTTCCGGCAAAGTCGGCGCCGAAACCTACTGGCCTTGGGGACTGAGCGTGGGTGACCTCAACGCCGACGGCTACGAGGACGCGTTCATCACCGCGGGAATGGGCTATCCCTTCCGTTATGGGATAAACTCGCTGTTGCTGAATGAACGGGGCCAGCGGTTCTTCGACGCAGAATTCGTCGTGGGCGTGGAACCGCGGGCGGGCGGGCGCTTCGAGAAACCGATGTTCACTCTCGACGTCGCCACCGAGGACGCAGCGCACGAACTTGCCCTCTTGTACGGGCCGAAGGTGCTCGTCTATGGCGCGCTCAGTTCGCGCTCTTCTGCGATCTTCGATCTCGATGACGATGGCGATCTGGACATCGTGACGAACGAGATGAACGACCGTCCCATGGTGCTCGTCAGCACTCTGAGCACGCGGAAGCCGATCCATTTCCTGAAAGTGAAACTGGTTGGCACCGTCTCCAATCGCGATGGCCTGGGAGCAACCGTCAAAGTCAACGCGGGCGGGACAACGCTCACGCAACTCAACGACGGCAAATCGGGTTACCTGGCGCAGAGTGTGTTCCCGCTTTACTTCGGGCTAGGTGATGTGGCGGCCGCCAGTTCGGTGGAAATCCACTGGCCATCCGGCCGAACGCAGATCATATCCGACGCCATTCCTCGCAATGGGATTCTGACCGCGCGCGAGCCGAAGGAATAGCGACTCGAAGGTTGAATCGCATTCCACGGACGTGACCCGCGAAGCCGCAACCAAAACGGCGCGCGGCCTTCCAGGCCGCAGCGGCTGGGAAGAGTTAGCCTTAAACCGGCAGTTGGCTGGCCATAAAAACTGAGGGAAACCGATTTCCGTCGGCCATTGAAATCGATAACCAATAGCCAGCCGTCAATAACCGATGGCCGATATTGCGGTGCTAAACCGTGAACCGGAAAAGACCTGAGAAATTCTCGGTGACAGACTAAGGATGCACCCCGCCGTCAGCTTTCCCCCCACACCGCATGGGCTTCCGCTCCGTTGGGTCCTGAGGGCGAGGGTTTTGGTTCTTTTGTCGCTGATTTTCCAGCACGGATTTCCGGTCGGAACGCGGGTGTTGTGGTGTTTGAATTGGCTCGATGTGGCGCTGGCCGCATGTTTCGGAGCGGATTTGGTTTTGGCTCTGCTCCGCGCCGAAACGAGGCGGCGGGCGTTCGGACTGCGACGCTTCGAGTATTTTCTCCTCGGTTTGTTGCTCCTGCTCATCACGCTGGGCTGGGCGCTTCCGCCGGCACCGGTCGAGGGACTGCTCAATTTCCTGCATTTAGAATCGGCGGAGGCGCTGGCTTTCAATTTGGTGAAACTATACCTCTTGATCTCCCTCTGCATCCAATTGCTGCTCGCCAGCCAGCGGCTGTTCGAACGGGGAGTTCGCCCGGAGTTGATCCTGGCCGGCTCGTTCGCCACCTTGATCGTCATCGGCGCTTTCTTGCTGGTGCTGCCGAATTCGAGCGCGAAACTGGAGAAACCGATCGGGATGGTGGACGCGTTGTTCACCGCCACCAGTGCGGTCTGTGTGACCGGCCTGGGCGTTCGGGATACCGGGAGCGACTTTTCCTCATTTGGCCAAATGATCATTTTAGCCCTGTTCCAGCTCGGTGGCCTTGGCATCATCACGTTTGTCGCCTTTCTGTCCGTGTTTTCGAGCCGAGCCCTGCCTGTTCCGCAAATGGTGGGATTTAGCCAACTGATCAACGCTCCCACCTACTCCGATCTCAAGCGGCAGATTGTGGGAATCCTGCTGGTGACAGGAGCCATCGAATTGGCCGGCGTCCTGTTGATTTTTCAGTTCCTTCCCGGTGAAGGCGATCCTCTGGGCCGGCTTAAGTGGAGTCTTTTCCACGCGGTCTCCGCGTTCTGCAACGCGGGATTCGCCCTTCAGCCGGACAGCCTGGAACCGTATCGAGCTGAGGCGGGCCTGATGTGCACATTCATGGGGCTGATCATTCTGGGAGGACTGGGTTTTCCCGCTTTGCTGGAATTGCTCGGTTATCGAGTTACACGGGCGCGGCTTTTCCGCCGAATTGGTTTTTTTCGCCGCCTGCACGCCGGCCAAATTCCGGCCAGGCTGAGCGTGCAAACGCGCCTCTCGGGGTGGGTGACTTTGCTTTTGCTCGCGGGCGGTTGTGCCGCGTTCTGGGTGTTGGAATTTAACCACATCCTCCGCGACCGTCCGATTGCAGAGAACTTCCTGATCGCGACCTTCCAATCGGTGACGCCGCGGACGGCCGGTTTGAATTCGGTGCCGATCCAGAAGCTGCAAGACGCGACGCTGGTATTCTTGATGGTGCTGATGGTGATTGGCGCGAGTCCGGTTTCGATGGGGGGCGGCATCAAGACCGTGAACTTTGGGATTTTGTTGCTCGCGCTTCGGGCTATGGTGACGCGTCGCGAGCGCGTCGAGGTCTTTGGCCGCAGGATCCCGGTCAAGACGCTCTTCGCCGCGTTGAGCGTCTTCGTCTTGTACGTGATCAGTGCCGGTGTCGGGATTTTTCTCCTGGCGCTGTTCGACCCGGATTTGAGGCCGCAGGACCGGGCTTTCGAAGTCATTTCGGCGCTGAGCACGGTGGGGCTCTCGACGGGAATCACCGCCGAATTGAGCACGGCCAGCAAATTGGTGTTGTGTGTGGCGATGTTCGTCGGTCGCGTGGGACCAATTTCCCTAGTGCTATCGGTGTTTCAGAGCCGGCATGCGTTGAACTATGAATACCCTGAAGAAGAAGTTGTGGTCGGGTGACAACTATCGATGAGTTCACAAGCAAGAAACACCCCCCACCCGTCCTACGGACACCCTCTCCCCATCGGATGTGGTGAGGGGCTTTGCTTCAACTCGGCGAAAAATCTTAGACAACGATCGACCGTATGAAATGCGCTGTGATTGGATTGGGTGAATTTGGCCAGGCGGTGGCTGTAGGGCTGGCCAAGGAGGGAGTAGAAGTGATCGCCGTGGACGCCAGCATAGAACGGGTGAACGCGATCAAGGATTTGGTGTCGCTGGCGGTTTGCTTCGATGCCAGCCAGGAACACGCGCTGGAAGCCCACGGGATTGGAGAAGTGGATGTGCTGATCGCCGCCATCGGGGCCAATTTCGAAGCGCAAGTGCTCGTGGTCGTCCATGCCAAGGAATTCGGGATCAGGAAGATCATCGCTCGCGCCACGACACCGGATCATCGCCGGGTTTTGAAAGCTGTGGGCGCTAACGAGGTGTTCAATCCGGAAGAGGAGGCGGCGCGCTGGACGGTGCAGCGGCTCCTCATTACAAACATTTCGAGCTACTTTGAATTGGCCGAAGGCTTCAGCGTCGTGGAGGTGGGAGCTCCGCCGGGAATTGTCGGAAAAAGCCTGGAACAATTGAATCTCCGCCGCCGCTTTCGCATCAATCTGGTCGCGTTGAAGCGCATGGAGACCACGCCCGAAGGCGAGAAGGTGCTGAAACAATTCAATCCCGTGCCCCTCCCCGATGAGGTCATCCAAAAGCACGACGTTCTGGCCCTCGTCGGCAGCGTGATCGACCTGGCGAATTTCATGGGTGAGTACGCGGAACAAGAATGACGGATTGTTGTTCCGTGGCTGTGGAACGCCCTCCCTTTCCCAGCGGGAGAGGGTCGGGGTGAGGGAGGACGGTCAGCGCATCCTAACGTCTCTGGTTTGTCCAACGTTTTCACCCTCACCCTAGCCCTCTCCCTCAAGGGAGAGGGAAGGAGATCAGACGCCTCATTGAGATCAGGATTCCTAAGCCTAAACGATTGCAGCGGGCCGCTCGGTAGCTTAAGCTCCGGCCACTGAACTGACGTGCGTAACATGCTGTCACTTGTACTCTCGGTGGCCTGGTATCTGTTTTGCGTAGCGCAGATTTTCAATCTGCCGTATCGCAGAATTGGATTCTGCGTCGGCGGCGAACGGAACGCGCGTGCCGGAACTTTCGACGCCCTGCCGACTTCAAGTCGGCGATACGGCAGACTGCAAGTCCGCGCTACGAGACACCGCACGCGAAACACGTGCGTAGCCTGCCGCGACAGGCCAGTGGCTAGTTCCATCCAGAAGACATTTTTCAAACACGATCTGATTCTAAAACTATTGCTAGCCTGCTCGCTCGTTTGGCTGACCGCTTGCGAGCGGAGTTTTTCCTCGTCCAATCAACAGAGGCCGGCGGCTGAATCGACCGTCTCTGCCAGACGTGTAAAAGGCTTCCGCATTGCCGCGTTGCCACTCGAGCGAACGGTCAGCGCCGTGGGTTCTCTCGCCGCCTTTGACCGCGCAACCTTGAGCACAAAAGTGGCGGGCCGGCTGCAAACCATTGCCGTCGATATCGGGAGCGTCGTGCGGTTCGGTGAGACGATCGCTCAAATCGAACCCAGAGACTATCAATTGCAGGTGCAGCAGTCGGAAGCATTGCTGGCCCAGGCGCGGGTCCGCCTGGGACTGCCGCTCGATGGCACCAACGACATCACTGATTTCGAACAGACCAGCACGGTGCGCCAAATGCGCGCTTTGCTAGACGAAGCCAAAGCCAATCGCGAACGAGTGCTCAAACTCACCCAGCAAGGGATTTTGTCCACCTCGGAGTTGGAAACCACGGAGGCCGCCTACAAAGTGGCGCTCAGCCGGTACGAGGACGCATTGGTCGAAGTCCGAAACCGCCAGGCGCTCCTGGCTCAACGGCGAGCCGAATTGGAAATCGCCCGGCAGCATTTGACCGACACCGTGATCAGCGCGCCCTTCGATGGCGCGGTGCAAGAGCGGCGCGCCAATCTCGGCGAGTTTCTGGATGCGGGAACGCCGTTGGTGACCCTCGTGCGGATGAACCCGCTTCGCCTCCGGCTCGAAGTGCCCGAGCGCGAGGCGACAAATGTCCGGGTCGGCCAAAAGGTCCGTTTGAAAGTGGAAGGGAGTGCCAATGTTCATACCGGCGAGATCAAACGCCTCAGTCCGGTCATCGAAGAACCCACGCTCATGCTCCGGGTCGAGGCCGATGTGGCGAATCCAGGCGGGCTTCGGCCGGGCTCCTTCGTGAGAGCCGAAATCGTCACGGACGACCGGGCGGTCGGAATTTTGGTTCCCGCCGGCGCAATCACGTCGTTCGCCGGCGTTGAGAAAGCCTTTGTGATCCGCGAAGGCAAAGCGCTTGAGAAATTGGTCACAACCGGCCGTCGAATCGGAGAGTCGCTTGAGATTCTGGCCGGGCTCGAGGCCGGCGACGTGGTTGTGATCGAGCCAGGGGATCTTCAGACGGGTCAAACTGTCAACCTGACGGATTCGTAATGCGCAAGCTCGCCGAAGTCTGCATCAAACGCCCTGTCTTCGCCAGCATGCTCATCTTGGCGCTGGTCGTGGTGGGCGCGGCGGGCTATTTGCATTTGCAGGTGGACCGCTATCCGTCGGTCGATCTGCCCACCATCCGCATTTCCACGCGGCTGCCGGGCGCTTCGCCGGTCGAGGTGGAATCCCTGATTTCCCATCGCGTCGAAGAGGCCGTGAATACGGTGGAGGGACTCAACGAATTACGCTCCATCTCCGGCGTCGGCAGTTCGTTCATCATCGCCACCTTCAACCTGAATCGCGACGTCGATGCCGCCGCCCAGGACGTCCGGGACCGAGTGGCCAGCGTGTTGCGCGATCTGCCGCGCGACGCGGATCCTCCCATTATTTCCAAGTTTGACACCGACCAGTCCCCGATCATGACCATCGCTTTGTCGGGCCAGCGCTCGCGCCGCGAACTGACGGAAATGGCGGACAAAATCGTCAAGGTCCAACTCGAACGTTGCCTTGGCGTCGGCGAAATCGAAATCTTGGGCGCTTTGGAGCGCGCCATTAACGTCTGGGTGGATGCGGACCGCCTGGCCGCCTATCAAATCCCCATTACGGCGGTCCGCGCAGCGATCGTTCGGCAAAATGCCAATGTCCCCGGCGGCAACGTCACGGGACCCTTGCGCGAGCACGCGCTCCGCACCATGGGCCGGATCGAAGACCCGAAAGAGTTCAATGACTTGGTGGTGGCCACGGTCAACGGCTCGCCCATCCGTGTCCGCGACCTGGGTTGGGCGGAGGACGGGACTCGAGAGCAACGCTCGGTGGCACGGCTCGATGGCGTGCCCACGGTCACGATGGAAATTCGCCGGCAATCCGGAGCCAACACCGTGGCGGTGATCGAGGCAGTGAAGCAGAAAATGTCCCAATTGCAGGCGACGCTGCCCCCCGACGCGCGCTTGGAGGTGATTCGCGATCAATCGCGCTACATTCGCGAGGCGCTGCACGAAGTGAACCGGCACCTGGTGCTGGGCAGCATTCTGGCCAGCTCGGTGGTCCTCCTGTTCATGCGCAGTTGGCGCGCGACGTTTATCGCGGCGCTCGCCATCCCGACCTCGGTGATCTCGGCGTTCGGAATGATGTGGGCCCTCAATTTCACCTTGAATAGCGTGACCATGCTGGCGCTGGTCCTGATGGTCGGAATTGTGATCGACGACGCTATCGTCGTGCTCGAAAACATCTTTCGATTTGTTGAGGAAAAGAAGATGGGAGCGTTTGAAGCGGCGCGGGCGGCCACGGCGGAAATCAGCCTCCCGGTCATGGCCACCACCTTCAGTTTGGTGGTGATTTTCGTGCCGGTTTCCTTCATGTCGAGCGTCGCGGGGCGTTTTCTGTTCCAGTTCGGATTGACGGCGGCCGTCGCCGTCTTGGTCAGCCTGCTGGTTTCCTTCACGCTCACCCCGATGCTGAGCGCCCGGCTCTTCAGCCTCAGCCAGCTCGCCCCTTCCGGCAGCCATCCGGTGGCCCGCTCGCGGCGGGGCTTCTACTCCTGGATTGACCGCGGGTACTCGTGGATTCTGGCGTTCTGCATGCGGCACCGTTTTTGGGTCGCTGGATTTGCCACGCTGGTCGTGTGCTCCTCCATTCCGCTCTACAATGCAGTTCGGCAGGAGTACACGCCGGGCAACACGGATGAGGGCGAATTCGAAATCAGCGTCCATGCCCGCGAGGGAACCAGCCTGGCGGCGATGGACGCCACGCTCCATGTGCTCGAAAGCGAGCTGCGAAAGATCCCGGCCATCCGCACCGTGCTCGCTTCGGTGGGAGGGAGCGGCTTTTTGGGGAACGTGAACAGCGCCCGCTTCTACGTGGAACTGGCGCCTCACAGCGAACGAGTCTTTTCCTGGAGCCGGCTTCTCAGCCTAAATCCGCTGCGCGCGTTCCAAGGCAACTATAGCCAGCGCGACGTGATCCAGGAAGTGCGCCGCCGCATGAAGAGATTCTCCGATTTGCGCATTCAGGTCCGAAGCAGCCAATCGTCCATCAACCTGGGCGGGCCGAGTTATGAAATCGATTTTGCCTTGCTCGGCCCCGACCTCGAAGCCCTGGCGGCTTACGCGGAGGAGCTGCGAAAGAAGGCGCCGGCTCTCGGAGTCGTCGATGGCGATACCACGTTGAAACTGGACAAACCGGAACTGCGTGTGGAAATCGACCGCGTCCGCGCGGCCGCTCTGGGTGTGGATACGGACGACATCGCCACGGCGCTCCGAATCATGGTCGGAGGCGATCTGCGCGTCTCGCGTTTCCGCGATCCTGTGATGAACGAAGACTACGACGTGCAACTGCGCTTGGCCGAGGGTGGCCGCAACGATTCGGCCACCATCTCGCGCGTGTACGTGCCCCGGCAAAACGGAAGTCTGGTGCGGCTGGATAACCTGGTCCACATCGTCCCAGGCCTGACCGCCTCTCGCATCGACCGGCTGGACCGGCAACGGCAAGTCAGTCTCCGTGGCGCCGTCGCGCCCGGCTACGCCATGCGCGACCGCATTGAGGCGCTGCGCGAAGCGGTGAAGGAGATGAACCTCCCGGTGGGCTATACCACGCGCGTCTCCGGCCGCGCCCGGGAATTGGAGAGCACCTTTCGCGAGTTCCTTTGGGCGTTCCTCCTGTCGGTCATCCTGATGTATCTCATCCTCGCCTCGCAATTCGAGAGCGTCGTGCATCCGTTCACCATTCTGCTGTCGCTGCCCATCTCCGTTCCGTTCGCCATGCTTTCCCTTTGGCTGACGGACAACACCATCAATCTCTACTCCGCTCTGGGAATCCTGGTCCTCTTCGGCGTCGTCAAGAAGAACGCCATTCTCCAGATCGATCACATGAACAATCTCCGGGCAGCCGGAATGGAGCGGATGAGCGCCATCATGCAGGCGAACCGCGATCGGCTGCGGCCCATCCTAATGACTACGCTGGCCTTGGTGGCCGGAATGTTGCCGCTGGCGCTGGGGACGGGTCCGGGCGCGGAAGAACGGCGCGCCGTGGCGGTCGTCGTCATCGGCGGGCAATCCCTCTGTTTGCTCCTGACGCTCGTCGTGACACCGGTTGTCTATTCCCTCCTCGACGACTTCGCGGGCAAACTTCACTGGCGCCGGCTGGCCGAGAAGTTTTCGCCGACGCCCGGCTTGCCCCTCCAAAATACTCCATGACCGACCCTCGCTACAAGAAGCTGGCCAGACTGTTGGTGGAATACTCCACCGCGCTCAAAAAAAACGACCGCATCTTGCTCGACATGATCGACGTGCCGGATGAATTCGCTGTGGAACTCATGCGGGCCGTCCGCTCCGCGGGGGCGATCCCCCTCGTCGAGGTCCGGCACACTCGCGTGACTCGCGAGGCTCTGCGAGACACCGACGAGAAACACGCGAAGTTGGTGCGCGATGTCGAAATGTATCGGATGAAAAAAATGCAGGCCTACATCGCGATCCGAGGCAGCGCCAATGCCAATGAGACCTCCGATGTGGCCGGCGACCGAATGGCGCTCTACTCCAAAGTGCTCCGGCCAGTCCTGAACTATCGGGTGAACAAGACGCGCTGGTGCGTCCTGCGCTGGCCGAACCCCAGCATGGCGCAGGCCGCCAACATGAGCACCGAGGCGTTCGAAGATTTCTATTTCGAAGTCTGCACGATGGATTATCGGAAAATGGCCGCAGCCATGGTTCCGCTGGAACAGCGGATGAAGGCCGCGGACCGCGTTCAGATCAAAGGTCCGGGAACAGACCTGAAATTCAGCCTCAAAGGCATTGGGGCAAAAATGTGCAAAGGAGACCGCAACATCCCGGACGGCGAGGTCTTCAGTTGCCCGGTGAAAAGATCGATCAACGGCTGCATTCAGTTCAACACGCCCACGATTTATTCGGGCACGAAGTTCGACAATGTTCGCCTCGAATTCAGAGACGGGAAGGTTATCAACGCCGCCGCCAGCAACACCAAACGCCTCAACGAAATCCTCGACACCGACCTCGGCGCGCGCTATACGGGCGAATTCTCGCTGGGTTTCAATCCATACATCCTGAATCCCTTGTGCGATATCCTGTTTGACGAAAAGATCGCGGGCTCACTCCATCTCACGCCGGGTCAAGCATACGAGGAGTGCGACAATGGGAATCGCTCTGCGGTGCACTGGGACATGGTCCTCATCCAGCGTCCCGAATGGGGCGGAGGCGAGGTCTGGTTCGACGGTGAGTTGATCCGGAAGGACGGCTTGTTCGTGCCGAAGGACCTCAGAGCGCTGAATCCATCGCGGCTGAAGTAAACTCAAGTCGCGCACAACCCTATGAGCCCGGTTTAGAAATGGGTGGAACGGGCTACCAGCCCGTTCTCGGCGGCAATCTGCCGCCGAAAATGGCGGCAGGCTGGTAGCCTGCCACAACAGACCAGTGGCCTGTGCCACCCAAAGGGCATTTTCAAAACACGCTCCAAGGCGACTCTGTGCGAGCCGCCCGTTGGGCTAGGTGAAATCGAAGCCCCGGACGTGAGACTCCCCGAGGTTGGCGGTCTAACTTGCCATGAATTGCGGGTTCGTAGCCGCCGAGGTGACGTGGCGGACTCTGTGCATAGGACCAAATCCGCCTCCTTATTGACGAGACCGTTGGATGAACGACAGGTCGGCGTTTGTAGTCCCGGCTTTAGCCGGTTCGGACCGCCTAAAGGCGGGACTACAAACCTTCCGCGTGGAATCCATCTCACGGTCTCGTCTGTATGTCGTCAGCTACGGTTCAAGGTCACAATGCGCGCGGGAACCGCTTGGTGCCCTCCGTGATACCTGGCATAATTGATACGGCATGAATGAAACAAATCCTCCATCGTCGGTGTCTGTAAGAGAATGCTGATGCCAAATCCAAAGCTGAGAAGCCGGAAGAAGGTCGTTGTTGTCTCCTCCATCGCTGTGGTTGCGATCGCCGCGGTGGTCGTGGTGTTTCTTCGCAAGCGCGAGGCCCCCATCACCATTCAGACGGATAAGGTCACCCGGCGCGATATCACGGAGCTGGTCGTCGCCAACGGCAGAATTCATCCTGTCCTGCAAGTGAAGATCAGTCCGGAGGTGAGCGGCGAGATCATCGAGTTGCCGGTCAAGGAGGGGCAGCCGGTGAAGAAGGGCGACTTGCTCCTGCGGATCAAGCCCGATTTTTACATCGCCAATGTCAATCAGGCCGAAGCCAGCTTCAAATCTTCAGTGGCCGACAAAGGCACGTCCGAGGCCAACTTGGCTAAGGCGGAAGCGGAGTTTAAGCGGAATGAGGAGCTCTATCAAAAGAAGCTGATTTCGGAGTCGGCCTTTTTCGAAATCAGAACCGCGCATGAAATCGCGAAATCTTCCCTCCAGAGCGCGACCCATCGGGTCGAAATGTCGAACGCCATGCTGGCGCGCGCCCAGGAGGAACTGGCCAAAACCACCATCAGGTCGCCGCTCACCGGCACGGTCAGCAAACTGAACTCGGAGCTCGGCGAGAGAGTCGTCGGCACCGCGCAAATGGCCGGCACCGATGTCATGACGGTGGCCGACCTCAATGAAATGGAAGCGCGGGTGGATGTGGGGGAGATCGACGTTGTGCTGATCGCCGCCGGCCAGAAAGCGCGCTTGGAGGTGGACGCGTTCAAAGACCGGAAATTCGCCGGAACCGTCACCGAAATTGCCAATTCTTCGAAGGGCATGGGACTCTCCGGCATGGGCGGCGGGGGAGGGCAACAACAGGAAGCCACGCGGTTTGAGGTCAAGATTCGCATTCAAAATAAGGAACCGTTTCGTCCGGGGATGTCCGTGACCGCCGAAATTGAAACCCGCTCGCGGACGAACGTGCTCGCAGTTCCCATCCAAGCCGTCACCGTTCGCCTGCCCAAAGAGCCGAAGGACGGCCAGAAGCCGGGAGCCAATTTGTCCGCAAACCGGGCCGCTGTCGTGCCCGGATCGGCGAACCCTCCGGCGTCCACCGGAACAAACTCGGCTTCTAAAACGGCGACGAATTCAACTCCGACGCCCACGAATGCGCTCGCCAAACCAAATCCGCCCCGAAAACCTGGCGACCCCCCAAAACCCATCGAGGTCGTCTTTGGCTTGGAGGGGGACCGCGCCAAAATGCTGCCCGTGAAAATCGGGATCAGCGACGACTCGTTCATGGAGATCACCGAAGGGCTTTCCGATGGCCAGGAAATCATCTCCGGCGGGTATAAGGCGGTCAGCAGGGAACTTGAAGAGGGCAAGAAGACTAAGAAAGGCCCGCCGGCCGAGGACAAAAACAAGGAGAAGAAATGAGAACTCATGCGGTGTCGGAGTGTCGCAGTGTCGGAGTGTCGGATTCGGCGGCCCTTTACTCCGCTACTCCACCGCTCCATCACTCCATCCGCTTCCTTTTGTGAACCTCATCCGCCTCGAGAATATCTCCCGGCGCTACCAGATGGGCGCGGAGACCATTCATGCGCTTCGCGATGTCTCGCTCACCATCGATCGCAGCGAGTACGTCGCGATCATGGGGCCCTCGGGCTCGGGCAAATCCACGTTGATGAATCTGCTGGGCTGCCTGGACACGCCCACTTCTGGCCGGTACGAATTGAATGGCGTGAACGTGAGCGAGATGGATGACAACCAATTGGCCGAAATTCGCAACCGTGAGATCGGTTTCGTTTTCCAGACGTTCAACTTGCTCCCGCGTTCCAATGCGCTGCACAACGTGGAGCTGCCTCTGATCTATGCCGGAGTGGCTGCCGAAGTAAGAAGGAAGGCCGCGCTGGAGGCTCTCAGCCAAGTGGGTTTGGCCGATCGCATTCATCACAAACCGAACGAACTGTCCGGCGGCCAGCGCCAGCGCGTCGCCATTGCGCGGGCCCTGGTGACCAGCCCGTCGATCATCCTGGCCGATGAGCCCACCGGCAATCTGGACTCGAACACCGGCACTGAAATCATGGCGCTTTTCGAGGAGCTGTCCAACCACGGGAATACGATCATCGTCGTAACTCACGAGGAGCACGTGGCGCGGCATGCGGAACGGGTCGTTCGCATTCTCGACGGCCTCATCGCCAGTGACGAGCAAGTGGCCGGGAGAGTCGCCGCGGAAGAGTATTCCAAATAAGTTCGAGTATGCGCAGCGGGCATTCCGGCTCCATCGTAGCGCAGACTTGCAGTCTGCCGTATCGCCGATTTGTAATCGGCGGCGCGCCGAGAACACCGGCACGCCGGAACGTCCGTCGCGCCGCAGAATGCAATTCTGCGATACGGCAGATTGCAAATCTGCGCTACGCCAAGCCGGCACGGCTTGAGTCTTGCGTCGGCAAGACAATTCCTGAGGCACGCCTCCAGTGAACTTCATTTGGGAAACTTTCGAAGGCATGCGCATCGCTCTGGCGGCGATTTGGGCGAACAAGCTGCGTTCGGGCCTGGCCACGCTTGGCATCGTCATCGGCATCGTGACCGTGACGCTGATGGGGACGGCCATCCAGGGACTGAATCGGTCCTTCCTGGAAGCGGTTTCGACGATAGGCGCCGATGTTTTGTACGTCCAGAGGTTCTCCTGGTTTATCAATTCGTGGGAGGAATGGCTCAAAGCGGAAAAGCGGCAGCGCATCACCCTGGCCCAGGTCAGAGCGGTGGAGAAACAGATGCGGCAAGCCCGGGCCATTGCGCCGTTTGTCGAGACGCGAAGGCCGGTGAACTATAAGAATCGTCGTTCCGACAGCGTCACCGTCATCGGAACCACCGACCAGTTTCAATTCACCAAAGGCATATCTGTCGCGCTCGGGCGATACATGACCGCGCCGGAGGCGGACGGGGGTCGGCCCGTCTGCGTCCTCGGCTCGACGGTCGCCACGAATTTGTTTTTGATCGAGTCGCCCGTCGGGAACAAAATCCGGCTCGGTTCGCAGACCTTTGAAGTGATCGGGGTATTGGAAAAGCAGGGGGATTTTTTCGGAGAGTTCAGCTCCGACAACGCGGTCATCATTCCCCTCCAGCAATTCATCACGTCGTTTTGGCACTCTCCGGATTTCCAGATCCAAGTGAAGGTGATCGACATCGCGCGCTTGGACGAGGCGAAGGAGGAATTGCGGGGCATCCTGCGGCGCATCCGGCGATTGGCCCCGGGAACCGAAGACGATTTCTCCATCGACCAACAGGAGATGTTCCTGAGCATGTTCGGTCGAGTCTCCCGCACCATCGCCTCGGTGGGCTTGTTCATCACGGGACTGTCCTTGTTCGTCGGGGGCATCGGCATCATGAATATTATGTTCGTATCCGTTGCCGAGCGGACCCGCGAAATCGGAATCCGCAAAGCCATCGGCGCGAAACGGCGCGCGATTCTGACCCAGTTCCTGATCGAGTCCGCCAGCATTTGTGTCCTAGGCGGCCTGCTGGCGCTCGCCATCGCCTACCCTGTGACCCTCCTGCTCAAGAAACAACTGGGGGGAGCGATGTCGCCGACCGTTGTGACTATTGCTCTATTGGTCTCCGCTTTCACCGGGATCCTTTCAGGCTTCTTCCCGGCCTGGCGCGCCGCCCGCCTGAATCCCGTAGATGCGCTGAGGAACGAGTAATTCCAAAGGTCGATCAGGATGAGGCCAAACTGTCCAAAGGTTCTGTTTACAGAGGAGACCGTGGGGTGGACTACACGCGGAAGGTTTGTAGCCCCGCCTTTAGGCGGCCCGAACCGGCTAAAGCCGGGACTACAAACGCCGATCTGTCGTTCGTCCAGCGGTCTCGTCGATAAGGGCCTCTTCACCCTTCCTACGGACACCCTCTTCCCCCGGATGGGGAGAGGGATGGGGTAAGGGGAATTTGATTCGTTTTGAAAGTGACTTGGAAAAGCACCGTGATGTTTCTCGAATCTTGAAATCGTCAATCGCCAATCGCCAATCGCCGATCTTCGGCCTGCTCCGGGCCGAGCTTAAGGAGAGCTTCAACATGGCGATGGGCGCCCTGGCCGCGCACAAACTGCGTTCGGCGCTGACTCTGCTCGGGGTGTTGGTCGGCGTCTTTTCGATCATTGTGGTCATGACGGCCATGCGAGTGATGCAGTCCAATATCGAAGCCGAGTTGAGCCAACTCGGCAGCAACACTTTTCAGGTCCGGAAATGGCCCGGCGCATTCTTTGGCGTGCACGACTTTGAAAAGTACTGGCGGCGGAAAAATATTACGTGGCAGCACGGATTGCAGGTTCAGGAGCGGGCCACGCTGGCCCTGAACGTTGGCTTGGAGAGCTACTTCTGGGGCGGAGTCGCCCTGTCCCGTTTCGACAAGACGCCGCCGACGACTCGGTTGCTGGGGGAGACCCCCGGCTCGTTTCCGGCGCGGAATTGGATCGTTGGCGAAGGCCGGGCCATCATGGAGACCGATGTGGAGAGCGCCCGGGACG
>JACQWK010000270.1 GCA_016209525.1 Verrucomicrobiota bacterium
ATCGCCACGACTGGCAGCGAGACGCCGCCAAAACCCGCAGCCGCGACGGCTGCGCTACCCATGGCTAAACACATACCCCCATCTGATGGGGAGAGGGTGTCCGCAGGATGGGCGAGGGTATTTCAAACAGAACGTTCATAAGATTGGGCTCACCTTGATCGCTCATTAGAATTAGGGCCGCGAGGTTCGATCTTTCTGACAGGCTGGAAGTTTCGACTATGCAAACCGAAAGAATTCTCTCAAGCTGGGGACACCTAAGCGCTTATTCTCGCAACAGAAAGGCAACCTATGTCCACCAGACGAATTCTTCTATCGATGCTCCTGATCGCAAATACCGCTGGGCTGCGCAGCCTTGTCGCTGCCGCAAGCACCCCCTCCCTTCCCCTCGTGGAAAATGCCGAGCGGCAACCTTTTACCGCTCAAGTGAAACGGTTGCTCGAAGCGACTGAATATCTAGGCTCGCCGTTGGCCGCAGCGGACACGCGAACGCTCGAGCGCGAACTTAGATCGACCCTGAGCGCCGATGACAACGCTGCAGGAACCGCCGCGATTCAGCGGATTCTCGATAAGTATTGCCTGGTCGGTGTGAACATAAATCCCGAATCGCGCGTCAAGGTCGCGCAAGGCCCGGCCAAGCCCGAACTCGCGCAGCAGGGTTGGCGTGTTTTTTTGGTTAAAGTCCACAACGAAGCCGGAGTGACGGCCGAGCTGCGGGCCGTGAGCCCGAATGCGGGGCGCTTGCACGGCTCGCCGAAAGAAGAAATCTCAAACCGATGGCTCGACCTCATGATGTTCAACAGCCAGCCGTTGAAGCCTGCTCTCAGCGGATTGAGTCTCGAGTATCGCATCCTCCAGCTTTATAGCCGGGATGCCGGCAAACGCGAAGCCAAGCTCTCCTTCAATGTCGGCCAAGGCACCCAGGACATCGGATTCCGAAATGAAGTGGATATCCTTTTCAACTGTTTGCCAGCGAATGAAGTCACGCTGCGGGTGCGCGACGAAAACGATCAGCCCACGACCGCCTCATTTATCTTCAAGGACCAACAGGGGAGAATCTATCCATCGCAGTCCAAGCGCCTGGCGCCGGATTTCGCGTTTCATCCGCAGATTTATCGCGCCGATGGAGAGGCAATTGCGCTGCCAGACGGGGAGTACACCGTCGAATTTTCCAGAGGCCCGGAGTCCGTCACAAAAACTCGAACCGTCAGAGTGAGCAAGAAATCCAAACGTTTTGACTTCAAGGTCGAGCGCTGGATCGATCCTTCGAAGTCCGGCTGGTGGTCGGGCGATCATCACATCCATGCCGCCGGATGCGCGCATTACGAGCGGCCGACCGAGGGCGTTCACGCTCCGGATATGATGCGCCACTGCCTGGGCGAGGATCTCAAAGTGGGGTGCAACCTGACCTGGGGCCCGTGCTTCGACTATCAAAAACAGTTTTTCACCGGCCAGGACGACAAAGTTTCGCAGCATCCGTATTTGTTGCACTACGACGTTGAAGTCTCGGGCTTCGGTTCTCATCAATCGGGCCACCTCTGCTTGTTGCGATTGAAGGAGGAAATTTATCCCGGGGGCGACTCGAAGAATCATTGGCCGACGCTCGGCTTGAACACGCTCCGTTGGGCCAAGAAACAAGGCGCCGTGTGCGGACCGGCGCATTCAGGCTGGGGCTTGGAGCCGGGTCCAAGCGGCGGCCGTCCGGCCAGCAGCAAAACCTCCGGAGAAGTCGCCACGCTCTCCGACGAATTGCCCAACTACGTCGTTCCGCCGTTCAACGGCATCGGCGCCAACGAATACATCGTGGATGTCACTCACGTGGTGCCGGGTCCGGACGGAGGGCTCGTGCCTGCGGTCGATTTCATGTCCGCGGTCGATACGCCGCATGTATGGGAGCTGAACATTTGGTATCACACCTTGAACGCCGGCTTTCGCCCCCGCATCAGCGGCGAAACTGACTTTCCTTGCATTTACGGGGAGCGTGTCGGGCTGGGCCGGTCTTATGTGAAGCTGGACGGCAAGTTGAACTACCACCAATGGTGCGAAGGCATTCGGCAGGGCCGCAACTTCGTGAGCGACGGCAAAAGCCATTTGCTTGAGTTTAGGGTCAACGACGCCGCCATGGGAGAAAATGGGAGCGAACTCAAACTCTCCCAGCCGTCCACAGTCCGTGTCTCAGCCAAAGTCGCCGCCTACTTGAACGAGAAACCAAATCCCGAGCTGCAGAAGCGCCCCTACAATCAGAAGCCTTACTGGGATATCGAACGGGCGCGGATTGGCGCCTCAAGGGAGGTTCCGGTTGAAGTAGTGGTGAACGGTTATCCGGTCTCGCGAAGACACATCGTCGCCGATGGTCGAGCGCACGACATCGCCTTCGAGGTGAAGATCGACCGCAGCAGTTGGGTCGCGCTCCGAATCCTGCCGTCCTCGCACACCAACCCGGTTTTCGTGCTAGTGGACGGGCAGCCGGTCCGCGCCTCCCGCCGCAGCGTCGAATGGTGTCTGAAAGGCGTCGATCAATGCTGGTCGCAGAAGGAAAGATTCATCAAGGCAGACGAGAAAGAGCAGGCGCTGAAGGATTACGCCCACGCGCGGGAAGTGTATCGAAAACTGCTCGCGGAGTGTGAGGTGGATTGAGCTCTTACAGATCAAGGTGTGATCGGGACCTTCAACAGCTCGTCCATGGTCCAAGGCGCTGAGCGGCTCGAGGTTTCGTCCCGGACGGCCTTGACCTGCTCGGGCGTCACCGGAGGAGCGTTGTTCCCCCACTGCTGGTTCTGACGGACGTATGAAAGAACGGCGGCGATGTCCTCGTCGGGAAAAGAGCCGAACGGAACCATGGCCTGAGAAGTGTTCCATTCGACATCTTTCACCTTAAACGGACCGGTTGGCGCTTGGAGAACAATTCGGATCAAACGCGCCGGGTTCGGCTCCAGGACCCATTCCGACCCCGCCAGCGGCGGCGTTTGGCCCGGAGTGCCCATTCCGTTCGCCTGGTGGCAGCCCAAACAGTTCTGGTAGAAAACCTCGCCCTTCGCGATCAACATTTCAGCCCCGGATTTGGGATTTGCCGCCGCCACTTGCTGGTAAGACCGGAACGGCGCGTAAACATGCGGATCAAATCCGCCGGCATAGTTATCCAGATAAAGTTGCGCCCAATATAACAGCACCCCAAAGAGCACCGCGAGCCAGATGGGCGATTGAGCTCGTGCGGCGACCGGCTCGGTCTCCACCAGCGGCTGTCTTCCGGAATTCCCCGCCGATGGTTTGGAGGAATTCTGCGGCTGTGAGCTGTTCTTCCGATTGGAATTCATTTATGGGCGAACGCTGGAACGGCCGCGGATTGGCTCGTTGCCTCCGCCGCCGCCGGCGGTTGGTTGGTCGCGGCCTCCGCTCCGGACTTCTTGGGAGGAAGCGGCAACGGAGACTCGAAGAGCGAGGCGTCGGTCTGCAAGCTCAGGAGGTAGGCGACCAAAGCGCGGGCTTCCGGCTTGGGGACAACCTCGTAGCCTGCAGGAGGGCCGAACTCGCCCGGCAGCTTGAGAGCATCCGGAGAGGGCTTCGCGATGACCTGCCGGGTTTCAAAAAGGAACGGATAAGGCGGCATCGTCGAACCTTTCGCCGAGATCTGCGGATTGTAGAGATGCAACAATTGCGTCGCTGCGTCGGGCTGCCGCGCGCCGATGTTCGCCAAGTCGGGCCCGACGCGAACATTGCCGAGCATGACCGGACGTTCATACAAGTAATCCTGCGCCACGCTGTGGCGTCTTCCCCAGCCCCGTTGAATGTCCGGCCCGCTGTATCGCACGACGACATCGACTTTCGCTTCCGGAGCCCCGATCTTTTTGAGTTCTTCGAACTTCCGTGCGAGGTCGGCCGCCGCGGTTTCTCTTAATCCTCGGGCGAGCGGAGCAGGCGCTGCGTCCGCCAGCTTTGAGGCCGCCTCGGCGCTCAGGCCCGCGTTCAGGTCCAGGATCACTTTGACGAGCTCGGTCTTATTGGTGCCGGCATTCGCAAGCACGACATCATATTTCGCTTCGGCCCGGACTTGCTGCGTGTGGCAGTAATTGCATCCGTTGGCGCGATAGACCTCTCGTCCTTGCTGGGCCAGACCGGATTTGAGCGTTGGGTAGCGCGCGTTGGCGGGAGGAACGTTTGCCTCTTGGAGCCGCCCGAGCTGCGCGTGCGGCACGACGACCATGCCGTACCAGGACAAGGCCATGGCCAGGAAAACTCCGAGAAAAATCAACGGTCCTTGGTTCATTCTAAAGCCGGCAGTTTGAGAAGGGGAAACCACAGGTGTTGTCCGCCTGAAAGAATCCTCCCCATCCGAAATTCGAATTTAGAAATCCGAAACAAATCCGCAGCCAGAAAAGGTCGAAATTCGAAACCGGTGTCGTTTTGGCTTGGACTCTTCCAGCCTTCGGATTTTGCATTTGTTTCGTGCTTCGGAATTGGGATTTCGGATTTCGGCCCCCGCTGCGCCGCGTCATGTTCCGTGGTTGGACGGCTCTCTCTTCGTTCATAGATTGGCGGCGACGGTCACAGGTGCACGTCCCGTTCCGGGGTCTTTCGCCAGGCCACAGCACTCCAGGCAACGGCAGCGCGCAAGGAGACGCGCCAGATTGACCGCCAAGGACACATTCCCGACGAACAACAGGAGCAATCCCAGCGTGCTCGTGCCAAGGAACGGGATGGTTCCGCGGACTGTCTCAAGGAAAGGGAGGTCAGCGTTGTTCAAGGCCGCGCCTTGGCGAACGCCGCCCAGCACGAGGGGCGCGACCAAAAGCACGACCCCGGCAGCCCCGCTCCAAAAATGGAGCCTAAGGAGCGGCGCCGACGGCCAATCGCACAACGTGAGCTTCGGGACGATATAGTAGATGCTGCCGAGCGCAACGAAGGCGAAGAAACCATACAGAAAGAGGAAAGCAACGCCGCTGGCGTAATGCGTGAATTCGGCGACTTCGGAAATCCCGCCCATCAACCTCGACAGGAATGCGAACGTGAGTTGGATCGTTTCGGACATGTCCTTGTGTTGAGCGGATAACTCGACCGGCGCCTGAACCAAGCCGGCGATGGCGATCAGGCTCGCCACCACGTAACAAACCGCGCCGAACTTGAAGAAAGACAGGACCGGGTTGGGCGCAAGTTTCCGGTCACCCGTCAAAAGCGTTCGGCGCCAGTTGATCGCCACCGCTAGGACTGGAATCAAGGTCATTACGCCCGCCGCGACACTGACGCTTCCCAGCCAGCTCGGGGTGGGTCCTCCAAGTTGGAGGCCGCCCCAGCATCCAAAAAACGCCAGCGCCCAGAATCCGAACATCCCGAGTTCGTGGCTGTGCAGCGGACGGTTCAGAATCTTGGGAAGAAAGTAAAAGAGGGCGGCCAGCGCTATCGACGACAACCAGACTGTGAATATGTTATGAGCGAACCATCCGGCGACGACCGCCTGCACCACTCCACGTGCCGGAAAATAAACCAGCGCCAACTGCGCGGTGGAGTAAATCCACGGAAACCAGAAGAGCGCAGCCACCAAGTACCACTGCGAAACATAGAGTTGCCGCTCCCTTCGCGAATGGAACGTGATCGCCGCCGACAACCCGATCACCGCATAGGAAAAGAAAAGGAGCGGCGTTGCGTAGCGCGGCATCTCCAGCCAAAGATAGCCGGTGCTATCGCCTGCCAGAATGCCTGCCACTCCAAAGAAGACGCCGATATTCCAGAACAAACCTGCGAACGTTGCCGCGAGCGAGCCTTTTAACTCAGCGCGACTGAGGCGCGCCAGAACCCAGAGCGCGATGCCCAGCGCCGCTTGCACCGCGAAACCATAAAGCAAGACGTTCAAGTAAGCGGGAAAGACTCGTCCGTAAGTCAGCCAGGCAGCTTGAGACAGGAAGGCAGCCGAATGCAGCTTGATGGCGCTGATCAAGCCGAGCACGCCAGCCACCAGCAGCCAGCCGATGCTGGCCGCAAAGAGGAGCGTGACCGGGAGGCAGCAGGAACGATTAATCTCAACAGGCGAGACTGGCGCCGCCGAACTGGAAATGCTTTCCGGGGCTTGCCTTTGGACTTTCATCATTCCCATCACTCGAATTCGCTCTTTTTCTCCACCGGCTTCGGCGGCGGCGGATTAAATCGAGCCCATCGGGCCACCAGATTGGAGCGGCCTCCGGCGGAGTTCTTCCACTCTTGCATGACCAATTGCGCGGCGCGGCCCAATTTGAGGGCTTGACCTTCGATTTCCAGCACCGGCAGGCGCACTTGGCCCTTTGTCGCGTCGATGTATCCGTAAGTTTCCAGTTCCTGAGCCGCCAGGCTTGCTTCCCGCGCGGCTTTCCGGCGTTCTTCAATCCGTTTCAGGTCGGGGGGCGGGGGCTGTGTGTACTGGCGCATGAGCCAAACCATCCCGGCCATAATCAGGAAACTGCCGAGGATGCCGACGCAATAGGCGGCGATCCGGGCTTTATCCCCGCAGCATGATTCGCTCTTCATTCGACTTTCTTTCCGATCTCAAATTTGAAATCTGAGATTTGAGATTTCACTTGGCGCCTCCGTGGGCGGAAGCCTGGCGGCCGGAGGACGCTGGAGGCAAGTAAACTTCCATGGTTTCCGCAAAGCGCGGGTCTCTCTGCGGGTAGGGAGGGTGCGCGTTGAAGGACTTCAAGAACGCTTTTGCCAGCACTCCGCCAAAGAAAGCCAGGCAAGCCAGATCCAGCCACAGCCATTGCGCCGGGAACCCGGCGGCATGCCGGACCGGCATGATGTTGTAGGACAGATCACAGAAGTGCATGAGCCAGGCCCAAACGCAGATCGGAACCATGACCCTCAAATTCAATTTTGCATCGATTCTCAAAAGCGTCAGAAACGGCAGCACAAAGTGTCCGAACACAATGATCATTCCGATATCCCACCACGAACCAGTCTCGCGTTTCACATACCAGTAAGTTTCTTCCGGCAGCGCCGCATTCCAGATCAGGAAGTACTGCGAAAAATGGATGTAAGCGTAGAACACCGTGAAGGCAAACAACAGCACCCCCGTGTCGTGGAATTGGCGTTCGCGGGCGACATACCGCAAGGGACCGGCGTGCTTCAGGACGACGGTGATCAAGTAAACCGTGGCCAGCGTCGTCCAAACGCTGGCGGCAAAATAGTACACCCCATACATCGTCGAGTACCACTGATGTTCGAGTGATTTCATCCAATCGATGGCGGCCATCGTCAGCGTAACTGCGAACAAGAAGATCCCGCCGGCCGAGTAACGGCGCATCTTGTAGGTGCACTCGGCGGCGCCGGTTTCATCCTGTTTCAACGACCATTTGCGCAAGCCATAGGCCAGCCAAGTCCAGATGCCAAACAGAACAAAGACGCGGACGTACCAGAGCGGCGCATTCAGGAATTGATGTTTGGCATGGAGCGCATGATCCGTCTCAGGATCGATGGTCATCCAAGGGTATAGCTTTGGCGCCAACACCAGAATCGGGAGGAACAACGCCAGCATCACGGGCGCCAGGCAGGCGATGTGTTCCACAAATCTTCGCAGCGGCACCGTCCACATGGCGTCGAACAAGTGATGCAAGATCACCAGGAACAAAGCCCCCAGACACAGACTCAAGAAGAACATGAACGCCAACAGCCAGGCGTAACCGAAGCGTTGAAGATCCACCGCCGCCCCAATCAACGCCAGCAAACCTCCACCCGCCATCAGCCAAGTCGGCAACTGACGCCACCGGGCCAATTCGAGGGAACCGAATGTTGAGGACTCCGTGTGCGAACTCATATTCTACTTTTTCAAGGCGGATCGATCCGGCTCGGGTACATCTTCCAAATCGCCCAAGCGGCTCCGCTGCAAGGCGCGGACGTAGGCCACAATCGCCCACCGGTCCTCGACGGACACCTGTGCCGCGTAGGGTCCCATGAGCTGGCTTGGGCTGCCATGCGTAATGGCATAAAAGATTTGGCCGTCCGCCATCTCGAGGATCCGCTTGTCGTGAAGATTTGCCACGGTCGCCATGCCAAGCTTCTTCACCGGGCCGTTCGCGTCCCCCAGCGGGCCATGGCAAGGCGAACAATAAATCTGATAGCGGTCTCGGCCGCGCTCCATCAACTGCTCCGTCAGGTGAAACGGGATGACTTCCACGAAGTTGGTTGTGCCGCTGATCAGCCCGGTGTTCACCGGCGTATCGTGGAACGGATAAACCGAGTTGTCGGGAGTCCGGTCGCGCAGGTTCCGATACGGCAGGCTGCGAGCCACAGTGCCTGCCACCGGCAGACGGGAGCTTCGCTCATCCGCAAAAAATGTGTTCCGTTCCTGAGGCCGCAGTTTGGGCTGGCGATCCATATCCGGGAACAATTCAATCGGCGGTCGCCGAGACATGTCTCCCCGGAAGCCGGCGATCCCGACAACCAGGACGCCCGTCAGAAAGAAAATGAGCAAAAAGTAACGCATCTATTCCTCCGCGACCTCGATATGCTTGCTCCCGGAGGATTCCAGCAGCTTGCGGGTTTCGGTGTCGGAATACTTGGGGTCGCCGCATTCGATCACGACGAAAAACTTGTCATGGGTGACCGAAGCAAATCGGCGTGATTTGAGCAGCGGATGGTACAGCCTGGGCAGCCGATTCAGGAAGAGCATGCCAAAAAGCGATCCGAAGGCTCCGAACAGAATCGTCAGTTCGTAGCTCGGCGGGAAGGAGTAGATCGGGCTAAACATGGGTTTTCCACCAACGACGATCGAGTAATCGTAGGCGTTCATATACCACTGCATCACCATGCCAGTGATGTATCCCGTAACGCCGCCGATGAAGGTAAACCATCCCACCTTGGAATTCCGCAAACCCATGGCTTTATCCATCCCGTGGACTGGATAGGGTGTGAACACGTCCCATCGGGTGAAACCCTGGTCGCGAATCTTTTCCGCGGCGTGCATGGTGGCCGCCGGCGTGTCGAATTCAGCAACGACGCCGTAAGGTTTGGCTGAACCGTTCATTCGCAGCACCTCCTGGTGTCGCGGGCTAAAGACATCACGGGCCTGTCGAGGAAGGCCCCCTTCCTATGCCAAGCTGCTTCCGCGTGTCCGTATCGCGTTTCTGAATTCGTCGTAGCGCAGACTTGCAGTCTGCCGTATCGCCGATTTGCAATCGGCAGCACGTCGGCAAGTTCCAGGGCTCTTGTGCCAGTCGGCAGTCCGCAGGGTGCAACCCCGCGATACAGCGCAGCGCGGCGAAGCCGCAGCCAAAATGGGTGGGGCGAGACTCTGTCGAGCCCTGGAATCCTTTCCGGCAAAGAAGTCAGGGCTCGACGGGAGGCTCGCCCCACCAGAGAATCTACGCGGAGCCAGCCCTCTCCCGCCGGGAGAGGGGGATTTGAAATCTCAAATTTGAAATTTGAAATCATCAATGGTGTCCTCCGATTTTGGCTCCGCCCAAGGGATGGTGGGGATCCGCCTGCGGGGTGACTCCTTTGACCTCGGAAATTGCCAGCACCGGCAGAAAGCGAATGAACAACAAAAAGCACGTCAGGAACAACCCGAACGGTCCAACAAACGTAAAGATGTCCACCCAGGTCGGGATAAAATACCCCCAGTTCGAAGGCATAAATTCGCGCGCCAGCGTCGTCGCGATAATCACGAAGCGCTCGAACCACATGCCGATGTTTACCGTGATGGACAGGATGAACACCACGAGCATGTTGCTACGGACTTTCTTGAACCAGAAGAGCTGCGGGAGAATGACGTTGCAGGTTACCATGGTCCAGTAAGCCCACCAATAGGGTCCGGTCGCCCGCTGGATGAAGGCCGCCAATTCGTACGGGTTGCCGCCGTAGTAGGCGATGAAGAACTCCATGCTGTAGGCGTAGCCCACAATCGATCCGGTGGCCAGCGTCACTTTGCACATCAAATCCACGTGCCGAACCGTTATGACTTCCTCCAAGTGGCAGAATTTCCGCAACGGCAGCAGCAGGGTCAACACCATGCCGAACCCGGAGAAGATGGCTCCGGCGACGAAGTAGGGAGGGAAGATCGTCGAGTGCCATCCGGGCAACTGCGAGACCGCGAAGTCGAATGACACGATGCTGTGCACGGACAAGACCAGCGGCGTGGAAAGACCGGCGAGCAACAAGTACGCCTTCTCGTAGTTGCTCCAATGGCGGTTCGAACCCACCCAGCCCAGCGCGAAAAGGCCGTAGAGGAATTTGCGGATTTTGTTTTTGGAACGGTCCCGCATCACGGCCAAATCCGGGATCAGGCCCATGTACCAAAACAATGCCGAAACCGTGAAATAGGTCGAGACCGCGAAGACGTCCCATTGGAGCGGCGACCGGAATTGCGGCCAGATCGGGCCGTTCGAATTGGGGAACGGAAGCATCCACCAGTCGAACCAAGCTCGGCCCACGTGAATCAACGGGAATAGCCCCGCGCACATGACAGCGAAGATCGTCATCGCTTCGGCCGCGCGATTGATCGAAGTCCGCCAGCGTTGCCGGAGTAAGAAAAGGATGGCGGAGATCAAGGTTCCCGCGTGCCCGATACCGATCCAGAACACGAAATTGGTGATGTCCCACGCCCACATGATCGGGTGGTGAAGTCCCCAGACTCCCACACCCGTGGAGATGAGATACGTCACGCAAATGACGCCGATGGCCAGCATCAAGGCGCTCGGAACAAATGCGATCCACCACCACATCGGCGTTTTGCCCTCCGCGACGCCCGCAATGTGGTCGCTGAGCCAGCCCAAACCGCGCTGATTGAGCACGAGCGGCGGACGCTCCAATTCCGGCGGGGGCGCGTGTACTTTGATCGAAGCAGGGATCGCGAGGTCCGACATTAGTGCGCTCCTTTCTCCGTCTTGTGACTGCTGGCCGAGGCCGGATCATGACCGCCCCCGCGGCCGGCCCCGTGGCTTCCCATGGGATCGGCATTTCCATGTTCCACGTACTCCTTCAGAGCGGCCGGAGAATCTTTGTACGGATCGGGCATGTTCGGATTTGGATTGCGAATTCGGGCCAGGTAAGTGGTCCGCGGACGAGTATCCAGGAAACCGAGGACACTGTAATCGCGCTGTTGTTTCTTGAGCTGAGAGACCTGGCTATTCGGATCGGCAAGATTGCCAAAAACAATGGCTTCGGCGGGACAGGCTTGTTGGCAAGCGGTCTTGATGGTTCCCTCGGGCACACGCACGTCTCCCGAAGCGCCGGCTTTGACCTTTTGCGCAATCTTGGCCTGCTCGAGGCGCTGCACGCAGAACGTGCATTTTTCCATGACTCCGCGCATTCGCACGGTCACATCGGGATTCCGCACGAGCTTGCCCAGGTCCCATTCGTCCGGCGGCACGCTTCCTTTGTCCGGGTCTTTGAACCAGCGCTTCAACTCCCACTCGCCGTCGGTTCTGCTGGTGAAGGGGTCCTTATATAATCCCGGGCCGATGGGCCGCCGGCTGTAATCAAAATAATTGAAGCGGCGCACCTTGTAGGGGCAGTTATTCGAGCAAAAGCGCGTGCCCACACAGCGGTTGTACACCATCAGATTCAAACCTTCTTCGTCGTGCACCGTGGCATTCACGGGGCAAACGCTCTCGCACGGCGCATTCTCGCAATGCTGGCAGAGCATCGGTTGATAAGCGATTTGCGGGTCGTAAAGATTTCCGACGAAGTACCGGTCCAGCCGGATCCAAGCCATCTCGCGGCCTTTGGTGACTTGGTCTTTACCTACGATGGGGACGTTGTTCTCGCTCTGGCAAGCCACCATGCAAGCGCTGCATCCGACACAAGCAGTAAGGTCGATGGACATCCCCCACTGATGCAGATCGCTTTTCAGCGGCGGTCCTTTCAGCCGTCCGCCCGTCCGTTGTTGCTTTTCCTCGTACACCCGGTAGGGGTGTTTATACATCATCGGTGGCTGGCTGTTGATCTGGCCGGTCTTGGGATCCTTCAGGATGTGCTGCACATGCGAGGGAGCATCCAGATCCATATTCTTGGCGAAGTCCGGATGGGCCTCGTATTGCTGCTTGGTGGCCTCGCGGATGAGCGGGCGTCCCTCCATCGCTCCGTGTTCCTGAGTGCTCGCCAGATCGTAAATCTCATTGAGAGGAATGACTTTGGCGCCAATCGAAAAATGTTCACCCGCGGTGGTGCGGAGTTCGTAAGCGTTGTAGCCCGCGGGGGCTCCCGTGGGAAGCCGGCCAATGCGGCCGGTTTTCTTGCGTCCATACCCGAGTGCCAAACCGAGGATGTTATCTGCCAAACCCGGCAGAATCCAGATCGGCCCTCTGAGCTTTCGGCCATTGAGTTCCACCTCGACGACTTGGTTCTTAAACAAACCTTTCTTGACCCTTGGGCCTTTCCGGGTCTCGTCAAAATCACCGACGCCAAGCTCTGCGGCGGTCTTGGGACTGATCAGGATGGCGTTGTCCCAAGTCAGTTTTGTGATCGGGTCCGGCGTCTCCTGCAGCCAGCCGTTGTTGTTGAACCGCCCATCATCGACGCTGTAACTGCGATGGAACACGGCTTCCAATTTGTCTTTCGTCGGGGCAGGAGGAGGCTGGGTTGTCTGAAGGAACTTTGCGACGGTGCTCAAGTCAATCTGCGCCGCCGCGGTTTTTGCCGCGCTGCCGGCCAGAAAACCGTCGTGGAGGAATTTCCGCCAAGCGTTTTCGCCTTCTCCACCCAAGCTGCGGAATGTTTCGCGCACGATGTCGTAGGCGTTGGTCTGGGCTAGGCCGCCGACGCGCGCCAGGACTTCCAGTGCTGTGATCCCGCCGGACAATGGTTCAATAAGCGGCTGGATGGGCACGACGGTGCCATCGGCAGTCCGGGCATCACCCCAGGATTCCAGGTAGTGGGTCAAGGGGAGGTGCCAGCCTTTGGCGGGGAAAGTTTCGTCCTCGTGGTAACCGAGCCGGACGACGGTCCTGGCTTTGGCTTGAGCTTCAGTCCACTTTAAATCGGACGGCGCGTCGTATGCGGGATTGCCGCCAAGAATGACGAGTGTTTCGACCTGGCCGGCATTGAGCGCCTGCACCAACGCGGCGAGGTCGCCGCCTCCAGCGTCAGTCGCTTCATGGATGGCCACCGTGCTCCCGACGTTGCCCAACGCGGCGTTCACGGCCCAAGCGATCAGGTGCGCGGCCAGCGGTTGGCGATGGCCCGCAACGATCAAGGTCTTTCCCGCATTTCCCGGCGCGAGCAGGTCCTTTGCACACTCGGCCACCCATGGGTCGTTGCCGGAGAATCCGGCGGCGAGCTTGGACAGTGAATTCTGTAGCTCACCGGAGCCGCTCGCCTTTTGTCGGAGTATTTCGAGCGCAAGACGCGCGGCAAATCCTTGAACCGCGCTCGTCGGCACGCGCAACCGATGATCCGCGTTGGCTCCGGTCAGGGTGAACAAGCCTTCGACCGCATAGAGACGGTTCATCGGCTTGGCCGACTTCTCGGGGTTCCGCCGTTTCGCGAAACGACGGACGTGGATGTGAGTGTCCTCTTCACCTCCGATGAAATCGCAGTCCAAAGAAACGATGACGTTGGCCTCATCCAGCTTATAGTACGGGGAGACGGGCTTGCCGAACGCGAGGGAAGCCGCTTGGCGATGAATGTCGAAATCGACAGGCTCATACACGTGCCACTGCGCGTTCGGAAATTTCTCGGAGATAAGCTTCTGCAAACGAGATCGCGAGGGAGAACTGCTGCGCTGCAACAGAAATCTCAATCCTTGCCCGCCGTTCGACTTGGCTTGCTCTGAGATCTTGGCCAAGAAGTCCGCGGCATCTTCCCGGGTGGTGGCGTTTTCGTCCCGCGTGAACCGCTTCGCGCGATCCGGATCGTAAAGGTCCAGAATCGAGGCCTGGGCGAACTGATCGGTGGCACCGTTGCTGTCCGGATGATCGGCATTGCCCTCAATCTTGATCGGGCGGCCATCGTGTGATTTCACCACGAGCGGAATCGCGCTGGATCGAGTGGGAAAGGCCGTCGCGTAGAATTGCGCCACGCCGTGGGTGTAGTTCTCCGGCATCTTGGAGAACGGGAGGATGTGTTCGACGGGCCGCCGGCAGCCGGTCAGTCCCAACCCGCCCAGCAGGAAGGACGCCGACATGATCTTGACGAAATAACGCCGCGAAACCGGGTCGGTGAATTCGCTGGCACCGTCCGGGAATTCGCGTTCCAGCCATTGACGGAATTCCGGCGCGTCCGCCAACTGGTCCAAGCTGCGCCAGTATTTGGGACCCGTATCCGGTTCAGGACAAGGCGGAGGAATGGTTTTCATCGATGGCAGGCGGAACAGCTTTGCGAGGTCTGGATCGCCCAATCGTGGACGAATTGTTCACCCCTGGTTTTTTGGAGTTGGGCGGCCGTTTTCGGGTCGTTGCTCCACTTCCAATTCAGGTCTGTGACTTTCTCGAGCGGGCGCAGCCTCGAGGCAGGATCGCGGTGGCACTCCAGGCAAAACGACATGCTGAGCGGTTGGGCGTGATAGACCTCCTCCATAGTGTTGATTTGGCCGTGGCATTCCACACAGCTCACCCCACGCCGGACATGGACGGAATGGTTGAAATAGACATAATCCGGGACCTTGTGGATCTGCACCCAAGCGATTGGCCTTCCCGTTTGAACGCTTTGCTCAACCAGGGCCAGTCGCGGGTCGTTTTTCAGGATCTGATTGTGACAATTCATGCACGTGGACGAGGCCGGGATATTTGAATACCACGATTTTTCGACGGCATGGTGGCAGTAACGGCAGTCAAGCCCGATCTGGTCCACATGCACGGCGTGCGAGAAGCTCACTGGCTGGATCGGCTGATAACCGACGCGTGTGTATTTTGGGGTGAAGTAGTACCACGTCCCCGCGACCGTCGCAGCGCCGACGAGCAAACCTCCCATCAAGACCTTGGCCGGCAGTTGGTTCGTCCACTTTGGAAAGATGTCCGACATTTAATGGTTTCGTTGCGTCGTCAGTCAGTTGTTGCGCTGGTGCGGTATCTATTAGTGAATTGCGCACCGCTGATCAACCCAAAAAGTCTGGAGCTCATTTGGCTAATCAAGGCCACTCGCCCGGTTTGGGTCACGGCTGGAGGCTTTTAACGCACTCTCGGCTTTGAGTGCAAGCCCCGTTCGTGCCCTTCCCCAAATTTTCTGTTGTGTAATGATTCCGATTAGTGTGCTTTCAGCAATTCTTATTGTAGCCGTAATGCGGACACTCTTGTCCGCACATTACCGGAGATTCTGCGGACAGGAGTGTCCGCGTTACGAACACGAACCTCCCCCGTTTCTAAAATGAGAATGGCCGGTGCGCTCTTGGCATTTCTTGATTTTATCGCCAATTTTCTGGAAATTCGGTGAACTCGTGGCCGCCGAGGTCATGAAGCGGACAGTTTCGAATCCGGAAGTGGAATCCGCCTCCTCACGTCGGCGGCTGCCCATCACAGACACAGTTGAACTTGCCAATCAATGGGTTTTGCTAAGACGAGCACCATAAGCCAATTGCGGACGCTGCTCGTTCTGGGACGCGTCTCCAACGTTCCCACGGTATGGTCGAACTGCTTGGCGGGTTGGTTGCTCGGAGGCGCCGGGACCGGTCCGGTGGAATTCCTGTGTCTCTGCGCAGGCGCAACTTGCTTGTATATCGGCGGAATGTTTCTCAACGACGCGTTCGACGAAGCGTTTGACCGCCAGCATCGCAAAGAAAGGCCAATCCCTTCCGGCGCCATCCGGTCGGAGCAGGTTTGGCTGTGGGGATTCGCCTGGTTGATTGGCGGGGCCATATTCCTGACCCTGCTTGGGATGACAACCGGCCTCCTGGCGATGTTCCTCATCGCGGCCATCATCCTTTATGATGCGATCCACAAAATCATCACCTTCTCGCCCGTCCTGATGGCGAATTGCAGGTTCCTCCTGTATTTGGTCGCAGCTTCGGCTGGGGGCGGTGGTGTCGCTGGCTTGGCGATTTGGAGCGGGTTTGCCTTGGCGGCCTATATCATCGGCTTGAGTTATCTCGCTCGCAAAGAAAGCGTGCGCGGCCCTCTTCGTTATTGGCCATGCTACCTGTTGGCGGTTCCAATCTGCCTGGCGCTCCTTGTCAATGACGGAGAATACCGGACGCGAGGGATTGTGCTCTCCCTCATCCTGATCATCTGGTTGATCCGTTGCCTTCGATTCACGTTCGGTGGCGCCGATCGCAATATCGGCCTCACGGTCTCCGGCCTGCTCGCGGGCATTGTGCTCGTGGACTTGCTGGCCGTCGCCGACGCCACGCCGTTGTTGATTTGCGTGTTTGTCGTGTTGTTTGTCATGGCTCTTTTGTTTCAGCGGTTTATCCCGGCCACATGAAACGGTTGGCTATCATTGATGTCGTCGGGCTTTGCCAGAGTGTGCTGGGCCCATCGACACCGAAGATCAACGAGTTCATGCGCAAAGGCGGGCTGGCCACGATAGTTCCGGCCTTCCCGGCGGTCACGTGCACCGCGCAATCGAATTACCTCACCGGCGCCTTGCCTCGCCAGCACGGGATCGTGGGAAACGGCTGGTACAACCGTGAACTTGCCGAAGTCCAGTTTTGGAAGCAGTCCAACCACGTTGTTCAAGGACGGAAGCTCTGGGAGGAACTGCGCGAACTGGACCCCAAATTCACCTGCGCCAAGCTTTTCTGGTGGTATAACATGTATTCCTCGGCGGATTATTCCATCACTCCACGCCCGATCTACCCCGCGGATGGCCGGAAGGTCTTTGACATCTATTCGTCGCCGTTGACTATCCGTGACGAAATCAAGAAAGACCTCGGCGAGTTTCCGTTCCCGGCCTTTTGGGGGCCGGCCGCCGGCGTGGATTCACCGCAAGGCCGGTCCGGGGCCGCTTCGCGGTGGATTGCGGAGTCGGCGAAATGGGTCGAGCTGAAATATCAGCCCACACTTTCTCTGATTTACCTCCCGCACCTGGATTACAATCTCCAGCGCTACGGGCCGTCGCACCCGATCATCGCCAATGACTTGCGGCAGATCGACAAAATCGTCGGGGACATGATTGATTTCTGCCAAAGAAACTCCGTGGGCGTCCTGCTGCTGTCCGAGTACGCCATCACTGAGGTCGATACTCCCGTTCACCTTAACCGGCTTTTCCGCCGACAAGGCTGGATCGCGATCAAGGATGAACTGGGCCTTGAGATGCTGGATTGCGGGGCGAGCAAAGTGTTCGCGGTGGCCGACCATCAGATCGCCCATGTTTACCTCAATGATCGCTCCCTGGAAAACAACGTCCGCGCACTCCTAGAGCAACAAGCAGGAATCGACCAAGTTTTGGTTCGAACTGACCAGGCCAGGGCCGGCATCGATCACCCGCGCGCCGGCGATCTTGTCGCAGTCGCAACGGAACGCGCCTGGTTCACTTATTATTACTGGCTGGAGGACCGTGTCGCGCCCGATTTCGCGCGCTGCGTCGATATTCACCGCAAACCCGGCTACGATCCGGTGGAGCTTTTCCTCGATCCTGCGCAGCCTTTCGTGAAGCTCAAAATCATCGCGCGGCTTCTGCAAAAGAAGCTTGGCTTCCGGATGCTCATGGATGTCATCCCGCTCGACGCCACACTGGTGAAAGGTTCCCATGGCCGCCACCCGGCGAAGACAGAACACCATCCAGTCTTGATTGCGGATCAACCCAACCTGATTTCGAAATTAGAACTCGACTCGACCGAGGTTTACTGCGTGATCCGGAATGCTGTTTTAACCTGATGAGCGGAAACTGTTGTTTCCATGCCTGGCCAACCAGGAGCCGCTGGCTTTTCTGAGCGGTGCGGACCGTTCTCCCTCTCCCCTGTATGTGTATGGCGAACGTGGCGCGGGCGTCCACGCCTGCGGGTTCTGGCGCCGTCTCGGCGCCACCATCGCCACGATTGGCAGCGAGACGCCGCCAAAACCCGCAGCCGCGACGGCTGCGCTACCCATGGCTAAACACATACTC
>JACQWK010000284.1 GCA_016209525.1 Verrucomicrobiota bacterium
AATTCTCATTTTGACCCGTATGTAGTCCCGGCTTTAGCCGGCCAGCACGAGAAAACCGGCTAAAGCCGGGACTACAAGCGGGTCGCAGGTCTTGCCTGTTGTCAAAATGAGAATTGCTGAGCGACTGGTGTGCATTGGGACCATGAACCGTAGCCGCCGACGTGAGGAGGCGGATATTGGTTTTAACCATGTTTCCGGCTCGTTACCTCGGCGGCTACAAACCGTCGGTTCATGGGAAGAATTGCTGCGACTTGTGCCAAAACCGGTGTTTGATAGTGTGCCGAATGATGGCTGCAAATCAGGATCCCGATGCCGCTCTCATGCTTCGAGTCAAGCAGGGAGACACGAGAGCCTTCGAGGAATTGGTCGAGAAGTACAAGCAGCCGGTGATGAACCTTCTTTACCGGACCTTACCCGACGCCGCGGAGGCCGAGGACCTGGCTCAGCACGTTTTCCTTCAGGTATTTAAGTCGGCCCATCGCTACCGTGTTTCGGCGAAGTTCTCGACTTGGCTTTACACGATTGCGCGAAACCTTTGCCTGAACGAAATCCGGCGCCGCTCGCGTCACCCGGCCGATTCGCTGGATGCACCGCACTCCGACCATGAGGACCAACCCGCTCGCCAGTTCGAAGATCCCAGGAATTCACCGGCCCCCGAGCTCGTTTTGCAGGATGAGCTGGCTCAAAAGATCCAAGAAGCCTTGGCGAGTCTCCCGGAGAACCAGAGAACGGCCATATTACTGTTCCGGGAGGATGAAATGTCCTACGAAGAAATCGCCAAACTCCTGGGTTGTTCTCTTTCCGCGACGAAGTCCTTGATTCACCGGGGCCGGGAGTCGCTCAAGCACATGCTCAAGCCGTATTTGCGATCGGGAGCCTGGCGGGAGACCAAGAAGAGCTAATTCGGAGACACCACACAAGTGTCGTGATCGAGAAATTGCACCGGGAGCGCGGCAACTTTTTGGCGCATTCGGTTTTACAGAGAAAGGAATCATGCTCGGTCCAGATAACAGCAAACTGCCCAAATCAACGCAGTCTCAAGATGCGAAGCCGGAGGACGCCGCACAGGAGCGGACAGGCCCGGAGGGGGTTCCCCATCGGGAGCCGGCTTGGGAAGAAGAGATTCGCTTGAATGAAATCCTCCGGCGGTTGCCGGACGCGCCCCTTTCCTCGAACTTCACCGCGAGGGTCCTCAGGGAAGTCGAGCGGGAGCTGCAGGCCAGCGCCCGGCGGCCCGGGCTGGCGAAATGGGGACGATTTGCGGAGGTTTTGAGATGGTCAGGATGGGGTCCCAAGCTCGTGGCGTTGGCCGCCATTGCTTCGGTCGCCTCAATTTCCATCTACCAGCACCGGATTGCAGTCCGCGAAGAGATGGCCCGCAGCGTGGCGGCGTTCTCCAACGTCGCCGCCGGACAGAGCATGGAGCTATTGCTGAATTTCGAGGCGATCAAACGATTGCCCGACATGCCAAAGAATCACGAAGTCGATGTGGAGTTATTGGCGGCTTTGCGGTAGGCAGGTCTTCTGTTGCGAACATGTGTTTCTCGGTTGGCTTATTGATCATTGCAGATGCACAGGCACCCCTCACTCATACCCTCTCCCCGCGCTGGTGAATGTGAAGCCTATGGATAGCGCGGGGAGAGGGATGATGGGTGATGGGCCGCACTTCAACACTGTGAAGGAACTTGTGCAACGATCCATGATTTGCTTTGCCTTCGCTACCGGTGTGGCTCTGGCCCAGGCTCCTGGTCCAAGCGGGCGCGCTCCTTTGGTGTCGCAGCCTCCGGGGATTTCTGCCGCCCCGGCTCTCGACGCTTCGCCGGTCGATTATTTCCGACAACTGCTCTCCATGTCGGCTCAAGAGCGCGCGCTCGCGCTAGAGAAAAGGCCCGAGGACAAACGAAAGTCGTTGGAGGCTAAGATCGCGGAGTACAGCCAGATGACGCCGGAAGAGCGGGAGGCTCGCCTCCGCCTGGCCGAAGTTTGGTATTATCTTCAGCCTCTGATGAACCTTGCGCCGGCGCAGCGTGCGGCCAGGCTGGCCACGATTCCGGCCTCGGACCGCCCGCTCATTGAGGAGCGGCTGAAACTGTGGGACTTGGTGCCCCAGCCTCGGCGAAAGGAGTTTCTGGAGAACAAGTTTGCCGTGCAGTATTTCCTCCGACTGGATTCCGACGGCATCGCTTCACAAAAACCTTGGGTCACGAAAACACCGGAGGAATGGAAAGCTCTGGAAGAAAGAATTCAAACGTGGAGCGCGCTGCCTCAGGATGAACGACAAAAGATGTACCACCACTTCCAGGAGTTCCTGGAAATGGCTCCGAATGAAAAGCAGAAGACCCTCCACGCGCTCTCTGAGGAGGAGCGGCAAAAACTGGAGAAATCGCTCCGGACCTTCGATCAATTGTCCCCGCAGCAAAGAACCATGTTCGTCGAATCCTTTCAAAAGTTTTCGGACATGTCCAAAGAGGAAAGGGATCAGTTCCTCAAGAACGCGGAACGATGGCAAGAGATGACGCCCCGCGACCGCCAGACGTGGATCAATCTTATGAACTTGCTCCCGAGCCCGGCTGGACAGTCCTCGTTCCAAGGAAGTCCGCCGAGGTTGCTGCCGGGACAATCACCGGCCCCTGTGCCGGGAGGAACCGCGAAGCCGCATCCACCATTGCCTGGCGCTGCATCCAAGCCCAAAAATTGACGCGGTCTCGTCCTGTCGTGGCCCCTGAACCATAGCCGCCGACACGAGGAGGCGGATTTTCTTCTCATTAATGAGTTCAGAAGTTGATAGACACCCCTCACCCGTCCTACGGACACCCTCTCCCCATCTGATTGGTTCATGGAGACAGCAAGTCTCATTTTGGCCGTAATACGGACACTCTTGTCCGCAATATCTCTCGAAAAGGGCGGACAGGAGTGTCCGCGTTACGGGCGCGAACCGGACGCGTTGCCAGATTGAGAATTGCTGCATGGAGAGGATGCCACTTGTCTTGCCAGCCCGCCGCCTCTAATTTGCCTCCTCTGTGCATCCGGTTGCTTTTCAAATCGGCGGCTTCACGATCTACTGGTATGGGATCCTAGCCGCAGCAGGTTTCCTGATCGGCTTCTGGATCGCCGGGCGGCGCGCGCCACGGGATGGACTAAGGTCAGAAGCCATCGTGGACCTCGCGCCGTGGCTGTTGGGAGGGGCGGTGGTCGGGGCCCGCGCTTGGTATGTCGCTTACTTTTGGGATGCCGAGTTTGCCGGGAAACCATTTTGGGAGGTGTTCATGATTCGGCGCAGCGGTTTGGTGTTCTACGGCGGGTTGATTGGAGCTTCTCTGGCAACCCTCCTGTACGCCCGCCTGAAGAAGCTGCCGCTCTGGAAGATCGCCGACATCATGGCCCCGAGCATTGCGCTAGGCCATGCTTTGGGCCGAATCGGCTGCCTGATGACCGGTTGTTGCTACGGACATCCGACGCGGCTGCCGTGGGCCATCCGCTTTCCTGCGGCTGACCATTGGACGCGCGGCGAGCCTGTCCATCCGACCCAAATTTACGAATTCGCGCTGAATATGGTGCTCTTTGCGGTTTTGTCTTGGTTTTACGGCCGGAAGAGGTTTGATGGCCAAGTGTTCGCCGTTTATCTCGTGGCCTACGCTGTCGTGCGCGCCTTTGTGGAGTCGTTTCGCGGAGATTACACGAAATATTACTTCAACGAGTGGGTGACACCAGGACAGATTGGAAGCGGCGTTATTTTCATCATCGGACTGTTTCTGCTCTGGAGACTGAAACCGCCGGTGCCAGCCAAAGAAGTTCCACAGTAATGCGGGCAGACGGAAACCGGGTCTCGTCATTTATCGTCGAGCGATCACTGCCGAACGAACGCCTCGACACGTTGCTGCGAATTCATTTCCCTGCCGCTTCTCGCGGCACGCTCAAACGGCTCATCGAACAGGGAAACGTTCGAGTCGATGGCCAGCCCGTCAAGCCGGCGCATCATCCGCGCCAGGGCGAGCGGATCGACGTGCATTGGCCGGAGCCCAAAGCGGCCGGAGCCCAACCGGAAGAAATACCGCTGGATATCCTCTACGAGGATGAAGACCTCATTGTTCTGAACAAACCGCCCGGCTTGGTGGTTCATCCCTCGGCCGGACACGACGAGCACACGCTTGTCAACGCGCTGTTGCACCATTGCCGCGGCCAGCTCAGCGGCATTGGAGGCGTGGCCAGGCCGGGCATCGTCCATCGGCTCGACCGGGATACGAGCGGTTGTTTGGTGGTCGCCAAGAATGATCTGACGCATCTCTCCCTGGCGAAGCAGTTTCATGATCGCGTTGTGGAGAAAGTCTATCACGCGTTGGTCTGCGGCGAGGTCAGAGAATCGTCCGGGGAGATCCGCGCCGCGATTGCGCGGCACCCTTCCCACCGGAAACGAATGGCGGTCACCGAAGGCCAGGGACGGGAGGCGTGGACCAGTTACCGGGTTTTAGAAAAATTCCGGCACGGAACCTGGCTGGAAGCCACGTTGCACACAGGCCGAACACATCAGATTCGGGTCCATTTCCATCATCTCGGAGCGCCTTTGATCGGAGACGAAACCTATGGCCGCCGGCAGAACAACCGGTTGAAAGAACTGGCGGGCTACGCTGCGCCTCGCCAGATGTTGCACGCCCGGACGCTTTCGTTCACGCATCCGGGCACGGCTGAGGCGCTGACGTTCGAAGCGCCGTTGCCGAGAGATTTCCTCGACGCGCTGGCGATGCTCAGGCGCGGGTAATTCTTGAACTCCTCAATGAATTGACCTTTGTCATTGATCCAGTCCCAAGGAATGCATTCCCTGTAGGTGTGAATGACCGTCAGAAGCAAGTTAGCATGAATTCATGCTGTCTCATTTTGGCCGCCGTGCTCTTCGTGGCCGCAGATGGCGCAGCACAGAATGCCTCGGCGAGGTTTCACGGCGGCCGCTTTTCCTGGAAAGCCAGCGGCCCGCTCATTGATATCGGCCCCGGCAGAGACGCGCCTGACCCGCACGTTTCAATCAAAGATCCCACGTTCGTCTTTCACGGCGGACGCTGGCATTTGTTCACCACGGTGCGTTTGAAGTCCGGCAAAGTGGACATCGAATACCTGAGTTTCGCGGACTGGGCTCAGACCGGCCAGGCGCAACGGCATGTGCTTGCGCTGCACGACCAGTATTACTGCGCGCCGCAAGTGTTCTACTTCACTCCCCACCGGAAATGGTACCTCGTCTATCAACTGGCGGAGAAGACACGCAAGCCGCCGTTTGGCCCGTGCTTCTCGACCACGGAGAACCTCGCCGACCCGAAGTCATGGACGAGGCCGCAGCCGATGGTGGCCGACGCGCCGGAGAAACCCAAGTGGCTCGACTTTTGGGTGATCTGCGACCGGGAGAAGGCGCACCTGTTTTACACGTCGCTGGACGGTCATATGTGGCGCCGGGAGACGAAGAAGTCGGACTTCCCATTTGGTTGGTCGGAGCAAGAATTGGCGCTCAAGGCCGACATTTTCGAAGCCTCTCACACCTACAAACTGAAAGGACGCAGCCAATATCTGACCGTCGTCGAAGCCCAAGGCGGGGGCCGTCGATATTACAAAGCCTATTTAGCCGATCGCCTGGAAGGCCCATGGAAGGGGTCGGCCGACACTCTGGACAAGCCTTTTGCCGCGCATTCGAATGTCGAACAAGACACGGAGTGGACCACGAATATCAGTCATGGCGAACTCATTCGCTCCGGCGTGGACGAATCCATGGAACTCGATCCAGCGAACTTACGGTTCGTCTTCCAAGGCGCCAGTGACAAAGAATATCGTGGCCAAGGCTACGGCGGCATCCCGTGGCGGCTGGGGATTCTGGAAATGAGAAGGTGAGCCGAACCTCTCAAGCCAAGCAAATCGAGTTGAACGGAGGAGCTCACACGTCTCGCGTGCTGTGGTCGGCGCCCTCGCCGACCACACGCGAACTTGAACCGAGGACGGTTTCAGAGCGCAGCCTTCAGGCTTCTTCCGGCCCGCTCTGGAGTTGAGCGCCCAAGCGGCCTGAAGGCCGCACTTCTGGACGGAGGCTCAGGAGTCCTGACTCGGAGCAATTCAATCGAGCCCGACAGGCCGACCCGCCTACATGAAATTTGTTCCGTACGGAACAAATTTCATGTAGGCCACTCACGTGTGGAATCAATCCATTTCCATGACAGCCAGCAGTCCAAGGCAAGGGATTAGGATCTCTGAGGCTCTTCAAGAAAGCTCAGCCATCGCCGGATAATCGGCTCTCAATCACCATCGGAAGAACCGGTACGGATCATCCCATTCTTCCGGTTGATCAAGGTAGAAGCCATCGGACCAACGCTTTTCCGGTGTCACGGCGGTCACCGGGCGGCTGAATCGGTCCAGCAGCGGCGTGGAACTGGCGACTCTCAGGTTCGCGAGCAACCGCGAAACGAGAACGGACGCACGCCGGTGCGTTCGCTTCAAGTTGGACTGTTTGGGGCCGTCGAACTGCCACGGCGCCATCTGGCAGAAGATCACATTGGCGTCGTTGGCGCTGGCCAAAACGCCATCGCCGAAGACCTGAGCTCCCGAGGCGACCAGCGGCAACACCCGTGGGTCGCGATTGTGGACATCCGCCGGTCCTACCCCTGCCAGCGGTGAGTTCCTGCGGAACGGCTCGAACCACGCCGCGATATGTTCCGCTTTCTTCATGCCAACCTCGAAAGGAAGCACGGCATTGGCCTCCTTTTGATCCAGTCCAATCGCGAGCAAATGGCCGCCGGCCTGGAGCCAGCCGGCGATGGCAGCCGCGTGGCGGGCGAGATCCTGCGCGCAGCCGGGACCCGCGACCAGGACGTCGTCAGGCGCCAAGCCCCCGTCTTTCCAGGACACCACGGAAACACCGGCAGTTTGCAGATGCAATTTCCCCGCCGGTTCACCGGCATAAACACTCCTGCGTCTGGAGGCCGGCTTCCAAGTTGAAACGTATTGAAGAAGATTCCGCGCCAGCCTCTCCGCCGCCGGATCGGTCTCGGTTCGTCCCGTCACGTCGATTTGGCAAAACAGCACCATTCCTTTGCCTTCGCAATATTCCAGAAGCGGGCTGTACTGGAGGCTGTAGCCGCCGTCGAGGAGGGGCAAGAAGTCACCGCGCGCGGGCTTCTCGATGAGCACGGAGGCCACATTGCCTTGGTTGCCGCATCGCCACAAGCGCGTGACTGGAATTTCACACCATTGAACGGTCGGTCCGTAGCGCGGCCTGGTTTCGTACTTCAGCCGCGAGGGTAGAATCGTGGCTGCGCCGCGCCAATCGCGCAGGTTCTCCGCGCTGATCCCGGCCAGGATTGGATGATCAGAGACGCGTGCGAAGACATTTCTCAAGCCGTACTCCGCCACTCGAAAACCGAGCCGTTTCTCCAAAACCTCCGCTGTTTGCTCGAACACGATGACCTTCAGGCCTTCGCCCACGCGCGCGATCTCCGGCGCCGGCCCATCGACGGTCAAAGCCGACTTGCCGACGATGAGGATTTCAAAACTCGACAAGTCGGTGTTCGCTTCCACGGGTTGGCTCCGGATTCCCATCGTTCTTAGGAGCGCGCCGGTTTCGCCATTGGGATCGAACAAACCGATTTTCGCACTCAGCCGCGGCACCTCGGAACGGGACAGCACATCGATGGCGAAACTGTCTTCCTGAAGTTCACCGTGGCTGAATCGGACGGCCGCGCTGAGTCGATACTGGCCGGCGGGCAGATTGGCGGGCAATTCGAACCGCAGTGGAATGCGTTCCTGCTCGCCCGTGCGCACACCGACTTTCTTGCTGCCGGTCACGGCTCGTGGCAATCCGAGCGACCATTGCGCGTCGCACGTCACGCTCTCGCGCGAGTTATTGAGGACAATCAGTTGTTTCTCAACCGCCTCGCCTGGAGTGAAATTGTGGTCCTTGCTGGTGAAGCGATCAGGCTTCCCGGCAAGATAAGCCAGCAGTGGCCGGTTGTTCCGGATCAGCGCTTGCGCCGCAGCCGTGGCGATCCAATCGGATCGCTCGAACGCCAAGTCGATCCGCTCATAACGCTGGTCCATGAAGTCGGGGCTGAGCCCAGGTTTCTGCTGGTCTTCCCAGTCCACTTTGAATTCCTTGCGGCCTCGGTCCACGCCCTCGCGCAGCTTCCAGAAGTGCCCGTGCTCCCAAGGAGAATTCGCCGACACTCCCCAGGTTCGAAAGGCGCGCCAATTGTCGGTCAGGTACATGGCGAACACGGGATAGCGTTCGTCGAACCGCGTCGATCCGACTTGGTGAGGATAATCCCATCGGTGCCAGAGATTGCCGGCCTGGAATTGTTTGGCTTCCCAGCGCAAGTTCGACTTTTCCGCTTCGCTGATTTGAAAAGCGCGATCTCCCAGGAACTGCGCATTCCACTCCGCCAGGCAAAATTCCCAGGGCACTCGCGCGCTGCCGAATTCGCGCTGACCCTTGTACCAGCCGCGATACATCGTCCAGTCCCACGTGAACGGCGCGCCGTATTCGCAGAGAAAAACCGGCTTCACGCCCTCGGTCGCCCAATGCTCGAACCAGTCGGACATTTCCTGGATCGGGACGAAGTTGGGGTAGAAATTGATCGGGTGCATCGAACCGAGATTGCCCGACGCGTGATGATACACAATTCGGCCCGGGTCCAGGCGTTCCACAATGGCTTCGGCGCGCAAGGCGAGCTTCGCGTTTCGCGAGGACCAGGTGTCGCGCGGATCACGGAGGCCATCGATGAGGTCCGGATTCATGTCTTCGCTGTAGCCCGTGGCATTGTGGCTCATGGAGTACATCACGACGGATGGATGGTTCTGCGCCGCGCCCGCGTAGAACGCCGCGTGGCGGGCATACCCGTTGTTTCGGTCGGCCTCCGGCGACTGCCAATCGTAGTGGCTGAAGTGCGGCTGAGAAAGCGCGACGAGCATCCCAACATCGTCCGCGGCCCTCAGGATTTCAGTGAAACTCAGATGCGAGCCTGGTTCGCAGCCGTAGTTGTGCGTATAGACGAAGTTAATCCCGAAACTTTTTAGGCGCTCCAAACTCTCACGCGCTGCCTGGTAGTTGGCCAGCGCGGCTCCGATCTGGGCGTTGTCGATTGGCACGGCGGAGAGGAAGATGCGAGTGCCGTTGAGAAAGAAATCCCGGCCGTC
The DNA here is from genome assembly GCA_016209525.1 of Verrucomicrobiota bacterium. GTDB lineage: Bacteria > Verrucomicrobiota > Verrucomicrobiia > Limisphaerales > SIBE01 > VHCZ01. Next base: position 9,160 of record JACQWK010000284.1, read on the forward strand.
AATCCAGAATTCGCGAAAACCGAAACGTTCGGTCCAGGCCGTATCCAGCGCCTTGCCTTCCTCGCCAAGCAAGGAGGCTTCAAGCTCGTATTGGTTTTGAGGCGTATGGACGTCCCAGAGCTTGGCCGTCGCCCACTTTTCTGTGAACGCAATGCGACCTTCCTTCAGTTCACTTCCCATGAAAACACGACTGGTGAATTCCCGGAGTTCAATTCCTGCTTCCGCGATCCGGGCACGAAGCCGGTATCGTACGGTCGGGGCAAGGCTCTCAATCGCCGCGTCAATGGTGAACTGCTGTTGGCGCACCGAGGTTTCCACTCGGACGTCGCTGATCCGTGGTCCGGGCGGTGTGCTGGCGAGGTAAACATCGCCGCAGAGACCTCGGCGTGCGACCGAGCCTTTCACCTCTCGCGCTGACGCGGAGTCCGTGTATGAGAGCATCACACCCTTCAGCGGCAAGGCCACGACGAGCAGGCTGAGCCAGTGCGTCCCTCCGGGGCGGCAAATCGAAGTCAGGTCCAGCTCGCCTCCGGGAAATCGGATTTCGCCGGCCTTCTTGCCATCCAAACAGACCAACGCATACGAATTCAGATATTCGAGCGACAGCGTGATACGGCGGCCAGCCCAGTGCGTGGGGACCGTAATTTCCCGCTGGTGCCAGGCCGCGGCAATGCTGCGAAGCGGCCGGCTCTTCCAAGCGGGATGAGCGTGGACCGTTTGGCTGTCTTTCAACATGTAGTCGGTGATTCCTGGCCAGCTTCCGGGCACCTTGAAATAGCCCCAATCTCCAGCCGGCACTTGTTCGGACGCAGCGTCAGCGGGCTGCCATTGCCACAGACCATTGAGGCAGATTCGTTCTCGAGTGGGTGTGGATTCGCGATAGGCCTTGGCCATGTCCCAGACGGCTTTCACGCCCTCCGGCAATAGTGCGGCTGTTGGATCCGCGCCACGTGAGGAACTAATGTTCGCAACAACGCACAACGCGGCGAACAAAGCCTGCACGGTCGAACGGGTGGAAGGCTCAAGGTGATCACACATAAGCAGTATCAAAGGCGTTGGGATATGCGCGTGAGCAATGCCCCTACGTCTTCGGGACATCGGCTCTTGATTCGCTGCCAGTTCGCAATGGCCTCACCCATCAGTTTCTTGCGTCCTTCGTGAGGTTGTTTCGATGTGCCGCGAAGGGCGACGAACCGCTTGAAGAACGTGTTTTTTACATCGGCATCCATGCGGATGTCCTTCCAACTCCAATCCGCCGGGAGATCGTGTCCCGCAAGCACGAACACCTCAACTTCCTGCCGAGCCAACTCCGCCAGAAAGCGCCGTGTCTTTGGTTTCATTTCGCCGGATAGCGTCTTCTCAATGCGATCAGCCGAATGTTCGCGCCCGGCCTTTCCGTCACGATCCACCAACAGGATAAACAAATCCACCATCGGATAGCGGTCAATCACCATGGAACGGAGGGTGTTGAGATCAAGGGCAGCGTCCACGCCCTGAAAATTCGGATCTCGGCAGACCAGTACGTGCGCTTTCCGTTCGCCATCATCGAGAATTCGTTCGACGAGCGGTTTCAGGATGTGCTCATCCTTCGTAAAATCCTCAGGAATGACCAAAACGTTGTAGCTCACTCCGCCCCCTCGGACTCCAAGAAAGCCGCCACGTTCTCAAACCAACCGGATCCGTGTAGCTCGCCGGAACGTGTTCTAGGCGGCAATTCCCAAAGGGCCGGAATATCTGCAAAGCTGCGAATCTTTGAGACGCTTCCCGCTCGATAGACCAGCGACGCGTCCCGCAGGGCCTCCTTATCGAGAAAGCTCAGCAACGCCGGTGAATGTGTCGTCCCAACGACCTGGATCGTTCCGTCGCGTGTTGCCGCTCGTAGCAAGCTGATGAGCAAGTGGGCGCGGTTTGGATGAATCCCGTTTTCAATCTCTTCAAAGAAGTAAAACCTTGCCGGTTCTGTGCCCAAGACAGCGGCGGCAAACGCCAGGAACCTCAAAGTGCCGTCGCTGGCGCTTTCAGCGGAAATCTCTCGCCCACCTTTCTCTACCAACTGCAGTTGAATTTTGCCTTCGAGGCTAACCTCTGGAAACTTCAAGTCCACCACGTCAAGGGGTGTGAGCTCTCGAGTCCATTCTATGAGCGCCTCCTTTGAAGCAGCGACTCTGCAGATCGCCTGGAGGACGGACGAAAGATTCTCGCCTTTGTCGCCAAGGACGGTCTGTCCTGGAATCGAGGGACGGCGAAGAGAATTCGGGTCGAGGTCCAAAAAGCGCATCGAGGCGATTGTTCGCAGAAAAGCTTTGCATTGATCCCTCACCGCATCGAAGCACCGCTCATCGTGGGGCAACTGTGTCAAGGCTGGCTGATCGCTTCGCAATGTGAGGGCGGGACCCAGGGTCTTTTTTGCGGTTGGACGTCTAATATAGACAGCCACCTGACCAGGGCCTGCCTGTTCCTTGGTTCGAAATGAATCAGCTTCTTCGGTCGAGATCCTGAGTGACTCGTCCACAATTGTGGGAGGCTTAGTCTTGTCGCCGATGTCAACCGTGATTGAATAACGTGCGGTACCACTCGCATCCTCCGCCGTCAGTTTCGTCTTTACCGCGAAGGTGAACGCCTTAGCAACCGGATTCCCATCCCGGGTCACCGTCTCTCGGACTCCGCCGCGGATGCCTTTCCACTGCGGCTCCCCGCCTTCGCCATACTTTTCGCCGATGATCTCAGCGAGATTGTAACCACGGGAGACTCCGTGGATGAAGCGAAGGCCGTCTCTGATGTTGCTCTTGCCACTCGCATTCGTGCCGATGATCAGGCTCAACCGGCCAAAGCGAATCCTTCCGCCTCCACCGCCACGTCGAATAAGCATCGGCGAGGAGAAGCCTTTGAAGTTGTCCATCGACAATTCTTGGATCATATACACCTGGCCATAACTGCCACTCCCAGAATCTTAGCTTCACCAAGCCTGGTTCGGCAATGACAGGAATGACAGGGTCGATGTCTTTCCGTTAGGTCAGCACTTAATAGTGACTTTGCTCCAGCACCAGCATCGGCGGCGAGGGTGCCGACCACGGCACGCGAGGCGCGTGCCAGCAATTCTCATTTTGACAACAGGCAAGACTTGCGACCCGCTTGTAGTCCTGGCTATAAGCCGGTTTTCACGTGCTGGCCGGCTAAAGCCGGGACTACATACGGGTCATAATGAGAATTGCTGGGCGCGTGGGCTCCCCTCGCGACGGATTAGTTACGGCTAAGGCGAGAGCGATTGGCACGACGGCGACACTTCCGGAAACCGACCTGCTGCGTCCGAACTACATGGGGCACGACAGGCGCGAAGCGTATAGAGTGCGCGCAATGTATCGCCGATTTATCCGAGAGTCCGAGGTCCAGTCAGCCGGCTGACGGTTTCGGTTGACCGTGCGAAAGCGGCGATAAATCGGCCGCACGCCAAACGCTGGCGCGCCATGGCTCGCCTCTCGCGCCGATTATCGCCTACAGGTTTCAAACGTCACTTTAGGGTTAATCATCATCGACTAAGCGCGGGTGCAACTTCGTCCAAGTGACTGTGAACTGGAACTTCTTACGCCATTCTTGGCAACGTCTGTTGCGATACGCGTTCGTTGGAACCGCTCTCGCTATTCCCACTGCCACACCACCGCTTGTGGCGGCTACGTACGAGGTCGCTCAACGGCATCCGCAGGCCAGCGATGACGGGCCTGGGACCCGCGAGCGCCCCTGGCAGACGCTCGCCAAGGCCGCGGCGAGCGTCGGACCAGGCGACACTGTACTCATCCGCGGCGGCGTCTATCGCGAGCGCTTGTTGATCAAAGCGAGCGGGAGTTCGGAAGCGCCGATTCGGTTTGAAGCCGCGCCAGGGGAGTTTGTCGTGCTCACCGGCGCTGACCGGTTAACCGGCTGGCAAAGAAATGATCCGGACCGCCCGGCTTACACGATTCCTTGGCCGCATCGGTTCAACACGTACTCGAAGACGATGACGCATCCGGCTGACGCGCGGCATCTGGCCATCGGGCGCTGCGAGCAGGTGATTGTGAACGGCTACCTCCTGCGGCAGGTCCTCAGCGCCGCCCAACTGGCGCCCGGCACCTTCTTTGCCGACGTCACAAACCAGGTGCTCCACATTTGGGACACGGCCAATGGCGACTTGGCCAAAGCGCAGGTCGAGGGGTCCGTGCGGCAGGAAGTCCTGCGCGTGGAAGGAGAGCACGTGCGCCTGCGGGGAATTCACTTTCGCTTTGCCGCCAACCAAGCCCAGCGCGGCGCAGTTTGGCTCGCGGGCGGGCACGGGGTGTTGGAAGACTGCGTGATTGAGGACATGAACAGCAGCGGGGCGACGTTCGCCGCGGAGCACTTGACCGTGCGCCGTTGCGCGTTCCGAAACAACGGACAGCTCGGTTTCAGCGCCAACCGCGCCCACCATCTGCGCTTCGCCGGCTGCCTGGTCGAGCAGAATAACGTGAAGAACTTCGACCGCGGCTGGGAAGCCGGCGGGAACAAGCTTGTGCTCTGCCGCGATGCCGTTCTCGAACACAGCCGATTCCTCCGCAACCACGGCAACGGCGTCTGGTTCGACATCGGCAATGAGGATTGCTCAGTACGGAACTGTCTCATTGCCGACAACGAAGACGCCGGGATTTTCTACGAGATTTCCTTCGCGTTGCGGGCACACGACAATGTGATTGTGGGCAACGGTTTTGCCTCGACGGCCGGGGCCTGGGGCGCGCAAGCGGGCATCTCGCTGTCCAGCAGCCCGAATTGCGTCATCGAGCGCAATCTGGTGGTCGGCAACCGGGAGGGATTTAACTTCCGCGAACAACTCCGAAGCACCCGAACCATCGAGGATCGCAAAGGCCGGCCTGTCTGGAATCATGATGAACTCATCCGGAACAATATCATCGCCTTCAACCGGGACGCGCAGATCTGGGGCTGGTTCGACGTGAAGGACGAACGCCACTGGCCGGCCGGCAGGCAGAGGATCGAGACCGATTCGAAATCAAAATGGAATTTGGAAAACCTCAAACTGCGATTCGAAGATAACATCTATTTCGCCGCGCCGGGCCAGGGTGAGTTCAGATGGGGCACCACGTGGGCGCGCCACCGGAATTACGCCACTCTGGAGGAATTTCGGAGCGAACTCAAAATCGACGCCGGGAGCCGCGTGTTGGACCCAAGTTTTGCAGATTTGGCGTCGTCGGATTTCCGGCTCAACGCCGAGGCGCCGGTTGAGTTCCAGGCCAGCTATCCGCGCGGCGCCATCCCCGGCGTGACCTTGGAGAAGCGGGAGTAAAAGCCAACAAGCTCTGGCTTTCAGACCTCGGCCGCGTGATTTCGAGTTCGTTGAAATTCGGCCGACCTTCGCAGTGAGTCAACTGTCGGACGGCACAAGCATGGCCAGTCGATTCCGACGGTGTGAGAATGCCTGAGGATTGTAGGGGCGTGGGCTCCCTCGTCCACGAAAAGTTCCCTAAATCCATCAACTGGCCTCAGGTCCCCAAGGTTCGATCAAACGCAGTTTCTTCGCTTCCAGCGCGCCGTAGCAATCCGGCAAGTCGAACTTCAACAGCACCCCCGGCAGAAACGCCGACAGCGGCCAGCGGTAATGCTCCGTCTCCGCGATTGCCTGGTAGGATGTGAGAGGGTTCTTCAAGGTGACCTGCGCGACTACTTCCGAGAGCAAGGCCGCGAACGTCGCCGGGATGGTCCCCCAGCCTCGCGCCACGAGGTGAACTTCCGTTCGCCCGCAGCTCTTAAACCAGTCCAACACTCGCAGCAGGTCGTGCGTCCTTTGTCCGGCGTAGGGTCGATCCAGCATGAGCGAGTGAATCGCGTAAAAAAAGTCGCTGCCGTACGGCGTCAGGAATTGATCGGTCCCGCACGTATCGGGGCGTGATTCGCCAATACCGCGCACGTCGCACGTCCAGAAGTCCGCCGCAGCCTCCGCCTTCAATATTTCGGCAACCAGCGGTTCGCTGCGCAACTCCGCATCGCTGGAGTGGTGCGAGACGTAGAGCACCGCGCGGTGGGGTTCGCGAGGCGGGCGGGACAGATGAGCGGTGTCCGACAGGCGATACACCAAGGCGCAGAGATTCGCCTCGGAGTTGACGGCGTAGGTGGTGAAGCTTGGCTTGGGATGACGGCGCCCACGCAGCGCTCTGAGGATGCGGTAATCGGGAACGCCGATGCGCGCCGGCAATTTCAGGATGTTTGCCACAGCCCGTCTCAGTTCTTCGGGCGGAAGGCCGGAGCGCTGGCGAGCCAGGGATGTGGCTTTCTCCTGAGTAAAGGAGAACAAAGTGCGGGAGTTCAGTTCCGCGACTTGTCCCTTTGGCGTGCACCAAAGGGTTTCGTCCTTCTCGATGACCAGCTCCGGTTCTTTCGTCTGGCCGGAAATCCTAGTCGCCCGGTTGAACCACCGATACATGGCTTCGCGGTTTTCCTTGGAATAGCCGTGCGGGTTCGGGCCGGTGAACAGTTGGACATCGTCCTCCGCTCCCAACAAACGATAAATCTGGCGCAGCCGCGCGAACGCTTCTTCCGCGCCCCGCGTGTCGAAATAATCCTTCTCTTGGGACAGAATGATGACCGGCTTGGGAGCGAGGGCGGCAAGGAAGTCGGCGTGATCCAGGCCCAGGGCGAGCGCTTTGGGCGGACACTGTTCGGTGTCGGCAGGCAGTTCGTTTTCCACGTTCCGACGGAAGGTCGTGACGAAGCAGCCTGGCGCCGCCATCGTCCAACGCGATTCGACGCCGCATAACCAGGTGGTCAACGTGCCGCCGCCGGAATTGCCGGTGATGCCAATGTGCTTTGGATCGACTTCCGGCCGGCTCAAAAGATAATCCAGCGCGCGGATGCCATCCCAAGCCCGCCAGGCTCCGAAGAACTCGCCGATGAGGAATTGCTGGTTTCCGGCGAGAAGATGCTCACCTACGCCCGGACGAGGACGAAGCTTCGAGTCGAGGGCCGTGTATTGCAGGCGTTCGCCCTGGCCAATCGGGTCGAAAAGCAGCACGACATATCCCTGCCGGGCCAGCCCTTGCGCAAAGGATTGATACGGTTCTGAAGCTTTGCCGTTGTCAGAGTGGCCGCAACTGCCGACCACGCCGGGCGCGGGGAATTTTCTATTGTTCGGCACGTAAAGATTGGCCGTGACCAGCAAGCCGGGCCGGCTCTCGAAGATTACTTTCTCAACGCGATAAACGTCCCGTTCGACACTGCCGGTGACTCTGGAGTTCAGGGGCGTCTTCTCCGGGAACGGTCCGAAGGCGGCGCGAATCTTCTCCCGCACCGCGCGGACGTAAGCCTCGGCGTCGGCCTTGGTGCTGAGAGCGGCGCGCGCCTTGGCGCCGATCTGTTCGGCGGCGCGGACTTGCTCCACGAAAAACTCCTGGACCATGCGGGGAAAACGATTCAGCGGAAGGAACGCTGTTTCGCCGGGCTTGGATTTCGTCTGTGTCTCCTGCGCCCTGAGCGCACTGGCTAGTGGCAGCGCCATCAAAGGCCATCCGGAGAGTCGCAGCATTTCCCGGCGAGAAAGCCGGCCGAAGGGATTTCTATCGTGACGTGTCCTCATAATAAACATCCGCATTCTTTCCTGGTGTGATCCGCTGTGCAATCTGAAATCCACGGTGATTAGTGTTCAGTCGATTGGACTTGCGTCCCAGCACCAGAGCCAGCTTAGTCTTGTCCGGTGAAGCAACATTCGGGTAGTCTCCTTCCACGACTAAGGACCTAGCGATGGCCACGGAGCGAAAGACAGAAGCGACGAAAGCGACAGAAATCCTCGGAGGCCCCTCGCCGTCCTTGAAGTCCCTTTCGTCCCTGCCCTCGGGCGATGGCGAGACTTTCATCCCCCCTCACGGAGGCTACCAAAGCCTTCTTTCCTACCAAAAGGCCCTGGTCGTGTATGACGCCACCGTTTATTTCTGCAGCCGTTTTTTCCACAAGCACGACCGCACCCACAGCCAGATGGTGCAAGCGGCCCGCTCCGGCAAACAAAACATCCTCGAAGGCAGCCAGGCCAGCGGCACCTCTAAGGAAACCGAAATCAAGCTCACTGGTGTAGCCCGTGCGAGCCAGCAAGAACTGCTCGAGGACTACCGCGATTTCATGCGCAATCGAGGCATTGAGGAGTGGACACTGGACCATCCCTACGCCGACCGCCTCCGCGAACTCCATCGTACACCCGGCGCGAATTACGCGACTTTCAAGAAAGGCATCGAACACCGTGACCCAGCGATCTCGGCCAATGTCATCTCGGGCTTGATCAAAGTGACTTGTTACCTGCTTGACCAACAACTGCGGCGGCTGGAACAAGACTTCCTCAAACAAGGAGGCCTGCGCGAGCGTATGACTCGCGCCCGACTCGCCGCCCGCGCCAGGCAAGGGCCGCTGAAATGACCCAAAGGGCTAAAGTGCGCCGGCTTCCGTTGTCCCTGTCGTCCCTTCAGTCCCTGGGACCGAGAGCCGTGTCGCAAAACCGAAGCTCTCACCATCACAACCGCCACTACTAAACACCTATGAACTCCATCACTCGCCGCCGTTTCCTCGAAGACTCCATGCTCGCCGCCGCAGCCGTCGTGGCCGGGGCCGCCTTGCCGCTGCCGGCACCGGCTCAGGAGAAAAAACCGGCGAGCCCGAACCACACCATCCGCGCGGCGATTCTCGGCTGCCGGATTCGCGGCAAGCAACACGCCCAGGCGCTGGGCGCGTTGCAGGATTGCCAAATAACCTATGTGTGTGATCCGGATCGCGATCTGGCCAACGAATTGGCGGCAAGCGTCGAAAAGAAACAAGGCCGCGCGCCACAGGCTGTGCAAGACATGCGCCGCGTCTTCGACGATTCCGCCGTGGACGCAGTGTTCATCGCCGCGCCCAATCATTGGCACGCGTTGGCGGCGATCTGGGCCATGCAAGCGGGCAAAGATGTCTATGTAGAAAAACCGGTTTGCCATAACATCAGTGAAGGGCGCCGAATCGTGCAAGTGGCGCGCCAGACCGGGCGCATTTGCCAGGGCGGGACTCAGAATCGGTCCAACGCCGCGCTGGCCGCCGCGATCGATTACATGAAGCAAGGCAAGCTCGGGGAGGTAAAGTTGGCGCGCAGCATCGTCTATGGCGCTCGCGGCTCGATTGGCGGACCTGGACGCTATGAGATCCCGGCCAACGTCGATTACAACCTCTGGGCAGGTCCGGCGCCCATGAGCCCTCTGACCCGCCCTCAATTCCACTACGATTGGCATTGGTTTTGGGACACCGGGAATGGCGAACTCGGCAACAACAATATTCATTCCCTTGATGTTTGCCGTTGGGGCCTGTGCGTCACCGGACTCGGTCGCGCCGTGCTCAGTTACGGCGGGAGATTCGGCTACACCGATGCCGCACAAACTCCGAATACGCAGGTCTGCGTGTTCGATTTCGGCGACAAGACAATCGTCTCGGAAACGCGCGGACTAAAGACGGGGCCATTCCGGCCCGGCGTCAAAGGCGGCTGGGTTTTCCACGGCACCAAAGGCTTCATCGCCGGCGCTTCGTTGTTCGACTTGGAGGGCAACCTTGTCAGCACCTTCTCCGGCAGAGACGAGAGCCACTTTGCCAATTTTCTAAAGGCCGTGCGCAGCCGCAAACGGGAAGACCTCAACGCGGACATCCTCGAAGGCCATCAATCCACCGCCCTGTGTCACATCGGCAACATCTCCTGGCGGCTCGGACGAACCGTATCTCCGGCGGAACTCCGGGATGAACTTGGCAAACTCACCGTGCATGAGAACCTCCTCGAGACCTTTGATCGCACGGTCGAGCATTTGCGCGAGAACAAGGTCGATCTCGAAAAAACGAAATTGACGGCTGGCCCTTTGCTCCAGCTCGCTTCGGACCGAGAAGCCTTTGCCAACCACTCCCAAGCTAACGCCTTTCTCACCCGCGAGTATCGCAAGCCGTTTGTTGTGCCGGCGGAGTCGCAGATTTGAACATCTTTCCCTCTCCCCAGGGAGAGGGAATCCTTGCCACCGGGTTGGGTTAATCCGGGATGGATGAACATTTCCGCGCGCGGCGAAAGTTCCTCCCTCTCCCCTGGGGAGAGGGCCGGGGTGAGGGGAACAGCGACGCTCAACGCACTTGCTCGGCTCAGTGGATTGCCAAGGCGTCGAGAGCTCCAATGCTATCGGCTCGAGTCCAAAACCCCGGTTGATTGCACCGTCACTTCCTTCGCATGATCGGGAATATCTGTCCGCGTCGTTCGTCCACCGGGCCAATGAACAACAAGCTGCTTCGGTGTCTCGGACAGGCCCAATACTTGAACGGCGCTGTCTTGCGACCAATACCCCGATCCGGCGTGGATTTCACGGATCGGGCTTTTGCCACTCGCGAACACGAGCTCGAGGCTTGCGCCGATGCCGCTTGGATTGCCGGGCGGTCCCTTGAGCCGGACGCGAAGGCCGGGCTTAGCCCCCTGGTTGCGAAACAGACGGGTCGTTGAGCGGTTTTGTGCAACCACCAGGTCCAGCCGCCCATCCGCATCGAAATCTGCGACGGCCGAGCCGCGTTGCTCGCCGTAAACCTGAATGCCGGATATCTGCCCTGGCACCGCAGCGAACCGGCCGGCACCGACCCCTCGGAGCAGGAGCCCCCGGCCTGCGTCCAGACGAGGCAGCTCCGGCTGCGTCGCAAAGAAGTTCTGACTGAGGAATACATCTTCCAAGCCATCGCCATCAAAATCTCCGACGTTGGCTCCGAAGGCCGGCGCCAGTTGCGCTTCCAGCGGAAGCTCGACGGCGTCGAAGCGGTCGCCGCGATTGAGAAAGAGCGTCGCGGCCAGCGTCGCGGCTCGGATTTCTGTTGGCTTCGTTGGCAAGGCCTTCAAAACTTCCTCAATGGACGCTTCACTAAAGGCCTTGTGAGTGGGAAACCGTTCGCGCAAGAAGGGCAAGGCGGCCGCCAGCGGGTTGAGCATACGGCGGGGCAGAAGCGTGCCACTCGCAGCCTCATACTCGGTCTCGATGAGATCAAGACGTCCCTGTTGCGTGAAATCGCCGTAGTAAAGTCGGAGCGGATGCGTAGGCGTTGCCCGATAGGGACTGTTCAGCCCCCAATTGCCGGCAACCATGTCCAGCCTGCCGTCTCCGTCGAGGTCTCCGGTCGTGAGGCTCGACCACCAGCCCGTGAGCCGGTTGAGAGTTGAGGGTTGGGAGTTGGTTGTTCCTTCCCACTCTGTCAGTGTGACGGGCCAATCCCGTGGCGTGAGAACGCCTCGTTGGTTGTGAAAGACCCGCAAGGGACCCCACTCACACGCCAGAATGAGTTCCGGGAAACCGTCATTGTTCAAATCACTCCAGACGGCGCCGCTCACCAAACCGACTCCGGCGAGAGCCTTCGTGTTCTCCGCGTCGAGTTCCCAGCGATCTCGGTTGTTCCGAAAGAGAATTGAGGAGGCTGGTTCGGGATATCGTCCGGGCACAACCCTGCCGCCCACGAATAGATCGAGGTCTCCGTCCCCTTCCAAATCGGCCAATGCCAGCGGCCCTGTGCTGGACGCGTGGCCGCGCATGGTATCGTCCACGGCCTTCTGGCCAAAAATGTATTGTCGAACGGCCGCGCCCAGCGCGAGCCCGTCCTCGTAATTCGAAGATCCCGCCAAGAGAACCGGTTTGCCATCCTCGCGTTTCAATCCGACAAGCCCCGTCTGGTCACGGGTCACCGGCTGGGTGAAAGCGGGGTCCTGGGATCGCCGAAATCCGCCCTTGCCATCGTTGAGAAAGAGACTTGTCTGGCCGCCCCGTCCGCTGCCGATGAGCAGGTCATCCCGTCCGTCGTTGTTCGCGGCGAACCAGGCCACGCCTGGGCCCAATTCGCTGAGTTGCTTCGGGAGCAAGCTCTGACGGGCGAAGTCATTGAACGCGGTATCCTGGTGAGTGTGGCCGAGCAAGTGGCTGACGTCCGTGAAAAGGGTTGAAGTGTTGAAGCGTTGAAGCGTTGGAGAGTTGGAAGGTGATGCCGTATTGCGTAAAGCGTAATCCGTAAGATCTGAATTTCGAACGTCTGGCAGCGAGGCCCCGCTCGGACGCTTCACCCCTTCAACATTTTCACGCTTTAACGCCTCAGCTTCCGCCAGGACGGCAGTGGGTTCATCAATCTCGTAAATTCGGTTCCCTCTGGCGCCCTCGACCCGGCTTCGCTTTCCATTCCGCCAACTGACTTCGATTTTCAGCTCGTTGGTGAGCGAGCCGGCGGCAAACACGGTCGTCGGCTCCGAGCCGGAGAGATAACGGCCGCCGCAAAGCAATTCCTGGGTTTGGCTGGGAACCGCCCCGCCCAGTAGCGTCACCTTTGCGCCAATGCCTTGAGGGTTCGGTGGCGCGCCGCGGAGCCGCACGGCTAAACGCAGCGCGGTGGTGTCGTTGCGATACACACCGGCAGCCGAACCGAGATTGTTGACCACGAAATCCAAGTCCCCATCGCCGTCCAAATCCGCCGTGGCGATGCCTTGATGCACGCCGGGTTGGTCGGTTCCCCAAAGGCGTGTGGTCTCGGTGAACGTCAGATTGCCCCGATTGCGGTACGCGACGATTGGCATCGGCAAATCCGGATACAACCTGTTGTGCACCATTCGCTCCTGAGTGAACGCCTTTTGGCGTTCCACTTCGTTGGTGTAGCCGCGCCACGAATGTTGCCGCGCGCCGATTTCCATCGTTGCATCCAAGTCCTGCACGTCCTTGGTGTTTCCGGCGGGGATCAGCACATCCTCAAATCCATCCAAATCCACGTCGAGGAACAGCGGTTGCCAGGACCAGTCTGACGCCGTCACGCCGCTGAAGTTGGCAATCTCCGCGTAGGTGCCATCGCCGCGATTCCGAAAGAGGGTATTGCGCATGAGCTGCGGCCGGAAGCGCACGGCGCTCGGCGGGAGCGCATCGCTCGTGTACGCGAACATCTGCCGTTTGCGCAGACGCGGAGCGCGGCTCAACATGTCCGCGACCATGAAATCCAGATGGCCATCCCGATCGAGGTCCGCAAAGTCCACGCCCATGGAACTGGCGCTGGTGCATCGCAGCGCGATTTCGGCAAGCGCGCGGAACTGGCCTTGGCCTTGATTAATCCAGATTCGATCCTGGGGCCAAAAGTCATTGCACACGTAGATATCCGGCGCGCCGTCTCCGTTGAAATCGCGGAAGGTCGCGGTGAGTCCCCAGTCCAGCGGGGCTTGACTCAGCCTCTTGCCCTCCTCATCCGCGAATGCGCCGTCCGTCCAGGGAACCGGACGGAAGCGCGCTTGGCCGTCATTGAGATACAATTGATCGGGCTCGCCGTACTCAAGCACTTGTCCATTGAACACGAGCAACCGGTCTCTGAGGGAGGGAGGGACCGTCAACTGCCCATTCACCAAGTGAAGATCGACCTGGCCGCGGTCGCGAATGTCTTCGGCTCGGTAATTCGTCACGTACAGGTCCAGCGTCCCGTTCCCATCCACGTCCGCCAGCGCCAGCGTGGTGCTGCCGCGGCGGCTTCCAGTGCCTGCGGCATGGGTGGCCTCACGGAACCTGCCTTGACCGTCGTTGAGGAAGCAGAGAACGCCGTGGCCGTTCTGACTGACGAGAAGATCGAGCCAACCGTTCCCATCGAGATCGGCGAACGCGGCGCCGCGACAATAATTCCCAACGGTCCGCAAGCCGGATTCGTCCGTGACATTCCTGAATCGCCATTGCCCGAGATTCTTGTAGAGCGCGTTCGGCGTGTTCAGGCCGCAGAAGAAAACGTCCGGCAAGCCATCGTTGTCAAAGTCGCCAATCGCTAGGCCGGAGCCGTTGAGCAACACGCGGTTGGCGGCGCCTTCAAGCTCGCTTAGAGTGTTGGTGAAGGTGATGCCCGTCTGGGCCGGCGCGAGAAGGGTGAAGCCGGTCTTGCCTTGTGCGGGTACCGGCAATTCAGCCCAGCAAAACCCGGCTTCCGCGTGCCAGTCTTGTTCGGCGCCGTGACCGTTCAAATTCAGGAGGATCGAGGCAAGCACGAAACCTCCAAGCCATGTTTGGGTCGCGACGTACACGCGACGACCAATACCCCGCTCGCCATCGGGGAGCAAGTTCGCCGAGTGCCAAACTTTTTGGACTGCGGCGGGAAGCGAAGCGCCACGCCGCTTTGGAACTGTTGGCCGGCGCCGGAAAGCGGTGTCGCCGACTGAACATTACACACAAGTCGTGAAGGTTTTCTCGAGAATCCCGAAGGGATTCCGCAACAAAGCCCAGGGTTGCGAGGAACGAGCTACCCTGGGAAAATCCGGCAAAAGGAATCTCAACCCCAATGGGGTTGCACCAATAAATCGCAGCCGAGCCACAACCCCATCAGGGTTGAGAGATTTGCATGACCTTCCACCCAGGGTAGGCGCGTCGCGCCTACGCTGGGCTGGAGGGCGCAATCCCTTCGGGATTCTCGGATTCTCCCGTCTCGAGATCTGTGAAAAGTTGAGGTCGGCGCTTCGCTCCGCCACCGCAGTCCAAAATCGTCGCGGTCGGCGACGATTCCTGGCGATATTCATAGACTGCAAGTCGGCGCTGCGATGTGGCGCACTGCACGCCACACCCGTTTTCACCACGCCCCTTCGGTACCAAACGCGCGTGGTGTTCCGGATGCAATTCGAAAAGCCAAGCTCAGAGGCCTGGCATCACCCGAGGCGGCGGCGCTTTGACAAACTTGGCCTCCCGGAGATAGATCGGCTCCAGTTTTTCGCCCGGCACAAAATCCGCGCGCCCCCGCGCCAAGGCCCCAAACGTGTCTGCTCGGGGACAAAGAATTCGAGCCTGGGGGAAAAACTTCGTGGCTTCCGGCCCAACGATCGCATCGTAAGCGGAAGCAAAGTTTTGAATCTCGTCCCTGGAAGCGATCCGAAGCGGTTCCTTCGGCCGCCAACCCGCCTCGGCCACTTCATAACCCGCGCCATAGAACTCATCGCGCTGCGCGTCGATCACAACGCCGACTCGGCCGAACCAGCCTTTCGCCTGAGCGCCCGCGGCCAGGGCATCGGCACTGCTGACTCCTAGCAAGCCCACGGATCGGCCGAGCTGCCAGCCTTGCGCCAGCGCAATGGCCGATCGAACTCCGGTGTACGAACCCGGACCAAGACCGACAGCCACGCACTCGATCGCTTCGCGCTCGATGCCGGCGTTCTTCAGAGCAAGTTCGATCATCGGCAATGGTCTGACCTCTTGTCCGTCTTCCTCTGAGACTGCCGCGAGGACCGTGTGGACAGCGCTCTTGGCGTCCAGTAACACAACAGCCACACTCCGGATTGGCGAAGAAAACTCAAGCGCCAGCATCACCATATCGGCAGTTCATTCGTAGGAGATCGACCGCCCGGTTTCATTCAGAATCTGGAGATCAAATCGGCGCACACACGCCGGCTCCGGACCTTGCCATCGCTCGAACCATTCCACGACGGAGATGCCCTGCGGGGTAAAATACTCCTCCAAGCCGGCGGCCACGATCTGCCCGGTGGTCTCCAGCCGATACAAGTCGAGGTGGAACAGAGGAACGGGGCCGTGGCTGTAGATATTCAGCAGAGCAAACGTGGGCGAGTGGACTCGGTCGGTGAGACGCAAACCGCGGGCTAATCCTTTGACGAACTGGGTTTTGCCGGCGCCCAACTCTCCGCTCAGACCGATCACGCTACCATGCGGAAGGCCGGCTCCGAGACTCGCGGCGAAAGCTTCTGTTTCCGCCGGGCTATGCGAAATGAACGTAGCCATGTTCCAACAAGGGACGGGTGCCTTCTTTGTCTCTGATCAAGAGGCCTGGCTCCGCCATAATCCTGCCGATGCAGGTGAGGGGGAGGTCCGCAAATCTCTCTTTCCAAGCATCGAGCAGAATGACCGCCTGGCTCGCGGCCACAGTCAACAAAAGCTCGAAATCCTCTCCGTCCGTGAGCGCGGCGAGCAGAGGTGGTTTGCGTGCTCCATCGCCGCCCGCTGGAAGACCCGAGCCATCGCCGGCGGCGCGCCGGCTGCTCCGCGCGGCGCGGCTGATGGGAATGGCTGTGGAGAGCAATTCAGCGCCAACGCCGCTGGCCCGCATCAAATGCCGCAGGTCGCTCGCCAATCCGTCACTGATGTCCATCATGGCGTGAATCTCGAAATGCTCCGCCAGCCAGCGCGCTTCAGCCAACCGCGGTTCGAATTCGAGGTGTTTGCCTTCTAAAGAGCCTCCCAGGGTTCCGGTCACGAAAATGGCGTCTCCAACTTTCGCCCCGGACCGCAAAATGCATTTCTCCTTCGGGACCGTCCCGAGGACCGAAACGGAGATGAAGCTGCGTTCCGGGTTTGTGGTGGTTTCGCCTCCCACCACGGCCACTTCATGGCGCGCGGCCAGGCGATTCAGTCCACGGTAGATCGCATCCACGAAACCGACCTCGAACGTCCGCGGCAATCCGAGCGTTACCAGCGCGTGGGTTGGCGTGCCGGCCATCGCGGCCACGTCGCTGAGGCATCGCGCCAGGGCTTTGTGCCCGACTTTCTCGGGCTCGGCCTCTTTCGTGAAATGAATTCCTTCGACAACCGCGTCTGTCTTGAACAAGAGCAGCCGGCCGGCTATTCCGAAATCCAATACGGCGCAGTCATCTCCGGCGCCGACCACGACCGACTCGTTGCGCGGCAACTGGGGGATAATCCTGGCGATGAGCTCGAATTCGCTCATAGCGGTCGCACGCCTGGCTGGAAGATCAGCCAAAAGAAATTGGCCAGGTTGAACAGGCTGTGCGTCAGGATGGGGGCCAATAGGTTGTCCGTTGTCTCGTAGAGCAGCGTCAGGAGGACGGCCAGCAATGTGAGCGAAAGGAAGATCATCGCATTGTTATGAATGGCCGCGAATAACAGCGACGTTCCCCAGAGAGCCAGGCGAGGGAAGCCCCGCTGCTTAATGGCCGGATAGAGGATGCCGCGAAACACCA
This sequence comes from Verrucomicrobiota bacterium, assembly GCA_016209525.1. GTDB lineage: Bacteria > Verrucomicrobiota > Verrucomicrobiia > Limisphaerales > SIBE01 > VHCZ01. Next base: position 26,105 of record JACQWK010000284.1, read on the forward strand.
ACTCCTCGGCAACCGGTGCGACAAAGACCGCGAGCAATCCCAGCAGAATCTTGAGTTCGGTGGACTCGGCGGCCTGCAACGTTTGAACAGTGTCTTGCACGATTGGATCGAAGTGGAACTTCGCCATGATTTTGGCCGAGACCCGCGCCAGGGACCAGGCCATGGGCAGCACCGCGACCCCTACAATGCCCGCTAGCAAGAGAGAGCGGCCTACGCGCGGCGAACGAAAGCCAAAGCCGGCCGACCAATTCACGTCGTGCTCGCGGAGGAAGAAGTGGGTTAAGGCCAGCGCCATTCCGTGGAAAGTCAGAGCGCCGACTACGACCGTCACAAACCGCGGATCGAACGCGAACGGAGAGGACGGCGAGTTTAGCCAACCCACCAGGAGCACTCCGGAAAAGATGCTGGTGAACAACGCCAGCAAATAGCGCAACACCGCGTCCGGCTTCCAAGGCTTTTCGGCTAGCATGTAAGAACAATTAACTGCATTTCAAACATGCTGACGATTCAAAAAACCTCACCTCTTGCGGTGCGAGTGACCCCTGATTGCGAGTCTAGCGGACGGAAGTCCAACTCGTCAGCTTAGTCCGGAAGAGCTGGGGGCTCTGGCCAAACCACATGGTGGAATCCGAGGAATCACGAGGCGGGCTTGGTAGGTCGATTCTTACGCAAAGTGGCGACGAACGCGGCACGCAACTTTTCTCTTTGATCGGGGTTCAGAAGGCCGAGCTGCTTCTTCGCCAATCCCAAAAGGGGCCTGTCCACCACAGGAGGCAGTTGATGGTTTGCATCATAATTTGCGATCAGACTGTCCACGACGGCAGGCTCAATTCGGATTTCTTTGGCAGCCGCGTCAGCGACTGCCTCCACCGAGGCTCCCACACTTAAACCTTGGTTGCCACCGGACTCTGGCTGAGGTTTTTTTGAGGATTGTGAAACAGGAAAAACCACTCTCGGGCGGTGCGAAAGGAACTTGGACACGTCTGCCAACCCCCATTCATGGGTCGTGTCCGATTCCTGAAGCAGAAACTGGGATTGGCTTCCACGACACGGAGTGATTCCCAGAAGATGGACTCGGACGCCAAACTCTTGGGCCTGCTGAACTCCGACTCGAATATCTTCATCGCCTGAAAGCAGCAATGCGTCACTCATCGACCCATTGCGAGCCAGCGTGATCATGTCGGTCACGATTAGCGAATCAACGCCTTTCTGTTCCCCGGCAGTGTTGACAAAGCCAAGACGCAGTTTGACGCGGGGTTGGTAAGCAACGGCAAGATGTTGGGGGGAAGGCCCCGTGGCAGTCCCATCATACCAATAAATCCTCAGCAATTGAACTCCGCTGAGCCGGCAAGCAAGTTCCTCGAGAGCACTTAAAACACCATTGAGATCGATTTCAATTTCGCTTCGAGGGCGCTTTTGACCAGTCAGGAGAGCTGAACCTTGGGCGAAGAGATAACCCGCATCTACGAAGACGGCCACTCTGTTCATAATTCTAAATAAAGTTTCGGGCTCCCGCAGGAGCCCGCTAATACGCAGCTTCGATTCGAAACTATAGTCCGAAGCTGCAAGTGGAACATGACATCCCTGAGTCATTGAGTCAAGGCTTCCTTCGCTAGCAATTTTCATTTTGGCAACGAGCGCGGCTCGTGACCGTAAGGCGGACACTCCTGTCCGCAGCTTTTCGGAGGTTTTGCGGACAGGAGTGTCTGCGTTACGGCCAAAATGAGAATTGCTGTCCTTTCGCTGCGGCTGAATCACCGTTCGCGTGTTTCGGGGTTCCAAGTTCGTTCTTAAGAATTAACGATCAACGAGGAGGTTTGCGACGCTGGGTTTTTTCTTTCGCGCTCGCAGCCCGGCAATTCTTGAGTTAGAAGATTCACGGATGACAGACCGCCGGGCGTTTTACGACAGCCGCGCTGCTTTCCGTCCACGAGAAAGCGATCGCCACTATCACCGGCTCCTCAAACGGTATTTCACCCACCTGGTCCCTCCCGAATCCCGAGTTTTAGAAGTCGGCTGCGGCTTGGGTGACTTGCTGGCGGAAGTCCGCCCATCCCGGGGTGTCGGAGTCGATTTCAGCTCGGCCATGATCGAGCTGGCACGCCACCGCCATCCGCAAATCGAGTTTTCCGTCGCCGATGCTGCCGATCTTTCACTCGACGAAGAGTTCGATTACATCCTTGTCTCGGACTTGGTGAACGATTTGCCGGACGTGCAGGCTGTGCTGAGCCGCCTGCACCGGTTCGCTCATCCCCGCACAAGGCTGGTGGTGAATTTCTTTAACTACTTGTGGCATCCGATCCTCAATCTGGCCGAGAGATTCGGCGCCAAAGCCCCCACGCTCCCGCAAAACTGGCTCTCGACGGCGGACATGAAGAACCTCCTGCACTTGGCAGGCTGGGAAGCGGTCAAAATGGACACACGCATCCTTTGGCCGCTGTACACGCCGTTGTGGGAGCCGCTGCTCAATCGATGGCTGGCGCCGTGGCTGCGTCATCTCTGTCTGACGGTGATTCTCGTGGCCCGGCCGCAGCGTTACTTGCCAATGAGCCAGCCTGCAATTGTGGGGCAGGCTTCCAGCCTGCCAGTTGGGGCGGCATCTTGCCGCCCGAACGACGGAGCAAGGATGCTCCGTCAACCGCCAGACAAGATGTCAGCCCCACATTCTCAGCAAGGCTCTCTGGATTACCGTTGCACAGTCGTCATCCCGGCGCGCAACGAAGCGGGAAATATCGAAGCGGCGGTTCAGCGCACGCCGGAGATGGGCCTCGGCACCGAGATCATTTTTATCGAGGGGCACTCAACCGATGACACGTGGGACGAGATCCGGCGGGTGGCTGCAAAGTATCCCAACCGGGAGATTAAAATCCTCAAACAACGAAGCCAAGGCAAAGGCGGGGCCGTGCGGGAAGCGTTTGCGGCGGCCGCCGGAGATTTGCTTTTCATTCTGGACGCGGATCTGACCATGCCGCCGGAGCAATTGCCGCAATTCTATGGCGTGGCTCGATCCGGGATCGCGGAATTTGTCAACGGCGTGCGCCTGGTGTACCCCATGGAGGATGCAGCCATGCCATTCTTGAATCTCGTCGTGAACAAGCTTTTCAGCCTGGCGTTTAGTTGGCTCCTAGGCCAGTCGATCAAGGACACGCTGTGCGGAACCAAAGTGCTGTTTCGCGCCGATTATGAGAACATCGCCCGCAACCGCTCTTACTTCGGGGATTTCGATCCGTTCGGGGATTTCGATCTGTTGTTCGGCGCCGCCAAACTCAATCTGAAGATCATGGACCTGCCGATTCGGTATGCCGCCCGGGCCTATGGTCAGACGAATATCCAACGATGGCGGCATGGGTGGTTGTTGTGCCGGATGGTGCTGTTCGCGGCGCGCCGGCTCAAATTCATTGAATGAACCGGCACCAACTCGAAATCCTCCGCAATCGGCGCGTCTGGGATTCCAAACCGTTGTTGCGCCAAATCTACGCGGATTTCTACGAACGCATCACTCGCCTGACCGACCGCGCGATCCCAGGCCGGATCGTGGAGATTGGCTCCGGCATCGGAAACTTGAAGGCCTCTCTTCCGGAGACTCTAAGCACGGACGCTCACTTCAATCACTGGCTGGATTTGGTGTGCGATGCGTATGAACTGCCCTTCGCGAACGGTGCGGTCTCCCATCTCATCCTGTTCGATGTCTTCCATCACTTGAGCGCGCCAAAATGTTTCATGAACGAAGCTCGACGTGTCCTCGCCGCCGGCGGAAGGCTCGTTCTTTTCGAGCCTTACATCAGTTGGGCGAGCCGGCCGATCTACGGCTTGTTCCATCCCGAGCCCGTGGCGTGGCGCGCAGAAATCAATCCGGCTGAGACACTGCCACGACCACGCCCTTATTACGCCGCCCAAGGGAACGCCACGCGGATCTTTTTTCGCCGCGAAGCGGGCGCGCTCTTGGAAGGTTGGTTAGTGCTCCATGCGGAGGCTCTCGCGAGCTTCGGGTATGCGCTCTCCGGAGGATTCAGCAGACCGGCCTTTTATCCCGCCCGCTGGCTTCCTTGGCTGCAACGGATGGACAAGCTGCTCTCGCGATGGCCGAAGCTGTTTGGAGTGCGCTGCCTCATCGGATTGACCCCGAGCGGATGAGTCTCTGAACGGGTTCAGCCGTAAATTCGCGCGATTCTCGATCTGCCGGATCGCAAACTTGGATTCGCGTGGATTCGCAGAATCGTCAGAGATGGATCGGGGCTAAAGCGGATCGAGGAGAAGCTCCGCGATCTGTATCGCGTTAAGCGCGGCGCCTTTGAGCAGTTGATCGCCCGAAACCCAGAAACACAGGCCGTTGGTCATGGCGCAATCCTGCCGGAGTCGGCCCACCTGGCAGTTGTCCTTCTCGGCGGCGTAAAGCGGCAGCGGATACTCCGCTTTTTCCGGGTGATCCACGACGTCCAATCCCGGCGCCCGCGCCAGCACGGCCCGCGCGGCTTCGACCGTGACCGGTTTCTCAAACTCGGCGCTGATCGCAACCGAGTGCGCCCGATAGACCGGCACGCGCACACACGTGACGCTCGCCACAAACGCCGGATGATGCATGATTTTCCGTCCCTCGTTCTGCATCTTCATTTCTTCCTTCGTGTAGCCGGAAGGCAGGAACGAATCCACGTGCGGCAGGACATTGAACGCAATCTGATGCGGATAAACCTCGCGCGTCACCGCCTGGCCGGCCACGATCTGAGCCACTTGCCGTTTCAGTTCTTCGATGGCTTTGGCGCCCGTGCCGGACACGGCCTGGTAGCTGGAAGCAAAAATTCGCTTCACGTGAAACACTTGGTGCAGCGGATAAAGCGCCATCAGTGCGATCGCCGTGGTGCAATTCGGATTGGCGATGATCCCTTCATGCCATTTCACGTCGGCGCCGTTGATCTCCGGGATCACGAGAGGCACCGAGTCGTCCATGCGGAAGGCGCTGGAGTTATCGACCGCGACACAACCGCTTTTCGCGGCAATCGGGGCGAATTCCTTGGAAATCCTGCCGCCGGCGCTGAACAACGCCAGGTCAACGCCCTGGAATGATGTGTTGGCGAGCTCATGAACCTTGAGGTCCGCTCCCTTAAACTTCAACGTCTTGCCTGCGGACCGAGCCGAGGCCAGCAACGTCAATTGGCGAACCGGAAAGTTGCGTCTTTCCAGGGTTCGAATCATCTCGATGCCGACGGCGCCCGTCGCACCGACCACAGCCACATGCGGATTACGGTTCATAAAAGGGGAGGCAATATAGCGACTGAAGAGCGGGTGTCAAATGCGTGGCTCTGCTGACAGGTGCAGCGGGGCCTGTGACGCCAAAGTAACCAATTTCGGAAATGCAAGAG